>NZ_CAAAJC010000064.1 GCF_900640175.1 Legionella sp. W10-070 | reverse complement strand
TCTTTCTTGGGCATCTTAATCTTCCTTTTGACCCTCAAATCAAAGGGTTAGTCTATACTAACTTGATTAAAGTGCCCCCTTAATTGGGGTAGAGCCAGCAATGACAGGTTGTTGTTGCAAATAACGTTCTCGTCTATTGAGTCGCTTTACCGTGAGATTATTGGGGTTGGTTCTCAATGCCGCCAGGAGACCTGACCCTGTAAATAATTCTGTGTAACTGTCATTGTTTAAAAAAAATCAATTAATCGCTCTTCAAACTCGCTCATAAACCGATTTAAAGCAGCCTTCCAATTTCTAATGGGCATCGTCCATTTTTTGGAAGCATCCATTATAGCAAGGTAAACGACTTTTTTA
>NZ_CAAAJC010000063.1 GCF_900640175.1 Legionella sp. W10-070 | reverse complement strand
AATTGCTACACGTTATGATAAAACTGCTGCCATGTTTCTGGGAGCACTAACTTTAGTAAGTATTATATTGTGGCTGAAACTTTAAAAACATGCCCTAGGTTCCGTGAACAAATTTTTTCGCAAAGCGAAAATGTGGGTGATTGAGTACCATGGTGTCTTTGAATGAGGCGAATAGCTGGCTCTATTTAACGAATTCAAAGATATCATGGTGCCAATTAGCCGCATTTGCAGCTGTGAAAATTTTCGTTCACGGAACCTAGGCTCCGTGAACGAAATTTCTAACGCATCCATATCAGCGCTCCGGCAAAGTGAATAAACCCTAAAAATGCTGAAATGGTTTTATCGAAACGTGAAAAA
>NZ_CAAAJC010000062.1 GCF_900640175.1 Legionella sp. W10-070 | reverse complement strand
GGTAAAACCGCCTATAGCGACACGATTAGTAAATAAGCAGTTAAGCTGACCTGTGGCTGTCGCGTTATTTCCGGCTGGCAGGAACCAATCGTTATAGCAGGCGTTTCCTGGCTGGCAAGGGGTATTGCCTTGGGAGTCCACCTCAAAGTCATTACACAGTTGTGCTGCATAAGGTATGCCGCCATTATTGCCCAATGTGGTAACAATGGTAGAGGTATTAGCAGCCCCATCGGTATTACTTTGCGCTCCAGCACCAACAGCTATACCAATTCCGCCCCATTCAATAGCTGTGCTGTTATCGGCAGTGGCTGCAATCAGATTATTCAGCCCTCCGTTCAAGCAAGCAATGGTACCACCCCCTGAAGACTGTCCTACTGCGG
>NZ_CAAAJC010000061.1 GCF_900640175.1 Legionella sp. W10-070 | reverse complement strand
GATTAGTCACCCGGTATTGCACCATCGCCGTACCATTGGCAGGCACTGCAACCGTGGTCGCTGTCAGGGGTTCAAAGATCCACAAGGGAGTCCCTGCGCAGGCTGTTGCAAGCATCAGCCCCGACCACAAGAAAGCCAGTAGCCTCTTCATAAAAAAGTGTTTTTTTCTTTGCATGGTTTCTATCCTTATGCCACGTAGGTGAGATTCAATAACACCCCCATTGGTGGTGAAGTGATTGCTGGCAATGGTCTGGTCATTGGACCTTAAGAGTACTCCTTTTTTGATATCTAATCGATAGCTTATCCTCTGCCAGCATCCTATAGGTTAATTTAATATTAAAAAACCACTGCAAATTAGGATACTTTTTTAATAATTTAAAATCAAAAAAATTCATTCACTTTT
>NZ_CAAAJC010000060.1 GCF_900640175.1 Legionella sp. W10-070 | reverse complement strand
CCCCTTTCGCTCGCCGCTACTCAGAGAATCTCTCTTGATTTCTTTTCCTTTGGGTACTTAGATGTTTCAGTTCCCCAAGTTCGCTTCTGCAACCTATTTATTCAGCCGCAGATGACCTACTCGCGTAAGCCGGGTTCCCCCATTCGGACATCTCTGGGTCAACGCTCGTTTCCAACTCGCCAGAGCTTTTCGCAGGATTCCACGTCCTTCTTCGCCTCTTACTGCCTAGGCATCCACCGTTTGCGCTTCTCTTCTTGACCATATAACCTCAATCAAATCAAAGTCATATCAATCACAATACTAATCGCTCGTGTTACCTCTTCTTTACCATATTGTTAATGAACGCTCATTAATTTGAAAACAAACTGTGTTGGGCGCTTTAAGTCGTCGTGCCTTTTCTATTAAGGAGGTGATCCAGCCGCAGGTTCCCCTACGGCTACCTTGTTACGACTTCACCCCAGTCATGAATCACACCGTGGTAAACGTCCCCCCTAAGGTTAGACTATCTACTTCTGG
>NZ_CAAAJC010000059.1 GCF_900640175.1 Legionella sp. W10-070 | reverse complement strand
CCTATAGAAGAAAAACATAGCTATAGCTGGATTGAATCCTCTCAAAAAAGGAGGGAGCGTTTGGGGGAACTTACGACCCCTGTGATTACTGTAGCCGATAGAGAAAGCGACATTTTTGAGTTTTTACACGACCTTATTGAATCGAACGAACGGTTTGTCATACGTGCCCAACATAATCGTTTTACTGGAGAATGTTACTCAAAGTATGCGGATAAATTATTTTCATTATTAGAGCAACAGCCTGATGAGGGGACACTAACCACTCTAATCAATGAGTCCAGTACGCATGAAATTAAAGAGATCACTCTTCAGCTCAAATCACTTCAATCCGTTGCTCTTCCTGTGCCTCGTGATGTTTCAAAGGAACAATATACTCCAATCAAGGTCGATGTGGTTATGGCTTACAATGAGGAGTACTGTTGGATTTTGCTCACCAACCTTCCTACAAAAACCATCGAACAAAAAAAGAAGTGGTGAATATCTATAAGTCGAGGTGGCACATTGAGGATTATCATAAAATTTTAAAAACGGGTTATCAAATCGACGAAATTTATCTGC
>NZ_CAAAJC010000058.1 GCF_900640175.1 Legionella sp. W10-070 | reverse complement strand
ATAAGGTCGTGTAAAAACTCAAAAATGTCGCTTTCTCTATCGGCTACAGTAATCACAGGGGTCGTAAGTTCCCCCAAACGCTCCCTCCTTTTTTGAGAGGATTCAATCCAGCTATAGCTATGTTTTTCTTCTATAGGACGGTCATGGCGATCTACTGTTAAATCATAATCATCGTAGTCAAAGTGTTTTACGTCAATTAATCCCAAAGGTTCATTGCTTTGAGTCACTAATAACGTACTGTGTTGAAATAATCCATATTGAGATTTTTTTCCTTTCCCTCCAATACGACCAAGTTCTGTCTTGGCTGTATGAGTGGTAAAATTAAGTGTCGTTTTATCCTGAATCGCTAAAATATAAGGTGTCTTTACTTCTTTAGCGCGATTGACTGTTTCATGATAATGAGCTTTTAGCAAGGCTTCACCTGATACTTTAGGATTACGAAAAAAAATCATATGCCTGGCGCATATCCTTTTTATCAATAAACAAGCGTTTGATGCAGGACGTAAGCCGTTTTTGTAAGCATACGCCCACTTGGATTGCTCGCCTTACAAGACGTTTGTCTTTAAGTTCTAATGTAGAAAACTCATCCCGAAAAAACGTTTCTGTTGTTCCTGTACCAAGCACTTCTTACTCCATTAAAATAAAAAAGCTCTTAAACAGCATTATAAGAGCTTTGTCAATAAAAACTTAGGGCCAATTGGAAG
>NZ_CAAAJC010000057.1 GCF_900640175.1 Legionella sp. W10-070 | reverse complement strand
CCGTTTTTCCTGGCGACCATAGCGGTCTGGAACCACCTGAATCCATCTCGAACTCAGAAGTGAAACAGACCCGCGCCGATGATAGTGTGGGGTCTCCCCATGTGAAAGTAGGTCATCGCCAGGGCTTTTTTATAAAAAAATGTCCGTAAAAAATGCGGAAGCTGTGCTTCGAGTTGCTGCAAAGTAGCTTTATATGAAGCACTGAATAAAGGCGTATTGTTGCTGGCGTAGCTCAGTTGGTAGAGCAACTGACTTGTAATCAGTAGGTCCCGGGTTCGATTCCTGGTGCCAGCACCACTTGTATGTCAGCCATTTTTGGAAAATGAATGGCTAGGCTATTGACTTTGCTAATGCCATGAAAGAAAATGGCGTTCTTTTGGGAGGGGTTCCCGAGCGGTCAAAGGGATCAGACTGTAAATCTGACGGCTCTGCCTTCGAAGGTTCGAATCCTTCCCCCTCCACCATATTATAAAAGAGGTAATGAACAAGCGGGTGTAGTTCAATGGTAGAACTTCAGCCTTCCAAGCTGATAGCGTGGGTTCGATTCCCATCACCCGCTCCAAAATTAATTAGTGTCTTGCGATAGTGCAGGATGTAATTTAGCCCACATAGCTCAGGTGGTAGAGCACTTCCTTGGTAAGGAAGAGGTCGTTGGTTCGAGTCCAGTTGTGGGCACCATGCAGTTATCAAAATTTTAATGGGGAGATCTTTCGATGGCGAAGGAAAAGTTTGAGCGTAAGAAGCCGCATGTGAATGTGGGTACGATAGGTCACGTAGACCATGGTAAGACCACGCTGACGGCAGCGATTAC
>NZ_CAAAJC010000056.1 GCF_900640175.1 Legionella sp. W10-070 | reverse complement strand
TAGGGCATGTTTTTAAAGTTTCAGCCACAATATAATACTTACTAAAGTTAGTGCTCCCAGAAACATGGCAGCAGTTTTATCATAACGTGTAGCAATTCTCCTAAAGCTTTTGACGCGATTAAAAAAACGCTCAACATAATTACGCTCTTTGTATATATGCGTATCATGCTCTATAGGGATGATGCGATTTTTTTTGGATGGGATGACAGGGGTGGTTCCTCTGTTTTTCAACGCTTCACGAAATTCATTGCTATCATAAGCCTTATCGGCTAATAAATACTCTGATAGCTCATCGCCCAGCAATTTCTTCGCTGTTTTAATCTCACTGTCTTGTCCAGGTGTTAAAACAAAACACAAAGGCAGTCCAAAAGAATCAACCTTTACATGGATTTTTGAGCTAAAACCACCTTTGCTTCGGCCTAATGCTTGTTTCTCTTGGCCTCCTTGAGCACCGGCCGCATGTTGATGTGCTCGGATAACGCTACCATCCATCATGTGCCATTCGTGATCTCCATCTTTTTTTTAAAATTTCAAGTATCTCATTGAAATGTCCTTTTTTAACCCATCGATTATAGCGACCATAAACACTTTGCCATTTTCCATAATCAGGGGGCAAATCTCTCCAAGGGGCTCCAGTCCTGATTATCCAGCAAACCGCTTCTATGAATAATCGGTCATTTTCTCCATGACGGCCTTTAGGGGAAGGTAATAATTGCTCTAGTTTTCTCCACATAGCATCATCAATGACAAAGCGGGACATCCAGTTACTCCATTTTAGCATGGAGCCTTTTTATCAGATTTTTTATCGTTTGAAAACTTTAAAAACACACCCTAG
>NZ_CAAAJC010000055.1 GCF_900640175.1 Legionella sp. W10-070 | reverse complement strand
TAATAAATGGGTTACCTTAATTGTGATGCAACGAAGCACTGATTTTGGCTCTATTTAAATTATTTCGGGTTACCTATTTCCGTGATGCAACGGGCACATGAAGCTGGCCATTACATCCTCCACGCACCATTACTGGCAGCGAACTCACAAAATGTTATCTGTCGAAAGAAAGATGAATATTTAACCATTGAGTGGCAGGCTAATTTTTTCGCTTCTTCTCTTCAAGGCAAAAACTAAGAATCTCTTATCTATATTTCCATTAAAATAATCGAGCTCAGATAGATGGTTGATTCACCCCTGCCGAAAAGATTAAAAGAGGCCAGAAAAATCGTGGGGTTATCTCAAAGAAAGTTAGGCGTGGCTACGGGAATGGACGAGTTTTCCGCTGGTCCTCGTGTGAATCAATATGAGACAGGGAAACATACGCCTGATTTCCTTACATTGAAGCGTATTGCTGATGTGCTGTTTGTTCCCACTGCGTATTTTTATGCCGAAGAGGATAACTTGGCAGAAATAATAAGACTTTTGGGGCGACTTAATCCAGAACAACGAATGACTTTTTGTGATGCCATATTAAAAAAAATATCTAATGAGATATAATTGTATGGATAAAAATAAAAAATATTTGATTACTTCCTAAGCTATTGATGAGACTGTAGATAAAATTGTGTAACTGTCTATCATAACAGCCTTTGAGGCTAAGGATAGAGAGTAATGAATAGAGAAGAATTAGAAACATTTGCCCGCGAAGCCAAAGACATTAAAGACTGAAAAAGATCTGAATGATTTCAGTCAAATGTTAACCAGGATTCCAGTTGAGGCAGCGCTTAATGCTGAGCTTGATGAGCATCTTGGTTATGAAAAGTATGAAAAATCCAGCACATCAAATAGCCGCAACGGATATAGCAAGAAAATCTTAAGAACTGAAGACGGTCAATTTGAGTTAAATACTCCA
>NZ_CAAAJC010000054.1 GCF_900640175.1 Legionella sp. W10-070 | reverse complement strand
TGATCTCCTCCCTATAAATAGATCCACTTTAAACTAGAGAATCTGGCAAAATATGAATTAATGAAAAACGGGGTATTTGCCATGAAACGCAGTAAATTTACAGAAGAACAAATATTATTTGGTTTAAAGCAGGTCGAGCTAGGCACAAGCGTATCGGAGGTTTGTCGGAAGCTTGGCATCAGCGAAGCGACATTTTATATATGGAAGAAGAAATATGGGGGGCTTGGTGCCTCGGAGCTTAGGAAACTGCGTCAGTTGGAAGATGAAAACAAGCGCCTGAAACAGCTGGTTGCTGATTTAAGCCTGGATAAACAGATGTTGCAGGATGTTCTGTCAAAAAAGCTTTAAAGCCACGTAAGAAGCGGGAACTGGCAGTTTCTCTTCAGGATGGCTATCGAGTAAGTATCCGTAGGAGCTGTGAAGTTTTAATGATAAGCCGTAGCGTATACCAATACCGCTCACGCCGTGGCGAAGATACTGTTATAAGACACCGTATTAGAGAGATAGCTGAAACAAGAGTTCGCTATGGCTATCAGCGTATTCATGTGTTGCTTCAACGAGAAGGTTGGGTCATCAATCATAAAAAAGTTCACCGCATTTATTGTGAAGAAGGTCTTAATCTTCGAAGGAAGCGACCTCGGCGACATGTAGCAGGTAGCCACAGAGCAGAACGGTCATTGGCCTCTACTTTAAATGAATGCTGGAGTATGGATTTTGTTTCTGATAACTTGTTCAATGGCAAGAGAATACGGGCATTAACTATAGTGGATAATTTTAGTCGTGAATGCCTTGCCATTCATGTAGGAGAGGCCATCCGAGGCGAAGAAGTTGCAGGCGTTCTTGAAAGTCTTAGAGTACTGGAAAACAAAAAGCCAAAATCTATCCGCATTGACAATGGTCCTGAGTTTATTTCAAAAATATTGGATAAATGGGCTTATGTAAATCACGTGACTCTGGATTTTTCAAGGCCTGGAAAACCAACAGATAACGCGTTTATTGAGTCATTTAATGGAAGTTTTCGCGATGAGTGTTTGAATAGCCACTGGTTTCTTTCTCTTGAAGATGCTAAAAATAAAATTGAAGAATGGCGACAGGATTATAATGATTTCCGACCTCATTCCTCACTGAACAATTTGACTCCAAATCAGTTCAAACAGAAGGTGTTAGGTGCCGGTTTTTCTAATTAATACCGGATCGGTTTTGGGGAGAGGATCA
>NZ_CAAAJC010000053.1 GCF_900640175.1 Legionella sp. W10-070 | reverse complement strand
AAACAAAATTGATTCAGTAATCGAATCACATGAAAGCGATCGGCGACAATCATCGCATTCGGAAAATAACGCCTGATTAACTTACGGTAACTGGAACTTAAATCAATGCAGACTACCTGAACTTTTTCTTTGCCTTCAAGGGTATTTAGATAGCTTTCTAAATCCTTTTCGGAGCGTCCCTCAACCACATCAAATATTTTATGTTTGGCTAAGTCACGGCTATTCCCCAAATCCGGGGGCACTAATCAAGAACACAATTTTGTCTTGAGGTTTCATCAGGTTATTTGCAAACTGGCCTGGGCAAAAATACCATAACGCTTACTGCGAAGCCTGTTTAGTGGTGTCTCAACATTTAATCCGCCGAACCAGACTTTGCCGTCGCTTCTTAGATCCCAGTATCGCCCTCCCAATCCGATGTTAAAGTGAGGAATCAGTTCATAGTCAGCAATGGCTTCCAGCATCCATCCTCTTCCCATCCCCTTAAGAATGACATTGGGACCATCCTCTAGATCTTCTCGAAGATAGTGGCTGTCTTTGTCACTCATGTCTGCTAAGGGAAGATAAGCCGCCTCAATGCTAAGTTTCAATCTGGAAGAAATGCTTGTCTCGCCTGTTAAGCCAAGACGCAAAGCATTCCATTCCAGTTCATTGGATATTCCATTGACCGAAAATGGAATGTGGATAAACCCTGGAGGCCCGCAAAATATTCCTTCGACATCATCCGGTTTGCACCGTACGCCAAAAGCATGCACCTTTTCATTCCAATACAGGTAGCCCCAAAAAGAGTCTATTCGGAATTTATTGTTCAGCAGGCTTTTCTCAGAGGTGCCTTCAGATAAAGTAACCCCGAAATCGACATTGATGTAACGGATGTTGCCACTTTTCAAAGAGCTCAGCGTATTGAAAAATTTAATTTGTCCACTAAGGAAATCTTCATCATCGAGGCTGCCGCTGCTAATCCCGCCGCCTCCAACATAACCTTTAATAAATAGACCTGAATTATGCTCTGCGCGGAAATAGACCTCTGCCGTATGACCATGCATGCCGCTGTAAGTCAGAATGGAGGCCGGATTACCCAGTAAAGGCTCAATAAGGGATGGGTTATGATTCCATGTGATGTTGCCGGTACTGTACCAATAGCGAAGGCCACTCAGTATCTTCCATGGTTTTGCGGATTTAGCTAATGTTGAGTTGCTATATCCATCGCTGATACCCCCCCAGGCTGTAAAACAGGTCATGAAGAAAAAAAAGAAAAAAGAACCTTTATGATTCATGAATTTTGCCGCCAAGTAATGAAATCCCAATTGATGACAGACCCTAGTATGTGGTAACTTGCACAAGGAATCAAGAAAAGGTTATCGGAGGTTTTTTTGTGAAATCATGGGCCTATGCGGGTCTTTTTTTATTTCATGCACTCTTCACCGTTTATGGTTTTGCTGCTGCAAAAGATAAGTTTTATTTCGGTGTGGCGCTTGCAAAAGCTTACGATAATTTTCGCTATACTGTGCAAGATACTGAAACGGGCTCCAGCCTTGTCCGCAACGCTTCGTCCACTGCAACGGTTGCTAACGTATTTGCCGGCTATGGCTTTACCTCAGCTAAAGGTTTTTATCTCGGCTCTGAATTGGGAACGAGTTTTCCTGCCCGTAAAACAGGGTTTAAGCGTTTCTCTTTATCTACTAACGACATGCTGCAAACGGATCTTGCTGTGGAAGATTATGTCACAGGAGATATATTGCCAGGTTATCGTTTTTATAAGAATGCCCTGCTCTATACACGCTTAGGTGTAACGTTTTCTCATTTGACCCGGTTAGAGCAAAGTATGATTTTTCCGGGGGTGCAGCTTGTAGGAAATAAAAATCGTTGGGGGAGCCGCCTGGGGGGCGGGGTAAACTTTCAACTAACACCGCATTTCAGTATAGAAATGAATTACATCTACCTGAATTATCAAGCTTTTAATCATCCGATGCTTGATTTAGGAGTTCGCTTTAGGCAGAAACTTCAATCCCATTATACAGGATTGTCCTTCATTTACAGTGTTTGATAAATTTGACTTGTTTGTGGCGTGTTGAATCACATTAAAGGTAACCCGACCCAAAATTAAACAAGTCTAAAAAAGCATTCGTTGCATCACAATTAAGGTAACCCGAGATTGTGGAG
>NZ_CAAAJC010000052.1 GCF_900640175.1 Legionella sp. W10-070 | reverse complement strand
TTTAATAAATGGGTTACCTTAATTGTGATGCAACGAAGCACTGATTTTGGCTCTATTTAAATTATTTCGGGTTACCTATTTCCGTGATGCAACGGGGTGGGCAAGGGGGAGATAAAATTGCTGCAGTTCTTCAGGAGGTGGTAAGCCGCCTGATATGCTTTGCGTAGCCTGGATGCTCATCCAGTTCGGCATTAAGTGCTGCTTCTCGGGCGAAAGCTTCTAATTCTTTACGGTTCATTACTATCTATCCTTAGCCATAAAGGCTGCGAGCCCAGAGCAGATTGGAATATTATCAAAAAATAACTTTATCAGACTGGTTGAAAATACGTGATCAGGAGAAACCGAGACCGGAAAAAGGAATGATTTGGGGTATTAATCCAATATCAGGTGAGAATCAGCTTATACCGGAAAAATTGTATGAGAGACATACTGAGTGGGGCGCGGGTTGGGAAATTATTTTTTCAGGATCAGTGCCTGTTGAAATGTTTGTTGAAACAAGTGTAACTTTTGGGAAAAAATCTACAAGTACTCCAGTCCTGTTATCAGATATTTTTAAAAGGAACCTAGGAGCTAAATGTTCTTCCTCTGAATGCATTGGTCTATACCCAGATAAACCAGATTTATTTTGAATTAGCTGAGATAATGGAATGAACCTTTATAGATGGAAAACAGGTGGCGGATGATTTTTTTTGCTGTCTCGCCATAATTGACCAAATATAAATCACAATGTATGATTTTCGGCGAATTATGGGTGATTTTCCATTATTAATTTATCTACTCTACATTATAAAAACTTGGAGAAAGTAATGGGTGTAATCGTTAAACGTGGTACTGATATACTTACTACAGTTGAGGTTGAAAACATTGAAAAAACCTCTGCTAACGAAATCGCAGCAAATATTGCAAATTTTCCAGCCTATAAACCAGATGGTTGTGGTGCTATTCTGCTTTTTCATACGCCGGATCATCAAATTCATGGTCTCGGAGGTTTAAGGGCTAATCCTGCATTGAAAGATAAACTTACCTCTGACGAAACCCGGTTTCCTCCACAAGTTAATACAACGATTGGCGGCCGATTAATTGATCCAGAAAAGCCTCTTCAAGAATCAATTATGAATGCTATAAAATATAAAATGTTTTTTGATGCAAACACACCTGGAAATTCACCAATATATAAAGAACAACAAATTATTAAGTCATTAATTACAACAATTGAAACTTCTGCAGGATGGGCTAGCGACGTTTGTGTACATACAGACAGCTGGAAAAATGATGATACATCCGTCGGGACGATGTGCTTTTTAACTGGAATTAAGCACATTAACTGCTCGAATGAGGACTTGAGAGAAATTGAAAATGCACTTCAAACTATTATGGATTATAAAAAATCACAAGGTGAGCAACCACGTAATCTATCTGATTTTAAATTTTATCCATTTATAAATACGATGAAAAATGCCACTTCTGGCTATCTTATTGAACGCACGGAATTAGAAAAAGCAGAGATTGCACATAAGAATAAAGCCTTTGTTACCTTCAATGATTTGTGCCTGGAAACTTTTAGGGTAAATGGCTCCTATGCAAAAGGGCAGAATGGTTGTGCGGAACTATCACTCCCGGTAATGAAGAATACAACTGTTTATAAATTTTAATAGCAAGTGCAAGTAGTGAGGCAGGTTGGACTAAAAAAGGGCAGAACAACAGTTTCAGCAAGCTGTGAACCCCAGATTTAAGCCCTTCAGTTTCAGGCTTGCTTAATTTCCATCGTTCTCTGAGACCTGATTATGTGCTTCAAATAGAATAATAGGCTATTATTATATCAACAAAGGATTATTAATAAGGAAACTACAATGGACTTATTACTCTTGGTTTTGTTAATAGTCATATTAGTTGCTTTACTGCCCTCCTGGCCATATAGTCGTGGTTGGGGTTATTATCCCAGTGGTGGAGTAGGTCTCTTGTTACTAATATTGATTATTCTGCTTTTGATGGGAAGAATTTAGAGTATTTTTTATAATTTATAAACAGGCTCTGTGATTCTCCCAAATGAGGGGAAGCCGGTGTGTAAATACGGTTTAGTCTTGCCAAATGTTAAAGCATCAGTGGCTTCCTTACGCGCTCAGCAAAACTTTCGCTTCACCGGTTTGTCAATTACAAGAAGTAATCGAACGTCGGTAACTCCGTATAGAAAGCCATTCACCCAAATCCAACTCATACGTCTTTAAAAAATCATAAGGCAGCGTAGCTGCCTCAAAAACAGGGATAAAGGGTTAAGGGGTAAAAGCCCGGACACACCTAACTCGATATTCGACAACCTTACCGTCGTCGAAATGGCCGCCATCGAAGAAGATCTGGACCCAGGCGCCGAACGTAGGATCGCCGGAAAACTCGGTAGAACTCCAGTAGAGGTCATCGGTAAAACCGCCTATAGCGACACGATTAGTAAATAAGCAGTTAAGCTGACCTGTGGCTGTCGCGTTATTTCCGGCTGGCAGGAACCAATCGTTATAGCAGGCGTTTCCTGGCTGGCAAGGGG
>NZ_CAAAJC010000051.1 GCF_900640175.1 Legionella sp. W10-070 | reverse complement strand
ATCAAATCAATGTGGTTGGGATTTCAAGCTCTAGGAATTGCTGCAGAAATGTTCAAAAATGTTTTGTCAATAAAAACTTAGGGCCAATTGGAAGCATAAAGCGCGGGAAGCGGGCAGTTTAAGTTGAAATGTCAACAGACTCTATCTACCGCAGAGTTAAGCTCCAGCTTCACAAGGTCGACTAGAGTGCAATCAGCCTCCTCAGAAGAGAGAGAAGATGTTAATTGCTTAAGCCGTTGTGTCATTCGTTCAATAGTATTTGGATCGGTTAATAACTCATTTAAAATTCGGCTTAATTCTTTGGCATTACAATCGTACTGAAGCAATTCTGGCACAATCATTTCATTTTTTAACAGGTTACATAAACCCAGGTATTTCACCTTAATCACTTTGGTTGCGGCAATGTAGGTTAATAGAGAGGATTTATAAATAATACACATCGGCTTTTGCTGTAAAGCGCATTCCAGAGAAGCAGTACCAGAAGCAACAACGACACAATCGCTGCAGGCTACAATCTGGGTTGCTTTCCCTGATATAAAAGAAATTGGAAGATGTGTGTTATTAAAGTATGACTTTACACTTTCAAGGCTCAAGCTTCCAGCAATGGGAATGACGAAGTGTAAATCCCTATGCTCACTGGCAAGAGTTTTTGCGGTTTCAACAAGCACCGGCAGATGCTTTTCAATTTCATGGGTACGGCTTCCCGGCAGCATGGCAACAATGCGTTTGTCTGTCGGTAAATTTAAATCAGCGCGCAGTTCTTCCTGATTGGAACAATCGTATACTTTATCTACCAGGGGATGGCCTACAAAAGAAACGGGGACTCCGGCCTGCTGATAGATTTTTTTCTCAAAGGGGAGAATCACTGCCATTCGATCAATATTGGCTTTAATCGTCCTAATGCGGTTCGCTTTCCATGCCCAGATTTGCGGACTAATATAGTATAAAATGCGGATGCCCAGCTCTTGTTTAGCAAATTTTGCCAGCCTTAAATTGAAACCAGGATAATCAACAAGAATCAGCAAGTCAGGCCTGGTTGCTTTAAGGTGTGAGGTAATTTTCTTAAAAGCCTTTTTAATAACTTGCAGGTGGCGAACCACCTCGGAAAGACCAGTAACACCATATCGAGCCAAATCGCTAATCAGGTCAACGCCTGCTTCCTGCATATGGCGTCCCCCGATCCCACTAATCTGCAGGTTGTTGTCCCAGGTACTTAACTGCTTTACCAAGGCGGCAGCATGAATATCTCCAGATTCTTCACCTGCAATAATGACAATACGCTTAGATGGCATTTCTGAAATTCAAATTATTATTAATCAACGAAGTAATTTGCGCTGCTACTGCAAGCGCGTCGCGTCCTTCCTCTCCGGTTACCAATGGTTCAGTATTATTTTGAATGCTGGATACAAAGGCTTTTATCTCTTCCAGCAGCGCGTCTCCTTTTTCAAAAATTGATTGATGACGTGTAATCTCGGGGATACCGGGAAACATTTCACCTTCTCCCTTTTGAAAGACAGCAAATTGCTTATTTTGAAAGTCAATGGAAATATAGGAGTTAGGTTGAAATATTCTTGTCTTACGTTCAGTTTTAAAGCTAATCCGGCTAGCCGTTACGTTTGCAACGCAATGATTTTCAAAAACCAGGCGAGCATTGGCGATATCAATTGATTTGGATAAAATAGGGGCGCCCTGGGCATCGATATTTACAATGGGGCTTTTTACAATGGTTTGAATAATGTCAATATCGTGAATCATCAAATCAAGAATTACATTGACATCAGTGCCCCGTGGATTAAATGGTGCCAAGCGCTGGGATTCAATAAAAAGCGGCTGCTCAAGATGAGCATCAAGTGCCAGACGAGCCGCATTGAATCGTTCCAGATGTCCTACCTGCAATTTGGCTTGATGCCTCTTTGCCAGATCTATTAATTCATTCGCTTCTTCAACGGTTTCGGTAATCGGTTTTTCAATAAGCACATGAATGCCTTGTGCAAGGCACTCTTTGGCAATTTGATAATGCTGGCTGGTAGTGGCAGCAATACTGACTGCATCTACTTTTCCAAATAAGTCATGGTAGTTAGTATAAGCAGGCACATCAAGTTCTTCGGATACGTTAATACAGGTCTCCTCATTTGCGTCACAGACCGCTACCAGGTCAGCGTTTGGCAGCATCTGATATTTTTGCGCATGAAAACGCCCCAGGTAACCTACCCCGATCACAGCACATCTTGGATTATTCATATATACAACGTTGATAATAATTTGTACGTATGATCTCATTTTCAAGAATATAAATCAATTTAATACCAGCATTAGGTGCGATTAAAACTGCGGTTTTTCCTTGAGAGTGGCGCCGGATGGCGCGCCAGTAAAATCCGGGGTATGAGTTTATTGTCAAGTCGCGATGCTGCTGGAATTTGTTGACAATTGGAGTCAGAGCCTACTTTCCGCGCTTTATGCTTCCAATTGGCCCTAAGTTTTTATTGACAAAACATTTTTGAACATTTCTGCAGCAATTCCTAGAGCTTGAAATCCCAACCACATTGATTTGAT
>NZ_CAAAJC010000050.1 GCF_900640175.1 Legionella sp. W10-070 | reverse complement strand
TTACTGCGTTTCATGGCAAATACCCCGTTTTTCATTAATTCATATTTTGCCAGATTCTCTAGTTTAAAGTGGATCTATTTATAGGGAGGAGATCAAGGAGATCACAGTATCTAAAATGGCCTTTTCAAAAAAAATTGCATCAGCTTGATTTGTATGGGCTAAGGTTCCATCAATATCAAATATTATTAATTTATCGTGAATCATAAAATACCTCTATTCGATTACCGTTTCTTGAAGCAACTTGTAAACAGTTGAACGCCCAATTCCAGTTTTTCTAGCAATTTCGGTTGCGCCAACACCAGAAGTATAAAGTGAAATGATTTTTTCTCTATCGATAGTACGTTTACGGCCAAAATTTACTCCTTTTAGCTTGGCTTCTGTACGGCCTTCATTGGTGCGCTCGAGAATAAGTTGTCTTTCTGCTTGGGCAACTGCAGCTAATATAGTGACCACCATTTTTCCCATAGTTCCTTCAGTACTAATTCCATCATCAAGAAAACGGATAGATACCCCCATAGCATCAAATTCTTTAATGAGTTGAATCATGTCAGCCGTATCTCGCCCAAGTCTATCCAATTTTTTAACCAAAATGACATCACCTTCTTCTACTTTAAGACGAAGGGTTTGCAAACCATCGCGCTCACAGTGACTGCCAGTAGCTTTGTCTGTAAATAGTCGATGTGATTTAACGCCAGCATCTTTTAGTGCATTAATCTGAATCTCTAGTGATTGATGGCTGGTTGAAACACGAGCATATCCAAAGAGTCGCATGTTAAAAATGTCTCCTTAATCGATTTGTAGAAAGAATGTCTACTAATAAGGGAAAAGATGATTTTATGGACAGTTTATGATAAGGTTTTTTGATTGTCTATCAATTTATAAATTAAGAGACACTAAAAATCTATTTACCAAACAAATGTTGTGCTATACTACAAATGTAGCAAATAAACACAATAGGTAATTATTATGGGTATTCCAATCAGAATTGATGATGGCATTTATGAAGCTGCTAAGAAAACAGCGAAGGCAGAGTGCCGCTCCATTCCAGGCCAAATTGAGTTTTGGGCAAAAGTCGGGAAATGCGCTTTAGACAACCCGGATTTACCTATTGATTTCGTGAAAGATTTGTTGATATCAACGCACTCTGATAGGTCGCTTGCTGAACCCTTTGATTTTGACGAAGAATAATATGCAGGAGATATTGGTAAGCCAAATGCCGGCTTTTAAGAAGGCATTCAAAAAACTCCACAACGATCAAAAAGAAGCAGTTAAAAAGGCAATAAGAAATATTATAGAAAATCCTGAAATAGGTACAGCCAAAAAGGGTGATTTAGCTGGCGTCTTTGTTTATAAATTTAAAATAAATAATCAAGAGTACCTATTAGCCTATGAGTGGCTTCCTCAAGAAAGAATTTTACTTGCCTTGGGAGTTCATGAAAATTTCTATAGAAATCTGAAACGATAACATTCAAATCTTTCTTATAAAATTTTTTTCTTTTAAGAGCTTTAATTGTTTGAGATTACAATTAATTTAGAAAAATTGACCAGATTAATTGGCTGATTTTGGCTTGATTTTCCGGTGACTGGAAGAAGATGGCAGGGGAGTAAATAAACCCAGGTGATCCACCCCCTTTAATTTTTGGAGCTTATATATTTTCTAATATTACTTCACTTGGTGGGCTTGAAAAACTGAGGCGATGTCAAAGCAACAATTGTCTTAAGTTTTTTATAGGTCGTCCAAATGCCAAATGGTGTTCGAACTCATGTGGTTCTAAATGTAGAGTAAAGAAAATGCGAAAAAACAAACGGGCTTAATGCCTAAGTGTTGCTATGGATTATTCTTTTATTTTCAATATCAAAAATACTGCTTTTCCTTGGTATTCCTCTTATTGGATAGCTTCGTGATAAAACAACTTCACATTGAATTTTATTGAAAAGAACTAACTGCCCCAAGATATAATTGTTTGACGGGTTCTGGAATGTGGTGATTCTATACCATGCGAACTCAGAGCTTTCAACTTGCTCTAGATTTGTTGATAATGGTTTGTAATCCATAACCATAAGAAACTGAGCTGCTTTGAGATTATATCGAATAAATTGCGTGATTTCTCTAAAACTATCGCTTAGCGCGGTCATTTTGGGGTATTGATAAAGAAAATAATTAAAAACAATTTTTGCTATTATTCTTTGAATGGGCTCATCAATAATGGATTTAAAAATTAAAGGTTGGTTTCTTTGTTCGAGATTAAGCCTATGAAATTGTTGTTCTTTGAGCATGAGGCAAATGTCAGCCTTCTTTAAAGCTTCATTAAACTGCGCCACTCTTAATGGGATATCATCGGCGTACGAAAAAAATTTTATCCAACCCTCTTCTGGCTTGAGGCCTAAGCTAAGTAATACTTTTTTATGAGGCAGTCGATCAACCCTAAAGTGAACCTGCCTGCCTTTTGTGGAGTTCATCACGATTATTTGATTGGCTATGGTGGCTTTAAAGTTGCCCTCTGGGAGAAGCTCAAGATCGACTAATAAATCCCCATACTCAGGGCAGTTAATTGAAGGCTCAATTCTGGTTCTTTTATGACGGATTACTTTATTAAACTTCGGAGGAGTAACTACCCCTGCTATGCTTCGATATACAATGCCAAATACGCTGTCTCTTCCTAAGGCTAATTCAAGATTATCCCCAAAGTATTGGTTGCATTCTTTGCAAACAAGATCATTGAGAGTCATGGTGTCTGTTCCAAACAGGCCTAATAACCCTGGTATTACATGTTCATCAGAAAAATCATCGGGAAATTGTTTTTCTGCCCTGCAATAAGCGCATTGTGAAAGGTACCTCTTCGGTTTCTGAGGTCGTTTTATATGGCGCAGATTTTGTTGATTCAATTACTTGCTCTTGAAATTTTGGTCACCCAGTTGGTCACCAGAATAATATTTTTTGCAGAACCCTAGGCTCCGTGAACGAAATTTCTAATTAGTTGAAAAAAAGGCAGTTTCTATAGTGAAATACGATTTGCCGTCGAAAAATCACTAAAAGAACTGCCAAAATGAATAATAA
>NZ_CAAAJC010000049.1 GCF_900640175.1 Legionella sp. W10-070 | reverse complement strand
CTCCACAATCTCGGGTTACCTTAATTGTGATGCAACGAATGCTTTTTTAGACTTGTTTAATTTTGGGTCGGGTTACCTTTAATGTGATTCAACACGTGCGGCAGCCCTGTTTTGCAAGGTTAGTTGCGAATTGATCTCATTTTCGCCATAATTAGGATGGTTTTTTTATTTAGACAGGTGCTCAGTGGATACAATTGAGAAAATTAAGCAGCAAATTGCAGAAAATACCATATTATTGTATATGAAAGGCACACCCAAAATGCCTCAATGTGGCTTTTCCGCACGAGCGGTACAATGCATTGATGCTTGTGGTGTAAATTTTGCCTATGTTGACGTTCTTGCCAATCCTGATATTCGCCAGACATTGCCGCAATATGCCGATTGGCCTACCTTTCCTCAGCTCTATGTAAAAGGAGAACTGATTGGTGGCTCAGACATCATTGCTGAACTTTACCAGCAGGGCGATTTGGAATCTTTATTACGTGAAGCAATCGAACTTTAATCAAGGAGAAATTTAGATGAGTGTTTTAGTCGGGCGCAAGGCCCCTGATTTTACTGTTCCAGCAGTGCTTGGCAATGGCGAAATTGCTGATAAGTTTAATTTACATGATCATATCAAGGAAAAATACGGTTTAGTGTTTTTCTATCCCCTGGATTTCACCTTTGTTTGTCCTTCTGAGTTAATTGCCCTGCACCATCGCATGGATGAGTTCAAAAGCCGCAATGTGGAAGTAGTTGCTGTTTCAATTGATTCGCAATTTACTCACAACGCTTACCGCAATACAGCAGTGAAAGATGGCGGGATTGGTCCTGTTAGTTTTACTATGGCTGCTGATATGACCCATACGATTTGTCAATCTTACGGTGTAGAGCATCCTGTTGCTGGTGTTGCTTTCCGGGGCGCATTTATCATTGATAAAAACGGCGTGGTGCGTTCGCAGATTGTTAATGATTTGCCCATTGGCCGTAACATTGATGAGTTACTGCGTATTATTGATGCGGTTCAATTTTTTGAAGAGCACGGAGAAGTGTGCCCTGCTGGCTGGCAAAAAGGCAAGGCGGGAATGAAAGCCTCTCCAAAGGGTGTGGCAGAATATTTATCCTCTTATTCTGATTCCTTATAAGGGACTGATAATTGTCTGTGCCATGTATTGAGCATGGCGCAGAATAACTCCGCTGTTTTCTCAGCGTCATAGATGGCCGAATGGGCTTCATTAGTGTCAAATTCAATACCAGCCGCCCTTGCTGCCTTGGCTAATACAGTCTGTCCGTACAAGAATCCTGCCAGTGTAGCGGTGTCAAAACAGGTAAAAGAGTGGAAGGGAGAAGGAATACCGGTTCGTTTGACCGCCTCTTTGATAAACAGTAAATCAAACCAGGCATTGTGGCCAACCAGAACAGCACGCTGGCATTTGCTTCTTTTCAGCGCTTGATTAATAGGGGCAAATAAATTTTGTAAAGCTTGTTTTTCATCAATCGCAAAGCGCAATGGCTGGTAGGGGTCTACCTGGATAAATTCCAGGGATTTGGCATCCAGTTCAGCACCCTCAAAGGGCAGGATATGCTCAAAGTAAGTGGATTGGGGGATAAAAAGCCCTTCTTCGGTTATATTAATAAGGACAACGCATGCTTCCAGCAGGGCGTTTTTCAGCGGGTTGATGCCGGCTGTCTCAATATCCACCACAACCGGTAAAAAGCCGCGAAAGCGATCCTTTAATTCGGCGCATAAAACACGGTTACTCAGATTCATCGATGCTCCATTGCAAGGTTTCTCCGGCTGCGACAGGGATAACCTGTTCTGTTCCAAAGGGAAGTTTTGCAGGGATAAGTTGCGCTTTTTTTCTTAGGGTAATCAAGGATTTATTAACTGGAAACTGATAAAACTCCGCACCAAATCGGCTCAAAAAAGGTTCAAGTCCCTGCAGGTGATTTAATTGCTCAAAAACCTGCGTATAGAGGGCCACTGCATAAGGTGCAGAAAAAATTCCAGCGCAGCCACAGGCGCTTTCCTTGTTGGCAATGGCATGCGGCGCACTATCGGTGCCGGCAAAAAATTTCCGATTTCCGCTGATAGCAGCCTGTTGCAGGGCTCTTTGATCCGTTTCTTTTTTTAATATAGGCAAACAATAGTAATGAGGTTTTATGCCGCCAGCCAATAGATGGTTACGGTTGTAAATCAAATGATGCGGTGTAATCGTGGCTGCTACAGTTTCCGGCGCCTGGCTAACAAAATCTACGGCAGCCCGAGTGGAAACATGTTCAAGGATAATGCGAAGGTTGGGGAAATCTCGTATCAAAGGTGAAAGGCTGGTGCTGAGGAATTCCGCTTCCCGCTGAAAAATGTCACCATGGGTTACTTCTCCATGAATTTGCAGCACCAGATTTTCTCCCTGCATAATTTCAAACAAGGGATAGAGGGCGCGTAAGGAGTGAGCTCCCTCCTCAGAATTAGTGGTGGCTCCAGCAGGATAAAGCTTTGCTCCTACGATATAAGGGAAATTTGTTATTTTTTGCAGCTCATCGGGCGTGACTTGCTCATTTAAATATAAGGTCATTAAGGGGTTGAAGGCTGTATTGGCATTCAAGGTAGAGAGTATACGTTTGCGGTAATCAATGACGGCTTCTACAGAAGTAAGCGCTGGTTTGAGATTAGGCATCACCAGGGCGCGTGCAAAATGCCGGGCGGTAGCCGCTACGGTATGCTCCAGGTATAAACCATCACGAAAATGGACATGCCAGTCATCCGGCTGGGTA
This sequence comes from Legionella sp. W10-070, assembly GCF_900640175.1. GTDB lineage: Bacteria > Pseudomonadota > Gammaproteobacteria > Legionellales > Legionellaceae > Tatlockia. The sequence goes on along the minus strand of NZ_CAAAJC010000049.1, from coordinate 1,067 downwards.
ATTGTTAATTCCACAATAAAGCTTCCAGTTAATCTGCCGATATTTGAAGCATAACATGAATTGCTAAAACTGGATGAGCAAAAAATGACATCTAAGCATGTTGTTATCAGATGGTTGGGGAAGGTTGCAATTTTATTTTGGATACCTCTGGTTTCCTTTGCGATGGTTAAGGTTGACTACGCAAGTCCTATGGGCGATGAAAATTGGCGAATGAGCGGTAATCGCCTCCGTTGTGGGTTATCACTGACTATCCCAAACTATGGCATTGCCTATTTTGAGCAATATGCTGCCAAGTCGCCGCATTTTATTTTAAGTAAGTGGCAGCAAGTAGAAAAACCGCTCCCGGCTACGGTTCACGCGGCTCCCCCAATTTGGAAACCCCATGACAAAACGTTCTTCATTAGCAAAACTACGGTCAGTCCCGGGCAATATGGGCTTTATTTATCTCGTGAGCCTGCCCTTAAGGTTCTCACCTACCTTGCTGAAGGTTTCCAGGCGAAATTTAACTACCGTTCTGAGCAGGGATTTCCTGTCTCGGTGTCACTTTCCCCTATACGCTTTCAAAAGGTGTATTCTAAATATCAGCGTTGCTTAGCCAGTTTACTGCCTTTTGATTACGATAGCGTAAAAAATACGGTCGTTCATTTCGATACGGATAGCTTTGAATTAAGTGATGAAGCAAAACAACAGTTAAAAAGAATCGTAGAATACTGCCGTGCAGATCGGCAGGTTAAGAAACTTAAAATAGCAGGATATACGGATGATACCGGACGCAAATCCTATAACAATGCGGTATCCGAAGCACGAGCCAAGGCTGTTGAAGGTTATCTGCAAAGTCAGGGGTTGCGGACTGGTCTACTGTCAGTAACCTGGTATGGGGCTAATCATCCTGTTGCTTCTAATGAGTCAGAGGATGGTAAAAAAGCTAACCGCAGGACCGTTATCAAGATTATTAAATGACGACAGCCTCTAGAGCAGCGATCGATTAAAATTTAAACAGATCGACATTTGTTTAAAATTATGATCAAATGCATACATTATCTACTATAAGGGTTATGTGTGTCATC
>NZ_CAAAJC010000048.1 GCF_900640175.1 Legionella sp. W10-070 | reverse complement strand
TAACAAGGTAGCCGTAGGGGAACCTGCGGCTGGATCACCTCCTTAATAGAAGAGGCACGACGACTTAAAGCGCCCAACACAGTTTGTTTTCAGAAAAGAACCGAGCATCCGGAAATTGGCAAGCTAAATGCCTGCCTTGACGGGTTGGCAGTCTTTTTTAATCAATGTATCGGTGCAGAAATGCATTAATAACAGAAGCTAAAATAAAGATTGTCTGAAAAAGATTGGGTCTGTAGCTCAGCTGGTTAGAGCGCACCCCTGATAAGGGTGAGGCCGGTGGTTCAAGTCCACTCAGACCCACCAATCAGTAGGATTGATTAGATTAAAGTATCCTTATGGGTATTTTAATCTGGTTAAGCCGGAAGTTCATTAACAATATGGTAAAGAAGAGGTAACACAAGCGATTAGTATTGTGATTGATATGACTTTGATTTGATTGAGGTTATATGGTCAAGAAGAGAAGCGCAAACGGTGGATGCCTAGGCAGTAAGAGGCGAAGAAGGACGTGGAATCCTGCGAAAAGCTCTGGCGAGTTGGAAACAAGCGTTGACCCAGAGATGTCCGAATGGGGGAACCCGGCTTACGCGAGTAGGTCATCTGCGACTGAATAAATAGGTTGCAGAAGCGAACTTGGGGAACTGAAACATCTAAGTACCCAAAGGAAAAGAAATCAAGAGAGATTCTCTGAGTAGCGGCGAGCGAAAGGGGAGGAGCCTGGTATGATTTATTATTGATGTGAGTAGAACAGTCTGGGAAGGCTGACCGCAGGGGGTGAAAGTCCCGTATACGAAGCATTGATGAGGAACTAAGCATACGAACAAGTAGGCTGGGACACGAGAAATCCTGGTTGAAGATGGGTGGCCCATCATCCAAGGCTAAATACTCCTTACTGACCGATAGTGAACCAGTACCGTGAGGGAAAGGCGAAAAGAACCCCGGAGAGGGGAGTGAAATAGAACCTGAAACCGTTTGCGTACAAGCAGTGGGAGCCTGACTTAGGTTGGGTGACTGCGTACCTTTTGTATAATGGGTCAGCGAGTTACTTTCAGTGGCGAGGTTAACTGCATAAGGAAGCCGTAGAGAAATCGAGTCTGAATAGGGCGCGAGTCGCTGTGAGTAGACCCGAAACCGGGCGATCTAGCCATGCCCAGGATGAAGGTTGGGTAACACCAACTGGAGGTCCGAACCGGGTAATGTTGAAAAATTATCGGATGAGGTGTGGCTAGGAGTGAAAGGCTAATCAAGCCCGGAGATAGCTGGTTCTCCCCGAAAGCTATTTAGGTAGCGCCTCGTGAGTGATTGCCGGGGGTAGAGCACTGTTTCGGCTAGGGGGCTGTCATGGCTTACCAAACCGATGCAAACTCCGAATACTGGCCAATTGAATCACGGGAGACACACGGCGGGTGCTAACGTCCGTCGTGAAGAGGGAAACAACCCAGACCGCCAGCTAAGGTCCCTGAGTGATAGTTAAGTGGGAAACGATGTGGGAAGGCCCAGACAGCCAGGAGGTTGGCTTAGAAGCAGCCATCCTTTAAAGAAAGCGTAATAGCTCACTGGTCGAGTCGGCCTGCGCGGAAGATGTAACGGGGCTAAAACTATCCACCGAAGCTGCGGATGTGTACTTAGAGTACATGTGGTAGGGGAGCGTTCTGTAGGCTGAAGAAGGTGCATTGAGAAGTGTGCTGGAGGTATCAGAAGTGCGAATGCTGACATGAGTAACGATAAAGAGGGTGAAAAGCCCTCTCGCCGGAAGTCCAAGGTTTCCTGCACGACGTTAATCGGAGCAGGGTGAGTCGGCCCCTAAGGCGAGGCTGAAGAGCGTAGTCGATGGGAACCAGGTTAATATTCCTGGACTTTTTATAAGTGGTGAAGTGGGGACGAAGAAGGCTAGGTGAGCCGGGCGTTGGTTGTCCTGGTACTGGCATGTAGGCGGAAAGACCTGGCAAATCCGGTTTTTTGTTAACGCTGAGGTGCTGAGTGGTCCTGACCCTTTAGGGTGTGGGGAAGTCATTGATGCCAAGCTTCCAGGAAAAGCTGCTAGCCATAACTTATAGAGAACCGTACCGGAAACCGACACAGGTGGACAGGTAGAGAATACTAAGGCGCTTGAGAGAACTCGGGTGAAGGAACTAGGCAAAATGGTACCGTAACTTCGGGAGAAGGTACGCCCTTTTGTGTTATTTATTTTACATAGAGAAGCATGAGAGGGCCGCAGAGACCAGGTGGCTGCGACTGTTTATTAAAAACACAGCACTCTGCCAATTCGTAAGAAGACGTATAGGGTGTGACGCCTGCCCGGTGCCGGAAGGTTAATTGATGCTGTCAGGAGCAATCCGAAGCGGTTGATCGAAGCCCCGGTAAACGGCGGCCGTAACTATAACGGTCCTAAGGTAGCGAAATTCCTTGTCGGGTAAGTTCCGACCTGCACGAATGGCGTAACGATGGCCACACTGTCTCCACCCGAGACTCAGTGAAATTGAAATCGCTGTGAAGATGCAGTGTACCCGCGGCTAGACGGAAAGACCCCGTGAACCTTTACTACAGCTTTGCACTGGACTTTGATGATGACTGTGTAGGATAGGTGGGAGGCTAAGAAATGCAGACGCCAGTTTGCATGGAGCCGACCTTGAAATACCACCCTGTTATGATTGAGGTTCTAACTTGGTCCAGTAATCCTGGATGAGGACAGTGTATGGTGGGTAGTTTGACTGGGGCGGTCTCCTCCCAAAGAGTAACGGAGGAGCACAAAGGTACCCTCGGTACGGTCGGACATCGTACCAAGAGTGTAAAGGCAAAAGGGTGCTTGACTGCGAGAGTGACGGCTCGAGCAGGTACGAAAGTAGGTCTTAGTGATCCGGTGGTTCTGAATGGAAGGGCCATCGCTCAACGGATAAAAGGTACTCCGGGGATAACAGGCTGATACCGCCCAAGAGTTCATATCGACGGCGGTGTTTGGCACCTCGATGTCGGCTCATCACATCCTGGGGCTGAAGCAGGTCCCAAGGGTATGGCTGTTCGCCATTTAAAGTGGTACGCGAGCTGGGTTTAGAACGTCGTGAGACAGTTCGGTCCCTATCTGCCGTGGGCGTAGGAAAATTGAGAGGAGCTGCTCCTAGTACGAGAGGACCGGAGTGGACGAACCTCTGGTGTACCGGTTGTGACGCCAGTTGCATTGCCGGGTAGCTAAGTTCGGACGGGATAACCGCTGAAAGCATCTAAGCGGGAAGCCTCCCTCAAGATGAGTTTTCCCATGAAGCCCGTTGAAGACTACGACGTTGATAGGCGAGGTGTGGAAGCGCAGTAATGTGTGAAGCTAACTCGTACTAATTGGCTGATTGTCTTGACCATATAACCTGAATTGGTTTGAGGTTATGAAAGACGATACGAGGAGGAAGTGAAAGAACTTCTTTCAAAAATTGTTCCTGTTACCGATTACTTCTTTACCAGCCTGAAGGGGTTGGCTTGCTAATAAGACAAGCCGCTTCCTGAAGGATACCGTTTTTCCTGGCGACCATAGCGGTCTGGAACCACCTGAATCCATCTCGAACTCAGAAGTGAAACAGACCCGCGCCGATGATAGTGTGGGGTCTCCCCATGTGAAAGTAGGTCATCGCCAGGGCTTTTTT
>NZ_CAAAJC010000047.1 GCF_900640175.1 Legionella sp. W10-070 | reverse complement strand
ATCAAATCAATGTGGTTGGGATTTCAAGCTCTAGGAATTGCTGCAGAAATGTTCAAAAATGTTTTGTCAATAAAAACTTAGGGCCAATTGGAAGCTTTATGCGCGGTATCCAGAGACCTGATTCAAAAAAACGCTGTGTTAAGCGCGAATATCGCACTGGATACCGCGCATAAAGCGCGGTACGTAGGGGCATGCTTAAATTTAAATCATTCGGCGCTCTAGGGCCTGTGAAAGTGAATATCCACAGGCTCTAGATGCCCTAATAATAAATATGATGCGCAAACACTGGCCACTACGTTTGATGCGAGGTATAATCCTTTCCGCAAAACCAGGAAGAGAAAAAACAATCAGGAGTACCCCGCGTGAAACAAAAAGTACTTATTATGGCCATGGCAGCCATATCAGGCTCATTATTTGCCGCTGATAACACCGAATTGCAAAAAGAAATTTACCGCTTACAACAACAAACCAAATTATTACAGCAGCAATTGGATCGCTTGCAAACCCAATTGACAGCTCACCCCGAGGAAAAACCTTCTGCCGAGCCGGTTAAAGGAAAAAGCGCTGCAGGCAAACAAAAGAAATCTGCAGGAATTTTAAAATCGAAACCATCAGTCCGACACCCTAAAAAAACGCCATTTCATACCAGCCCCATACAAGTGCATACCGTTGATGGCGACCCGCAGTCCAGCAGTTTTTACCCTACGGCATTGATTGCTGATGGTCAGGTGGTCACTTACATTGCAGGCACACCGGTAGTTACTGCGCCTTATCTGGGAGCAAGACCTGCTTTTGATGGTTCAGATTATATCGTCAACATTTCCAGTATTAACCGTGATGTGCGGCTGATGCAGCAACGACAACGTCTGTACCGAGCTTATGAACGCATCGGTTATCCTATCCCCAATGTCCCTATTATTGCCCTCAGCGGTAAATCCGAACCCGTGGGAGAAATTACCAGCCCTTATTTTGGCAGTAGAAACGCCGACCTGACCTTAGGCTCAAGCGAACTGGATATAGCAGCTGCCCTGAACGATAAGGTTGAAGCATTTATGTCCATTGCTTATGATGAGACTCCGCCCCCGATAGGCGGCCCTCGCATTGCCAATTCAGCCTTTAACTTAAACCTGGGTTTTGTGAACATTGGCGACCTGGATGTCAGCCCTTATTATTTCACAGCCGGGCAGCTCTACGCTCCCTTCGGCCGATTCTCAAGCGCCATGATAAGCTCTCCCCTGCCTCTGCGCTTGACGCGTACAAAAACCAGGCCATTTATTCTGGGGTATAAATCGCAATTCAATTCCGGACCCTTTGCGGCAATCTATGGATTCAGATCGGATACTACCGATGGCCGTTCAGGAGTGGGCGGGGTTAATTTAGGCTACCTGCTTAACTCTGGCGACCTTTCAGCTGAAATTGGAGCAAGCTACATTGGCACGCTTACCGATTCAGCGGGCATGCAGGATACCGGCTCCGCTCCAGGTACAACCTTTGGTGGATTCGGCTCACCCACTAACGGCAGCGAGGACGTCCATAAGGTACCTGGCATTGGTATCCACGGCAACCTCAGTTTCGACCGTTACAATTTCACTGCTGAATGGGTAGGTGCTTCAAGGGCATTTAGAACCCAGGATCTAAGTTTTAATGGCAGGGGAGCCAGGCCGCAAGCTGCTCAACTGGAAGCGGGAATGACGTTCATGGCTTTCTCCAAACCGGCTTCGCTTGCTGTAGGTTATCAATGGTCGAAGGAAACGCTGGCATTGAATCTGCCAAAACATCGAATCAGCGGCGTGTTTAATATTTCAATCTGGAAAGATACTGTCGAAAGCCTGGAGTATCGTCATGACACAGATTTTGATAAGCATCAATTTGCCAATGGCATCGCTCCGCCCGGCGCCATCAACCAGACGACCATAGGAACCGGAAAATCCTCTGATTCATTAGTGGCGCAAATTGGCGTTTACTTCTAAACTCCCCCGTCCCGTATTTATTTGCGGGATAATAAATCCGATACCCGATAAAGGCTATCTCAATGTTCCATACTACAAATTCATAATTTCCCGAAGACCCGAAAAATTAATAATATGAAAAATCCGGGATTATTAATCAAAGTATGTGATACACTGCCGTCGTCTCATTATTATTACCTAATGGAATAGACGCAAAATACTGCTATGCTTACCCTAAAGGATAAAGCCAGGATGCTGATGGAAATGTTACCTACCACGATACCATTACCTTACTTTAAATTTTTTGCAAAAAAAAACAGCCCCGCAACCAACAGCCTGGCTATTAGTCTATGGAAATATCTGCTGGCATTATTTTTTTTAACGTTTATCCTGCTACCTGCCGCCTCTGCCAATAAGATTACCGAGATCAAAGTCAACGGGGCAATTGGGCCGGCTACTGCTGATTTTATATCCAGAGGCATTGCCAAAGGACAAGACTCCTCATTGGTATTAATTATTCTTAATACCCCTGGCGGCTTATACCAGTCAACCCGCTTAATAGTACAGGATATCCTGGCATCAAAGGTTCCTATCGTGACTTATGTCTACCCTGACGGCTCACGTGCTGCCAGCGCAGGTACTTTTTTGGTCTATGCCAGTACAATAGCAGCCATGGCGCCAAGCACCCATTTAGGTGCGGCAAGCCCGGTGAGTATCACCGGCGCGATGGATAAGGAAGATAAAAATAACCAGGCTAAATCGTCAATGGATAAAAAAGTACTCAATGATGCCATTGCTTATATCCGTACACTGGCAGAGTTGCGCGGCCGCAACGCGGAGTTTGCAGAAAAAGCGGTTACCGATGCTGCCACATTGACCGCAAATGAAGCCTTAAAAGCCGGCGTAATTAATTTAATTGCTAAAGATCGTGATGATTTGTTAAGCCAGCTAGACGGTCTGACGGTAACCCAATATGGACAGAAAATTCAGCTGGATACCAAAAATGCAACGGTAGAAACCTTAACACCTGACTGGCGCATGCGTTTCCTGCAAGTGATAACAGAACCAACCGTGGCTTATTTACTTTTATTATTAGGGATTTATGGAATCTTCTTTGAACTGGTTAATCCGGGCTTTTTGCTCCCAGGTGTTGTCGGTGCCATTTCTATCTTGATTGCCCTTTATGCCCTTCAATTACTTCCTATCAGCTATGCCGGACTAAGTTTGATTATTTTAGGCATTGCTTTCATTATTGCTGAAGCGTTTGCCCCCAGTTTTGGCGCCTTGGGACTCGGCGGAACGATAGCCTTCGTCATAGGATCCATCCTGCTTATCGACACCGAATACGCCAGCTATCAGATCGCTTGGTCGGCCATCTGGGCCATGGCAGCGTTTAATTTTCTTATTTTGTTTACCTTAGTTACTTTCATTCTCCGCTCAAGGAAACGGGAACCGCAGCATGGGGTCAATGTTCTAATTGGGGCAGAGGGCCGGAGCTTAAGTCTTATTGATCCACAGGGACAAGCCGTCATCCGTGGTGAAATATGGAATGTGCATGCCCAGCAACCCATTGTGGCGGATAAACGGATTAAGGTTATCGCAGCCAAGGGGTTGCAGCTTGAAGTAGAAGAAATAAGCAGTCCGAATGGGGAAAAGGACAATTATAAAAAGAACTAGAGGCTGTCGTCATCAGACCATTTGAAGCGAACATTGATATTGTTTAGATCAAATTTGCAGCCAGATAATCATGACGACAGTCTCTAGAACCAGTTTATCTATAAGGAGGAAATATGTATTCATTTATGGGATTTTTTGTCATCATCATCGCGCTTTTTCTCATGTCCGCATTCCGGGTTTTAAGGGAATACGAGCGTGGCGTGGTCTTTTTATTAGGACGTTTCTGGCGAGTGAAAGGTCCAGGTTTGGTTATCATTTTTCCTATCATCCAACAAATGGTGCGTGTTGATTTGCGTACCGTCGTAATGGATGTTCCAAGCCAGGATGTAATCTCCAGAGATAATGTGTCAGTGCGTGTCAATGCCGTGCTTTATTTCCGCGTAGTGGAACCTAAAAATGCAATTATCCAGGTAGAAAATTATTTCGAGGCGACCAGTCAACTGGCACAAACAACCTTACGTTCCGTGTTAGGACAGCATGAATTGGATGAGATGTTAGCTGAAAGAGAAAAATTAAATAGCGACATCCAAAAAATACTTGATGCCCAAACAGACAGCTGGGGCATTAAGGTTGCCAATGTAGAAATCAAACATGTGGATCTAGATGAGAGCATGATACGGGCCATTGCCAAGCAAGCAGAAGCCGAACGTGATCGGAGAGCAAAAGTTATTCATGCTGAAGGTGAGCTGCAAGCCTCAGAAAAATTGATGCAGGCCGCCCAGGTCCTTGCTCAGCAGCCACAGTCCCTGCAACTGCGCTACCTACAGACACTGGCAGGAATCGCGGGGAACAACTCCTCAACTATAGTCTTCCCAATGCCTATGGAACTTGGCGACATTTTACATAAAATGGCCAGTAAATAGGTATATGTTGCATTCGGAATAATGCAGAACAGGGGATGAATTAGTCGGATTAAAATATCTTTAATTCATCCCAAATCATCAGGCAAGTAATTAGCAATAAAATTATCCTGTCGGCTTCCACTCCCCTCTAGTTTGTGGTAGAAGGGCATATTTGCAAAAATAAATGGGGTTTACATGTCAGTAAAATCAGATCGCTGGATAGAAAAGATGGCAATAGACCATGGGATGATTTCTCCTTTTCAGCACGAGCAGGTACGGGAAACCGGAAATGGGCGAATTATTTCCTATGGGGTATCCAGCTATGGCTATGATGTGCGTTGTGCCAATGAATTCAAAATTTTTACTAACATTAATTCAGCCATCGTTGACCCCAAGGCTTTTGATGCAAACAGTTTTGTAGACATCCAATCGGATGTTTGTATTATCCCGCCCAACTCCTTTGCCTTAGCCCGCACAGTTGAATATTTTCGTATTCCCCGTAACATCCTGACCATCTGTCTGGGAAAATCAACGTATGCCCGCTGCGGCATTATTGTCAATGTTACGCCACTTGAGCCTGAGTGGGAGGGGCATGTTACCCTGGAATTTTCAAATACAACCCCTCTTCCTGCCAAAATCTATGCCCATGAAGGCGTTGCTCAGATGGTATTTTTGGAGGCGGACGAGGTTTGTGCAGTTTCTTATCGTGATCGGGGCGGGAAATATCAAGGGCAAACCGGCGTAACCTTGCCGCAAACCTGAACTGATTTTCCTTTCACGCACATAAATCCCGCAGTCAATACCTTCCAATTGGCCCTAAGTTTTTATTGACAAAGCTCTTATAATGCTGTTTAAGAGCTTTTTTATTTTAATGGAGTAAGAAGTGCTTGGTACAGGAACAACAGAAACGTTTTTTCGGGATGAG
>NZ_CAAAJC010000046.1 GCF_900640175.1 Legionella sp. W10-070 | reverse complement strand
CCTATAGAAGAAAAACATAGCTATAGCTGGATTGAATCCTCTCAAAAAAGGAGGGAGCGTTTGGGGGAACTTACGACCCCTGTGATTACTGTAGCCGATAGAGAAAGCGACATTTTTGAGTTTTTACACGACCTTATCGAATCGAACGAACGGTTTGTCATACGTGCCCAACATAATCGTTTTACTGGAGAATGTTACTCAAAGTATGCGGATAAATTATTTTCATTATTAGAGCAACAGCCTGATGAGGGGACACTAACCACTCTAATCAATGAGTCCAGTACGCATGAAATTAAAGAGATCACTCTTCAGCTCAAATCACTTCAATCCGTTGCTCTTCCTGTGCCTCGTGATGTTTCAAAGGAACAATATACTCCAATCAAGGTCGATGTGGTTATGGCTTACAATGAGGAGTACTGTTGGATTTTGCTCACCAACCTTCCTACAAAAACCATCGAACAAAAAAAAGAAGTGGTGAATATCTATAAGTCGAGGTGGCACATTGAGGATTATCATAAAATTTTAAAAACGGGTTATCAAATCGACGAAATTTATCTGCACTCTTCGCGACAAGCAATTATTAGTGCTTTAGCGCTCATTTCACTTTCTGCCTGCCGTTTATATTGGGTTATTTATGTGGGACGAGTAGATCCTGAATGTAAGGCTGATGAGTTATTTAATGAATATGAGTGGAAATCTCCTTATATTTATTTAAAAGAGCCCCTCCCTTTAGAACCACCGCCTCTAGCAGAAGTTATTATACAAATTGCCCGTATGGGTGGATATAAAGTACAAAAAAATCCCTACCACCTGGCATCAAATCAATGTGGTTGGGATTTCAAGCTCTAGGAATTGCTGCAGAAATGTTCAAAAATGTTTTGTCAATAAAAACTTAGGGCCAATTGGAAGCTTTATGCGCGGAATCCAGAGACCTGATTCAAAAAAACGCTGTGTTAACCGCGAATATCGCACTGGATACCGCGCATAAAGCGCGGTACGTAGGGGCTAGACTACTGCTTAAATTTAAATCATTCGGCGCTCTAGCACTTTATTCCTGATGCTTTTCGACGCCCCATGGCTTGATCGTGGGACATCGCTCAGGAAAACCTTATTTTTATAACATCCACCCTTTGAGAGTTTCACTAATTACTGTTATTATCCAACCCTTTTTGAATTAATATTTTTAGTATCCTATGTCAGAACAACCACTATTTTTAAAAAAACTAATAACTACGCTGGATGATAACCAGGCAATTGATATTGTTGTGATTGATGTCATCCAGCAAACTTCAGTAACTGATTATATGGTCGTCTGTAGCGGACGTTCATCACGCCATGTAAAAGCGATTGCTGAGTTTGCAATTGAAGCAATGAAAAAAACAGACTTGACTGTGCTTAGCCATACTGGTTTGGAAAGCGGTGAATGGGTTCTGGTAGACTTTGGTGATATTGTGTTGCATGTTATGCAACCTGATATCCGTGCTTTCTATAATCTGGAAAGCCTCTGGCTAGGCAATCCCTCGTCTAAATAAGCAAAAGTATGTTAAAACTTACTCTCATTGCCTGCGGTAATAAAATGCCGTCTTGGGTTACTCAGGGTGTTTCTGAGTATTCAAAACGACTACAAGAACATGTAAATCTGAATTTGATTGAAATTCCTCTGGCAAAGCGAGGAAAGTCCAGTGATTTGTCACGCATTTTAGAAAAAGAAGCGACCTTGATGACAACAGCAATTCCTCAAGGAGCCCATCTTATAGCCATGGATATTGGTGGAGAGGAATTCAGCAGTGAAAAATTAGCTTTAAAACTGGGACAATTACAGCAGATTACAAGTCACTTATGTTTTTTTATAGGTGGCCCAGAAGGGTTAAGCCCTTCTATTCTAGCCAAATCTCATGAACGTTGGTCCTTATCAAACCTGACGCTTCCCCATCCTCTGGTTCGGATTATCCTGTTTGAAGCACTCTACAGAGCCTGGTCTATTATGCACAATCACCCTTATCACAAATGAGGTTTTAAGCTAACATATCTACTGTTTTCCCCTGAGGATAGATTATTTAAGATGCGTCTAAATCAATCAGTGAGAAATGAGTGCTCGGAGTCACATATACAGCGCTTTCGCTTGAACCTGCTCGTTGTGTTAATCGTTCTCCTATCCTGCATCCTGATTGCACGCTTGGCCTATTTACAAATTTCCCAGTTTAAACGTTATCAAACCTTATCACTAAAAAATCAAATGGGTATTATTCCTATTGCCCCCCCCAGAGGAATTATTCTTGATCGAAATGGTATTGTGCTTGCTGAGAACACACCGGTTTATGTTCTGGAAATTATTCCTGAACGTGTAAAAAATATGCCTCAAACATTAGAAAAATTAGTAAACCTGCTTCCCTCCATTAATGAAGACGACATTGACAATTTTAAACGGGCTCGTAAACAAAACCGTTCTTTCGTCCCAATACCTCTCAAACTGAAACTTAGCCAGGAAGAGGTCGCTACGTTCGCCAGCAACCAATATCAATTCCCTGGGGTCAGTATTAAAGCAAGGCTTATGAGATTCTATCCTTTTGGGGAAGTTGCCGCCCACATTTTAGGGTATGTAGGCCGCATTAATGTGCAGGAACTGCGTCAGGTTGATCCAACCAATTATCGTGCCACGAATTTTATAGGTAAAGCTGGCATTGAAAAATACTATGAAAATATTTTACATGGGGAAGTAGGCTATCAGCAGGTTGAAACGGACGTTAGCGGCAGGACATTAAGAGTACTTCATAAACAAAATCCTGTTTCTGGTGAAAAACTATTCTTAACCATAGACTCTCGCCTGCAGGAAGCCGCTTATCAAGCATTAAAAGACAAGCGAGGAGCTGTTGTGGCAATCGATCCACACAATGGTGATATCCTTGCCATGGCCAGTTCCCCCAGTTTTGACCCCAACATTTTCGTTAAAGGGATTACCTCCAAGGATTATCAAAATCTTGCCGCAGCCCGTGAGAAACCACTTTATAACCGTGCGGTAAGAGGCCTTTACCCTCCTGCATCGACGATAAAACCCTTTATGGGAATCGCTGGATTGGAAAAAGGGGTGATAGACAGTCATTACAGCATTTACGACCCAGGCTGGTTTAAATTACCGGGAATCAGTCATGCTTATCGTGACTGGAAAAAGACGGGCCATGGAATGATTAGCCTAAAACGAGCAATTACCGTATCTTGCGATACTTATTTCTATCAATTAGGCCATAAAATGGGTATCTCAGCGATTGAAGATATGCTGGTGCAGTTTGGTTTTGGCCAATTAACCCATGTTGATCTATTTGAAGAGGCGCCTGGTTTAATGCCCAACAAACGGTGGAAAATACAAAACAAAGGCATTCCCTGGTATCCTGGCGACACTATTATTACCTCTATCGGACAAGGTTTTATGTTGGCCTCCCCCTTACAATTAGCTAATGCAACAGCCTCTTTAAGTCAAAAAGGAAAACGATATCGCCCCCATCTGTTACTAAAATCCCAGAGTGATAAAGGGGAATTTCACGAATATAAACTATTGGAAGAGTATCCAATGCATCTTAAGGATGACAATTATTGGTCAATTATTGCCGAAGCAATGCGAGCTGTGATTGTCAGTAACGAAGGTACAGGGTATCGTTTCGGCCGCAAGCCCCCCTACTCTGTTGCCGCTAAAACCGGTACTGCACAAGTATTTGGAGGTAGACAGTATGAGAAAGCACGTTATGAAGACATCCCCGAATACTTAAGGGATAATTCCTTGTTTATTGCCTTCGCTCCTGTAGAGAAACCGGAAGTAGCCCTGGCAGTGATCGTTGAGAACGATTTTGTAGCCTCCAATGTAGCACGCAAGGTTATGGATGCCTATTTTGAATTAAAGAAAGAAGTAAAATCATGAGAACTCACGCACGCCCCGTTTATCGATTAACTGCCAAATCAATTCACATTGATTTACCCTTGCTGGGCCTGCTGCTGACATTAATCCTGTTTGGTATGTTGATTCTCTATAGCGCCTCTAATCAAAATGCCAGCATGGTTGTTCGCCAGGCCATGAGATTAATTTTTGCATGCGGGATAATGTTTATTTTTGCCATGATCCCACCCCACAAATACAAAATATGGACGCCATGGATTTACGGCGTGGGTTTAGGGCTGCTTATTGCTGTGATGCTCATGGGAAAAATTGGTAAAGGGGCTCAACGCTGGCTTGACCTGGGATTCTTCCGCTTTCAACCCTCTGAAATTATGAAACTGGCAGTTCCCATGATGACAGCCTGGTATTTCGATCATAAATCAGCAGATATTAAGTCCTTGCTGGTTGCTGGGGCTATTATTTTTCTTCCTGCCCTTTTAATTGCCAAGCAACCTGATTTAGGCACGGCAATTATGGTTGTAGCCGCAGGATTAAGTGTGGTTTTTCTTGCCGGAATAAGTGTTCAGATATTACTTGTTATGGTCGCTATGATAGGATTTGCAGCACCTGTATTATGGCATTTTATGCATTCTTATCAGAAACAAAGAATTTTTACTTTGTTGAATCCCGAACATGACCCTCTTGGTTCAGGTTATCATATTATTCAATCCAAGATAGCAATAGGCTCAGGCGGAACCTTTGGCAAAGGTTGGCTTGAAGGCAGCCAATCTCACCTTAACTTTTTACCTGAGCACGCTACTGATTTCATTTTTGCAGTGAGCGGTGAAGAGCTTGGTTTTATCGGCAGTAGTATTTTACTTGTTTTGATTATTTTAATCTCTTTACGCGGCCTCTATATAGCAAGACATGCACAAACAAGTTTCACCCGGTTATTAGCTGCAAGCCTTGCCATGACATTTTTTTTATCAGCGTTTGTCAATATTGGCATGGTAATGGGCATCTTACCTGTAGTAGGCATTCCCCTGCCTCTGGTTAGTTACGGCGGAACAGCAATGGTGACTTTTCTTGCCAGTTTCGGCATTCTTATGTCGATTAGCTCCCATCGAATTTTATTTAACAGCTTGTTTTAGGTGCGTATTAATTTTAATCAGAAACCATTAATAAATTAGTAACTGGAGCAAAACTTTTGCGGTGAATAGCACAAGGACCACGTTCAGTTAATGCTCTTTTATGCATTACTGTTGCATAGCCTTTATGAGCAGCAAACCCATAACCCGGATAAATTAGCTCCATCGCTTCCATTTCCTGATCCCGCAATACCTTCGCCAAAATAGAGGCTGCCCCAATAGAAGGAACCAGAGCATCACCATTGATAATCGCCTTACAAGGAAGAGCTATTTGTGGAATAAATTTACCATCTATTAAAATTTCATTTGGTCTTATCGTTAATGCATCAATTGCCCTTTTCATGGCCAATAAGGTCGCATGATGAATGTTTAATCGGTCTATTTCTTCCACCTCAGCACGACCATAAGCAAAACAACGGGCTTCCTCTTTAATCCGGGCAGCCAATTCTTTACGCTTGGCAGGTGTCAGCTTTTTGGAGTCCGTAATGCCCTCTATTGGTTTATTCAAAATAACTGCCGCTGTAACAACAGGTCCAGCCAGTGGTCCTCGCCCTACCTCATCAACACCAGCTATACAGTTATCCATCCTTTGGCTCCTCGTTGTTTAAAATGGCCGATAATACCTGTTTGAAATTGATTAATCATCTAAAAGTACTCAATTTTTGCTTATCGATTAACAATAAGTCATAAAAAGACCATTGATGATAATCAGGGGTTGTTGACATTTCAACTTAAACTGCTCACTTCCCGCGCTTTATGAGCCGGATCCGCGCAAACCACACGAAACTAACTATCCTCTTGACAAGGTTTGAAACTAGATTCCGCGCATAAAGCTTCCAATTGGCCCTAAGTTTTTATTGACAAAGCTCTTATAATGCTGTTTAAGAGCTTTTTTATTTTAATGGAGTAAGAAGTGCTTGGTACAGGAACAACA
>NZ_CAAAJC010000045.1 GCF_900640175.1 Legionella sp. W10-070 | reverse complement strand
GATGACACACATAACCCTTATAGTAGATAATGTATGCATTTGATCATAATTTTAAACAAATGTCGATCTGTTTAAATTTTAATCGATCGCTGCTCTAGTCAACGTCCCTGAAGTTTTTAGCCGCTCCAATTTTTTGACCATCAAACGTTTAATAGACAGCGCCGTCAACCCGCGGTGATTCGCTAATGAGAACTTAAATAGCTCAGATGATTACGCCTTGATTTATATATTTTGACTTGTAACCAGAGTAGATAATGAGTATATTCGCATGCCAAATAGGAGTATTTAATGGCTGATTTAGAAAAATCGATGATAACTCTTGCAAGGCAAGCCTTGGATAATGCCTATGCGCCCTACTCCAAATATCGTGTGGCTTCTTGCTTATGCAGCGAAGATGATACGTTATATACGGGCGTTAACGTCGAAAATGCCTCTTATGGTTTAACTGTTTGCGCAGAAACTTCAGCAATTTGTCAAATGATTGCCGCAGGCAGGAAAAAAATAAAAAGCCTCGTTATATTGAGTAGCGATAATTTACTTTGCCCACCCTGTGGAGCTTGTCGTCAACGCATCGTTGAATTTTCCACTCCGGATACATTAATCCATTTGTGTAATACCCAAAACATAATAGAATCGATGCGTGCAGAAGAGCTCTTACCTAATACCTTTAGTCTTAAGTCTCAATCTGGATTATCAAATGATTAAAACTAATACTACCTCAGCTCACTTGGCAGCAGAACAAATTAAACAAAGAATGCCCGGATTTAAACCTGTTATAGGCATTGTACTTGGCTCAGGATTAGGCAGCTTTGCTGAACAGCTGGAACATGCTGTTTCTATTAATTATGAACAATTACCTGGATTTCCCAAGCTTACTGTTCATGGTCATGGCGGTCATTTAGTATCCGGTTATTTATTTGGAGTAGGCGTTGTTTGCTTACAGGGGAGGGCTCATACTTATGAAGGAACAGACTTTGAAGTTATTCGAACCTATGTTCGCACCCTGAAATTGCTAGGCTGTGAGTATTTTCTTGCCACTAATGCTTCAGGTTCCTTACGTGAAGATGTAGGCCCTGGAGAGCTGATGCTAATTACTGATCATATTAACATGCAACCTGGCAACCCTCTGACAGGCCCTAACGATGAAGAATTTGGTCCTCGTTTTATTCCTCTGGATAATGCCTATGATCAAGCAATGCGGGAACAATTTTTACAAATCGCCCACAGGGAAAATATATCATTGCATCAGGGAGTCTATCTTTCAGTGCTGGGACCTAATTACGAAACAGCTGCTGAAATTAGAGCATTTCGTATCTTGGGGGCTGATGCCGTAGGCATGTCAACTGTTCCTGAAGTTCTGGTTGCCAATCATTGCGGAATGAAAGTGGCTGTTATCGCGACCATTACCAATTACGCCACAGGGCTTGCATGCAACAGCCATAGTCATGAAGCCGTAGTGCTAACGGCTTCAAAAGCGGCTGAAAAATTAAACCAGTTAGTCAAACAGTTCATAGCAGGATTGGCGTGAATCTGGAGACAGACTGCTTAAAGATACTTCGTGAGTTGGAAGAAGGAAGCTTGAAGGATACCCGGGCACTAAGTATTGAAGCGATTTCATTAATCGATCTAACCTTGCTTGATGAATCTGCTGACAGCCAGGCGCTTGATTTGTTGACTCAAAAAGCCAATTGCCATCTTGTGGCAGCTATTTGTGTCCTGCCACAACATCTTGAGCGCCTGATGCCCGCTGCTTCAATAAAAAAGGCAACCGTTATTAACTTCCCGGAAGGTACACAGTCAACTCATCAGGTTTTAACCTCTATTGAAAAGGTTATAACAAAGTATGTCATTGATGAAATTGACTATGTTTTCCCCTATCAAAGCTACCTTGGCGGTGAAAAAGAGTTTGCCCTCGCCCAATGTCAACAGGCTTACAGACTTTGCGAGCAGCAAAAAGTTACATTCAAAGTGATCCTCGAAACAGGCGCCTTTCCTTCATTAGTATCTATTTATAACCTGAGTACCGAAATAATCAATAATGGTTGCAATTTTTTGAAAACCTCTACTGGAAAGATAACTCAGGGAGCAACACCTTCTGCTGCATTTGCACTGTTAAGAGCCATTAAAGATAGTGGAGAAAATTGTGGCATAAAGGTATCAGGAGGCATCAAAAAGCCGGAGCAAGCCTTTTTATACATGCGATTAGCAAAGCAAGTGCTAAACAGAAAACTAGAGAAATCCTGGTTTCGCATTGGTGCCAGCAGTTTGCTGGACGAATTAGTCTCTTACAAAGTTAAGGTTTAGTTTGCGCTGTATGTTGTGGTTCCTCTTTTTTAGCAACATCACTATTATGCGTTATTTGTTCCAAACGTGCCTTATAGCTTTTTGTATTTTCTGCCTTGTGGGTTTTTTTAAGGAAATCAGCCTCGATATCTTTTGCTATATAGACTGAATTCCCCTCTTGGTATAATTTTGTTTTATTGCCATACCCCATCGCGTCACTAAAAGCACGCGCTTCTTTCTTGTTTGCAAACGTTAATTTCATCGAATAATCTATAATCCCCCGGGTATCTTGAGATTTAGCTTCAGTCACATATTCTATAGATGGTGGATTAGAAGTCTGAATCGTTGTGGCGGCAGCTTGCGCCTTTGTCATGCAGGCTTTAGCCAACTCAGTCAGCTGAGGTTTAGATAACTTATCAGGATGAGGGGTTTCATAATTTTGATTAATGTTTACTTGCAGAATCCTGGTAACAGCTTCTGAAGTCAGATACACTTTATTTTCATTCTGAAATAAATTTTTTCTATCATTGACTGCCACCAAATTGTTAAATGCCCTCGCTTGCCTGGTGTCTTTGAACGTTAATTCAACAGGGTAATTTTGAATATTATTCCCACCATACTTTACCTGATAATTCCCGGATTGTATTTGGGTATTATTAAAAGTGGGACTTGCTGCCAGTCTGGTTTGCAAATCAAACTGAACACCTGGTGTTACCTGCTGTACTGACTGTACTGGCTCTTCTTTCTTTTTCTTAGCCTCTTTAAATTCATCAGTAAACGCCTTGTCACAAGCATTCATATCCGGTAATGTTTTTAATTCCCCCTCTCTTGTAGACATGACCGCATCTACAGCAATCCCTGTGCCATTGTTTAGAAAGGCTGAGTTATCGTCACTATGCTTGTAATTCAACTTTTTATATTTTGCTTTAAAATCAGCCTCAATATCCTTAGGATTTTGAGATTTCAATCCAAAATCACTTGTTGGCAGCATTCTCTTACCGGCATTCATATCACCGCCAACAATGATTTCAAGGCCAGGATGACTATCTTTTATTTTATTGACGTCATTGAGCAATTGGTTCAAGTTAACGCGTGGCGCTTTTGATGATTTTTGACTTTCAGCATGAACATTGACAAGCAGGTGTTTCTTCCCATCACTTCCTTCCACCAAGCTAACTAATACCTGGCCTGCTGAGTCGGGAGTTGGAAGGGTCGCATATTTTTTCTGTAAATCACCTACATCATCCTGCAATTTCTGCTCTTTAGCTGTTAAGGTAGCGCTGGCAAACTTGCGAGAAAAGGTCAGATTACCAAACTCGTGAGTTCCGTTTTTGCTATAGTTCACCTCAAGTTTTTGCTTGGGTTGCAGGTATTTTTCTATTGCCGCAACAAACTGCCTTTGCTCACCATGAGGCATTTCCTGCAACATACCATTATCGATTACTCCCTCATTCATTTTTTTCGCAATCGCATAAGCCTGCATTTCCAAATTTGCACCTAAAGTGCTTTTTGATTTAGAAGCATTATCCTTATCTAAATTCCAAATAAGCGTTTTTCCAAATAAATGAGGATGGTGATCAGAGTGCAGCTCTTTTGTTTCACCCGGAGCATTTAAGCTGGCTTTGGTGACTATCGATTTGGCCATTTTTCACCCGCATTTGTATATATTTAATAAAGTATACAATAAATGGTCATCCAAGATACTCAATTGATTAATTTTTTACAATTAATGTCAGTGGTAGCCACCCAATAAAGGCAACCACATCAGCAAACCATATAGACTATTAGATGAGAAAGCTTTCAAACAGCTTTCCGGGTCGCGTTTAACCAATAATCTTTGCTGATAAAATAGAATCAGCGCTGCCATAACCCAACAAACTGTAAAGGTTAATGAATTAAGTTTTAGCATCAAAGGCAGCCAGAGAAGATGGAAGGTTAATTGCAAGAAACCAATAATCATTCTGTCGTAACTTGCAAAAAGAATAGCGGTTGACTTTACACCAATACGTAAATCATCTTCACGATCAACCATCGCATATTGAGTATCATAAGCGACAATCCACATAAAATTAATTGCTAACAGGATAAACATCGTGTTATTAAGTAATGCATCAGAAGCAACGAAAGCCATGGGGATCCCCATAGAAAAAGCAACACCCAATACTAATTGCGGGCTTTGAATAAAACGCTTGCAAAATGGATAAATAATAGTTATTAAAACTGCAATTAAAGCATATAAAAAGCAAGTCTCTGGTAATTGAATCAAAACAGTTAATGCCCCCAGCAACAAACTAAAAAGCAAAAATAAGGCTTCGATTAAACTGACCTCACCTGTCGTTAGCGGCCTTTCTTTCGTCCGCTTTACATGCAAATCGATATGGCGATCAGCAATGTCATTAACAACACAACCCGCTGCACGCATTAAGATTGTGCCAACAAAAAATAATAAAACCAGAAGTAGAGGCGGTTTCCCTTGATTTGCGATCCACAGAGCCCAGGCCGTCGGGAACCATAGCAACAAAATGCCCACTGGCTTGTGAAAGCGCATTAACTGTAAATAGCTTTTCCACTTCAATTGACTTTCCTCAAAAAATCAGGCAGCAGTATTTCTACAAGATAGAAAGGTGATTGTCCAGAAAAAGAAAAACTGGAAAATCGAAGCCAAAAATGATTACCCTTCCCTCTTAACGATTGAGGGAGCCAATAATACTCAAGGCAAGAATCATTAACCGGATAATTACGCATAAAATCACGTTTAACCTCAGGCGTATTAAAAACGATTAAACCTAATGATTCTTGTTTTAATCGATGAAAAAAAGCAGTATGGGCCTGATAAGAATAATCAGGAATAATAGTTCGCGCATACCAGCAAGCATTTCCATAGGCTTGCATCAGAATTTCTCGATGTATTACTAAATCCGTTGATAAACCGAGTACAAACTTCTCCCACCATCCTGATTTTGCCCATCGCTGATTAAGTACCTCCAGCCTGGCTTCTCCTGCTTCTTTCTTCAGTTTTTCTGTTAATGAAAATTCATGCTTAAGCCAAGGTAATAAACACCCTGGCGGAGCTGTTTCTGTTAACAATTTTATAGGCTGATTTAACATTTATTAAACTCTCTGTGTTCAATATCCTGCAGTCAGGATGCCTTGAGCTCCTCAACTTAATGGGGCAGTCCATTACTTACTCTATTTGATATCTTTTTCTCGTATGATGATTTGCTGATGCGACCAAATCGATTAACGACTAACTTTACATGAGCAAATTCCGAAACAATGTCAAAATGACCGCTTAAAGCAGCATGATTTAAGTCATTTGAAAATAAAAGATAATCATTCGATTGAAACCCTTTCCAACTGAGCTGTACTCCAGGATGAGTCCATTGCCACTGATAGAGCAATTTATCGCCCGATTCGTATTGATGCTTTGGGTTATCAACAAAGAGAATCATTCCTTCAGACCAGTCTTTATGAGGTAAGGGAGCCAACAGTAAAGCCGATTCAGATACAAGGGCCATATTTCGTGCATAATGGATCGCTGAATTTAGCTCATCCACCACTAGATTCAGTTGATTTTTATGTAAGAATGGTGACCAGGATGGCAGACACATAAATAATATAAACCCTGATAAGCCCAAATAAATTAATAATTCAAGTAAAGTAATACCACGGATATTTCTCACGTATTTTCCGATAAGAATTTTTTCACCAGCAGAAGATCGGCATAGCTCTTTTTTTTGTCTGCAGGATTTCGTAATAAGTAAGCCGGATGGTAACTAACCATAAACGGTGTGTTGTTATAATTATACAATTTTTGCCTTAATTGATTTAAAGGTAAGGGTTTATTAATTAAAAACTGACCAGCAAAACGTCCCATTGCCAGAATCAAAATTGGCTTAACCAGGTCAATTTGACGAGCAAGGTAAGAGCTACATTGTATAATTTCTTCTGGTTTTGGATCACGGTTATTCGGGGGACGACACTTTAATACATTGGCAACGTAAACACTTTGCTCATCAAACCCTATGCTATGCAGCATTTGATTTAGCAACATTCCTGCTTTGCCGACAAAAGGCAAGCCCTGCTTATCCTCATAAAAGCCCGGGGCTTCCCCGATTATCATTAACTTCGCTTGAGGATTACCCCGGGAAAATACAGTCTGGCTACGTGACTCATGTAACGAACACTTGGTACAAGCAACTACTTCCTGAACTAACAGGGACAATTCTTTTTCACGGGAAGAATTGTTTGTACGCATTACCCAAGAGTCTATCCCCATAGCCTGCAGATAATACTGGCTCAATGCATTTGACATAAATAATTAATCAATAAAGAAGAGATCCGATTATAAATGAATTCATCATCAAACGCTAAAGGAAGAGCCAGGGAGTGTTATTAGAGTCTGTTGACATTTCAACTTAAACTGCCCACTTCCCGCGCTTTATGCTTCCAATTGGCCCTAAGTTTTTATTGACAAAACATTTTTGAACATTTCTGCAGCAATTCCTAGAGCTTGAAATCCCAACCACATTGATTTGAT
>NZ_CAAAJC010000044.1 GCF_900640175.1 Legionella sp. W10-070 | reverse complement strand
TTATTATTCATTTTGGCAGTTCTTTTAGTGATTTTTCGACGGCAAATCGTATTTCACTATAGAAACTGCCTTTTTTTCAACTAATTAGAAATTTCGTTCACGGAGCCTAGTTTTTTGGAGAAAGGTTTTCCTTATCCTAAACACAGAAACAAGATTTCAGATCAAGAAATTAAAAACGCCATTCCTCAGCAAGGTGAAACTCGAATATTTCGTACTCAAGAAGAAGCGGCGCAATATGCTAAACTTACTCAAGAATATAGAGTAGGGCCTGATGACAGTTATATAGCGTCTTTTTTTAAAGTACAAGCGTCTGTTTTTAAAGTACGACTTAAAGGAACTATTGAAGGTGATATTACTAAAATGGAAATAAAAAGCAGTTCGCGGTTAGCCAGCAGCAAAACAACTCAAGTGGAATACGTAACTGTAAATGCTTCTCAGCTTAATTTTATTTCAGGCAGCGTACCCGGTTATGAAAACAAGGTTTACATGGAGTCCGATAAATCCGCTGAAGCGGAGCAATCTGCTGAAGCGGCGCATAAAAAAGACATGTAATTATGCGATAACTTGAGTTGAATTTAGGGGCCTTTCGGTCCCTTTTATCGACTCACTTTTTACTGGAGTGGTCAAGTAATGCCGGACATTTTTTGGGTAATCTGATCTAAAAAGTAAACTACTTTAAACCCATACAAACTCTTCTACTTCTATTATTTTTTCAGCGGCATGCTTTTCATTTAGATATCACCACTTAAACAGATTATCTGGCCATTTCCTGTAAACGTCTGATGCGCTCAGCTGTTAATGGATGAGTGGCAAACAATTCGCCTAACTTTTCACCACTTAATGGGTTAACAATAAATAAATGGGCGGTCGTTGGATGCTCTTCTGCTTGTTGAAACTGACTGTGTTGATTGGCCATTTCAAGTTTTGCTAAAGCACTGGCTAACCATAGTGGATTACCGCATAACTCTGCGCCCCTGGCATCTGCTTCATATTCCCGTGAGCGGGAAACGGCCATTTGTATTAACCCTGCAGCTAATGGAGCCAGGATCATCATTAACAGGCCAACTACAGGATTGGGGCGGTCATCGCCTCCATGGCTAAACATCGATGTCCACATGAATAGATTAGCGATACCGCTAATGGCGCCTGCAATAGTTGCTGCAACTACACTGATTAAAGTATCACGATGGATGACATGCGATATTTCATGGGCAAGTACGCCGGTTAACTCTTCTGAAGTCATGCGGTTGAGTAATCCGCTGGTAACTGCAATGCTGGCATGTTCGGGGTTTCTGCCGGTTGCAAAGGCATTTGGGGTGGGGTTATCGATCAGATAGACCTTTGGCATGGGGATTTGGGCTTTATTTGCGAGTTGTGACACAATTCGATAAACAGGATGGCTGGTATCCAGAGGCTGCGCGTTATACATTTTTAAAACCAGGGTGTCTGAATACCAGTAAGCGCCAAAGTTCATGACAACAGCGAAACCAAGGGCAATCAGAAGGCCGGTGTGCCCCCCTAAAACACTTCCGATAATGAGTAACAATGCGGTTAAAGCAGCTAGAAAAATAAATGTTTTGATATTATTCATTGCCAATCCTGTTTACCTGTACCATCAGTAGAAAAAATTTACCCTTTGATAAAAAATAGGGTCATTTGCAGCGGATTTCAAGTCATTTCCTAAATGCTGTGATCACTTCGGCTAGCGGTTGTCCTGTCGCAGCCGATGGGGGCTTGATAGAAAGAATCGCTGCAAGTGTCGGTGCGATATCAGTACTATCGACTGATTTGATGATTCCCTGGGCTTTAAAGGCTGGATTTACGAATAATAAAGGAACGTAGCTATCATATTGCCAGGGAGTGCCATGGGCTACTCGCTGCTCGTTTTTATCAGCAAGGGCTTGAAACGGTGGAGGCACCAGGTAAATATCGCCAGCACGGCCAGGAAACGCCATCTTATCTACTTTTGCACTTAACCAGTCATGCTCAGTACCCCCCAGGGGCAGGGTATAGGCTTGAAAAATACCAGGCTGCTGACGCAACGTATCGGCTAAAAAAGCGCTCACCTTTTGCAGGGATAATTGATGCTCATCAATCACCTGATGGTCAAGATAAATATAAGGCAAGGCGATGGCTTGCAGTGTATCCGCAGGCAACTTGAATTGTTCAGCTAATGCTTTTTCAATTATTTTCTCCATTGCCTGACGTTTTAGGGAACCGTTGTCGGGGATGTGATGTGCTGCAAGATAAACAGGTGAATCACTAACGCCATGATCAGCGGTTAGTATAATAAGCGTATTGTCCAACCCAACTTGTTGATCAATCGCCTTTAAGAACTTGGCCAGTGTCTTATCAAGCTTTAGTAAATTGTCTTCTGATTCTAGACTATTAGGGCCAAATTGGTGGCCAATGGCATCTACTGCAGAGAAGCTTACCGCCAGATAATCAGTTTTTTGCCTGGAAGTACCCAATTGTTCACTTTTTAGAAGGTCAATAGCAAAATCAGCAGTCAGTTCATCGGCAAAGGGGGTCATTGATAAAAATTTATAATACGTTGCCGAGTCAGGAGTGCCCAGCTTATGAGGGAAGGTTGGGCCAAAGTCTTGAAAACGGTTTTTAAAGGCAGGCGCCCTGGCATAATGATAATTGCCTGTTGATGCACTTAAGGTCCAGGTTTTATTTTCTGCTTTATAGTGGCTGTTCCAATCAGTCACCCATTGGGGATAAGCTGAATAGTAATGGCGGCTTGTAATAAACCCCCCGTTTTTCTTGTCAAACCAAAATGCTTTACCCGCATGCCCGGCTAAAGTAATTGCAGCGCGGTCTTTAAAAGAAACAGCAAAGGCTAGTCCGGTTTGCGCTAATACAAGTTCGTCGCTTAGCGTGGAGGCGATCAAATTACGCGGCGATCGTCCGGCAAGCGGTTTTTTTGATCGCGGGGTCAGCAGAATAGGACTCTTCTTATCCTCCACACAGTAAATGGGTTGATGAGTTTGTCGGTTATACCAGTTGTTATCGATTATTCCATGCAAGGCCGGGTAGCTGCCGGTGGCAATTGTGGCATGGCCTGCACAAGTGACTGTATTGGCATGAGAATGATGTGCATTACGATAATTAATTCCATGAGCAAGTAAGTAATTAAAGCCATCGGCAGCAAAGTTTTGTTGATATTGATAAAGTAAGTCGCCTCTCAGCTGATCAACGACCAGTTGCAAAATTAACCTTGGCTTTGGAGAGTCAGCAAAAAGCAATGGGGAACAAAGAAGGGATAATAATATTAAGCGTTTTTTCATAATAATTTGCAAAACGAATTTTTGACATCCTAAAGCAGTTTTGATTGTTGGTAAACACTTGCTTAACTTACCTGGATTAGGTTCTGTGCTGTGTAAAGAAAATCCATGACGGCGGTTTTTAATTGGTTTACACTGGTTTGCGGTGAATGAATACACCGTAGCCTATTAATGAAGTTAAGGAGAGAACGATGCGTTTTGAATTAACAGATTATGACTTACTTAAAAAAGAATTTAATAGTGCGATTGAGAGGTATAAAGGTTATAAGCGAGTAAGAACAGTGGAGGAGTTACCAGACCATCGGCGTCCCCATATTGAGTTTTTGAAAATAATGATTCAGCAATTAGATAAGACAACTTCTGCTAACTGTGAAGAAGAAGCCAGGAAAGAGAATAAATTAAAGGCAGTGAGGTTTAGCGGTATTGCATACATCGTAGTACAAGTTTTGCCGAAAGGGAGTGATCTGCGTGAGCAGTTGATCTATGCGATAGGGGTACGTAAGGAAAGCAAGAAAACAGGAATTAAAGAGAATAAAATCGATATAGAAAGCGAACGCCAGATGGCTGCTGAGGCGATGAAATTTTATGAGGAATTGGTTTTTGATCCCGGGCATAAAATGAAGGAAGGACATCCATTTGCTCAGATGAAAGAAGAGGATTTAAAAAACTTTGAAAAAAAAGGCAACGAGATAGCTGCGGTTAACCCTCAGCAACCTTCATCAATAGCAGGCAGCATTGGACGTATGCTATGGGGTTCTCTTCCTAAAGGGGCAGAGCAATCTGGCAGTGAACCTTCACCTACACCTTCTAAAAGTTAAATGCAAACCCTGGGGTGCCAGGTTCTGTGAAAAATTTTGTTCATAGAGCCTGCAATTAACTTTCAACCGGATAACCTAACAGGCTCCATTCAGCAATGCCACCATCTACAGAATATACTTCTTTATAACCGAGTGCCATTAAGCAGCTTGCGGCATCAAGCGATCTGACACCCCCCCTGCAATGAAGGTAGACAGGTTTATCCAGGTCAGGAACTGCTGCTTTAATGCGATAAGCGAGTTCGTCTTTAGGAATATGAGATGCGCCAGGGATGCGTAAAGTCTGCCATTCGTGTGCTTCCCTTACGTCAATCAAGCATAAGTCAGGGTCATCTTCGCGACGCGTCTTTAATTCCTGAACATCAATTGTTGCTATTTCATGCTCTGTCATAGGATTTCTCTCTCATGGTTGGTCGTGTAAGGGTAGAGTGATGAATAAACCAGTAAATGGTAGCTGTAATTACTCCGCCGATCAGGGTCGCAAAGGCCCAGGTGGCGGCAGATACCAGGGCTGGGCGTTGACCCAACTGATATAAATTACCGGCATCGCGGGCGACTGCGCCAGCAAATAAAACATGTAAGAGTGCGTTAATGAGCATTAAGAGATATTGGAGAGTCTGGATTTGGGTGTCATACTGCTGAAGCAACTCTGTTATATTCATCTTGCCCCCTGCATTTGTCTGGATTGCCGCCATGATAGCAGATAAATCCCGGCAATATAAAATTAATAAGCAGACATTATATGATAAGCTTTTTGACAAGAGTTCCAAATAGGTCTGGTTAACTGGATGCCAACAGAATAAAATTAATAGTCTATAACTAAGCTAGGTTCTGTGCCCTTATCTACTATCTTGGCCAAAAAGCCTTGATTTTCTGCGCTCCGATGCTCACATACTTCTATGTATGCTCCGCTTCGGTGCTCGCCAATCAAGGCTTTTTGACTCAAGCTCGCGATAAGTGCACAGAACCTAGGGCAATCAGATCGGATTAATACTTACTTATTGGCTTCTGATGCTACATCTTTGATTCGAACCAAACCTGAGTTACCATCCTAAATTTTACGGGAGAGAGCATGCAACATGATATCCCAGTGCCTCATTTGATGACGGCAAATTGTGGCCCTTTAGATCATGTCGAAGAAGTGATTTTGAGTCAGATAACGACGATCGAATACTGGTTTAGAAAAAAATGGCAGGAAACACCACCCCCCATCACCTCTTCCGTTGATTTGCGCCATGCGGGTTTTAAATTGGCTCCGGTCGATACCAATTTATTTCCTGCTGGATTTAATAATCTTAACCAGGATTTTTTACCATTATGTATTCAAGCGGCTCAATCGGCTTTAGTCGATTGCATGCCTAATTGTATTAAAATTTTACTTATCCCTGAAAGTCATACCCGTAATCGATTTTATCTTCAAAGCCTAAGTGTGCTGAGGGATATATTTGTGAAAGCTGGTTTTGAAGTACGTATTGGCAGCCTGGATCCAGAAATAACCACGCCACAGGAAGTAAGGACAGAGCAGGGCGAGACGTTGGTTATTGAACCCTTGCAGCGGCAAGCCAATCGGATTGGTTTAATAGATTTTGATCCCTGCCTGGTGCTGCTGAATAATGATTTATCTGCTGGTATACCCGATATTCTTCGAGGTTTGGAACAGCCAATCAGACCGACTGCCGAACTGGGGTGGTCTACGCGGTTTAAGTCGGCTCATTTTCATTATTTCAATGAAGTTGCCTCCGAGTTTGCTCAATTGGTTAATATTGATCCCTGGCTGATTAATCCCTGTTTTTCTGCGGTAGAAGGGGTGGATTTCATGGCGCAGGCAGGGCTTGATACCCTTGCTGACCAAGCCCAGTGGCTACTTTCTCAGATAGCAGATAAATATGCGACTTATGGGATTAGGGAAAAACCGTTTGTAGTGATTAAAGCGGATAATGGCACTTATGGCATGAGTGTGATGATGGTACATGATGGGGAGGAATTACGCCAACTCAATCGCAAACAACGTACCCGTATGGCTGCAAGCAAGGGGGGGCGGAAAGTGAATCGCGTCATGATTCAGGAAGGGGTTTATACGTTTGAAACCATGCCCAATGGTGCTGTAGCAGAGCCGGTCGTTTATATGATTGGCCAATTTGTTGTTGGTGGCTTCTATCGGGTTCATCAGGGACGAGGTGTTAACGAGAATTTGAATGCACCGGGCATGCATTTTGAGCCTTTAGCCTTTGCACAGGCTTGTAATATGCCATCCAATGACATCGCAGTTGCCGATTGTCCGAATCGTTTTTATGCTTACGGGGTAATCGCGCGGCTTGCTGCTTTGGCTGCAGCAAGAGAAATTGCAGCCATCTGAATACCATGGGGAATGCTATGAAACTTGCCGTATTAATGGATCCTTTACACCAGTTAAAGCCTTACAAGGATACCACAATTGCGATGCTTAAGGCTGGACAAGCCTTAGGCTGGACTTGTATGTATTTCACCCAGGCTGACTTGTATTGTCATTCAGGCCGTGCTTACGCCCGTATGTCAACGATTATCATTAATGACGTCAGGAGCGAGCATTGGGCTGAGGTTAAGCCCGCAGGTGAGTTACCCTTGGATGAATTTGATATTATCCTGATGCGCAAGGATCCTCCTTTTGACATGGAGTATATCTATGCGACCTATGCACTGGAACTGGCAGAGAAAGAAGGGGTTCTGGTTGCTAACAGGCCTCAGAGTTTACGTGATGCAAATGAGAAATTTTTTACTTTAAATTTTCCACAGTGTTGTCCTCCAACCCTTGTCAGCCGCGATATTGGCCGGTTACGTGCTTTTTGGGAGCATCATCAGAATGTTGTTTTCAAACCGCTTGAAGGAATGGGAGGACGTGCTGTTTTCCACGTGGATGAAAAAGCGTCTAATTTATCAGTCATCCTGGAGGTTTTAACCCAGGGGGGGACTGTAAATATAATGGCGCAGCATTATATTCCCGAGATTAAGAGTACGGGAGATAAACGGATATTATTGATAGATGGTGAACCAGTCCCTTATGCTTTGGCTCGAATTCCTGCCAAAGGAGAGCTGCGCGGTAACCTTGCAGCAGGTGCAAGGGGAGAGGTGGTGCCGATCACGGAGAGAGATCGCTGGCTCTGTAAGCAAATTTCACCGACGCTTAAAGCAAGAGGCCTTTATTTTGTTGGTATTGACGTTATTGGCGATTTTCTCACTGAAATTAATGTAACCAGCCCTACTTGCCTTCAGGAAATAGCTAAGGAGACTGGATTGGATATAGCAAGTGAGTACTTGCACTGTTTAGTAAAGTACCTGCCCTGATTTCTGAATAAAAAGATTGCTTACAGTTGGTTTCAGTCTGGCAGCTGATTTTAAAGCGCTTGAAAAATAAGAATGCCTTGTTTAAAATGCGTACTCCTAGATCAAATTGTGATTTACCATGCTATTTTTTACAAGAATACACCTTCCCCGCTTCTCCCTTACCGATTATGAAAAAGCAATCCAGGCAAAACTGTTAAACGAAGACACGTTACAATGGGAGACGGCCAGATATGACGCTCTATTGGCTTTAAAAAAGCATGCTGCGAAGATGGCTGCCAGCCTCCATCAATTAAGGGGAATTTCAAATTCTGAAGCGATTCGTTTGCTGAATGATAATATTGTAGGAGCAATGAATGCTGCGATCAATGATAATCGCTTCAATCCTGCATTGTATATGGATTCAATAAATAATCCTTTTTCTCTGCTAAAAAGCCAGCTTGAAGAAGAGAAGATGAATAAAGTATTTTCCGGGTTGTGTATTATCACAAATTCTATAGCAGCTGCTACAGGGGCCTTGGGTGTGGTGTTATTTGGTGCTGCTGTGGCTAGCGGGCCATTAGGGCTTGCTCTTTTAGGATTAGGTATGGCAATCCTGTCTGCTCTTGTATTAACGGTTGCAGTCTATAGCATCTATGTTGATGGGCGAAATTTATTCGATAGCCAATTAAAAGAAATCGAAGAAGGAATCCAATTTTTAAATACCTATCCTAATCTGCAACCCTCCTTGTCCAAATCTAGCAATATTGCCCAATACCCCAGCATAGGTGTAAGAGAGGATCCTGATACTGGTGAAACTACGCTTACATACAACACACAACAACGAAGCTGGTTATAATAAAAGAGCTTATCAAAAACACCTGATTTGAAGGTCGAAGTTTACTAGAGTCAGTTGACATTTCAACTTAAACTGCCCACTTCCCGCGCTTTATGCTTCCAATTGGCCCTAAGTTTTTATTGACAAAACATTTTTGAACATTTCTGCAGCAATTCCTAGAGCTTGAAATCCCAACCACATTGATTTGAT
>NZ_CAAAJC010000043.1 GCF_900640175.1 Legionella sp. W10-070 | reverse complement strand
AATTTATTAACTATGGCACTCATAATCTTTCATCCTTTAACTATTTTTGCTCACCAAGAAATGATTGTTTCGCCTTTGCTCTTCTTCGGTTACTTTCGCGTATTGCTTCGCGTCCTTTCTCCGTTCGTGCGCCAGTAGACTTACCACCGTGTAGCTTACAACGCCCATTTCTTGCTACATCGTTTTCCTTATCCCAGACTGGAGGTGCTTGGCATTTCGTTCCCCTTCGTGTCTTTGCGTCACATGTTCCTCTTCTTTTTCGAGGTGTTTTGGGATCATTGGCAAGTAATGAGATACAAACTTCACCGTCACTTCTTATATAAACTGCTGCCATACATAACTCCTTTTTTTAAATGAAAATCCATACCCTATAACGTGCGCGTGTTTAGGTGTAACCTTTCAACTTTTCTTTATTGACCAGAATCCAAACCCCATAATGAGCGCGTGTGTGGGTGTAAAGCATCAGTATTATTATCATCACCATACCCCATGATGCGCCTGTGTTATTGATACATTGTTTATCATCCTTAATTGTTTTTTTATAACCAATTACAAGAAATAAAGCCATACCCCTAGATGCGCGCGTGTAGTAGTCAGGAAGAGTAATGCCATACTCCATGACGCACACGCGCCTGATCGCGCGTACTGGTGTAAAAACCTTATTTCATAAGGGCAAAAGCATTAAATTCCAATTCAATAATACAAAAAAGCACATGATACAGGTCATATACGCTAAAAATCATTGCGACATTATGAACTCATTATTTTGCTTACCAAAAGAAGAGTTTTTAATTCTTGAGTAAATGTATAAATTACAATAATGGGTACATTCCGCACCCCTGTTTATTGCGCCCAACTTTGTTCTATTAATAATCTAAATGTATCATTCTTGTTGGGGTGCGTTTTGTACCCACTATGGATATTTATATATATAATAATTGCCGATAGTGGGTACATTCCGCACCCCTATGTTTCCAGCAATCTTCTTGCTTGGAACTTATCTTTTAATCCAAGTTCTTTTGCTATACGGCCATAACCAAGTCCTTCATTTTTTAATTTGTGCGCTTTTTCTTTTAAGATTTCTTTATCTGTTTTAGCGTCGATACTTAATCGACTAACCATTGGATAAGGTATTTCTATTTCAAGTTGATACTCGCGGTCATTTTTCCTAGAACGCTTGTTATTGACTTTAAACCCGATGAACTTAAGGAATTCAGAAATAAATGCTATTGGTCGTTCGGTAGGTATTTTTGACTCTTTACTGTATCGCTCACGAAGAAGGCCAAGGCCAACCAATTCAGCGCATTGACTGGCTATGCTGTTTCTTAGTTCTTTTATCGCTTCTTGAGTTAATCGTTGTTTCTTAAACAGGGTTAACGAGATTCCAGCCTTTGAGAGTATTTCATTTTGCTTTTGAACATGGTTAATAGACGAATCAAGCCTAAGTATTTTTATTACTCTCTCTTGTCGTTGTGAGGCCTCTAAAGCTAACGGGTTACACCATATTTCCGCTTCTTCCTCGGTTACTTCTTTGCATTTAAAATAATCTCTGCAAATAGAGGACTCAGAAGTGTATCGTTCATCATGGGTTTTATACCCCCTTTTTCTGGCAAGCAATGCTTTTTCTATTGGTAACGGTGTTGCGTTAATTAGCTTTTGCTTTTCTTCTTCTCTTACTTCCTCTGTTGTTATCATTCCTTTGATGACATCATCTGAGGCGAGTTGACCAATAATTTTGAAGCCGTACTCATCACGCAATAGCCTAGTAAGGGCGTGTATAAATAGCGATTTGTTTCTTTCTTTATTCAGCCTTATTTCGCTTTCTATATTACTAGTTTCTATACCGAGCTTTTCTAGGGCTTTCGCACCAAGATCATTGTAAAAGCTCGTCATCATCATGCTTTCTGGTCTGCACAATAACCCTATTTCCCATTCGGTTATGTCTCTGAATCTGCGCATCATCTGTAAGCATTCTGTTGCGCTGAGTACGTTTCCAGAGAACAACCCATACCCTTTTGTAAAACGTTTATCTTTATGCTGTACGCTAACCCCTGTACCTATAATGCTTGTGTGAATCAAAAGTTCTATAGCAGATGATTTTTCGGTTATGTTTTCTATGAATGGGCTTAATTCATCATCAGGTGTTTTTGATGTTATTAGGGCTATATTTTTTAAAGGGAAGCGTTCTTGAAAGAACTTCACGATGCTTTTCCCTTGAGCCTCCGATTCAACAGCAAGAACACATGGTTTGTTACTTTGAAGGTCTGCCTCGATGGATTTTATAACCTTAGTTCTGTAATGCCTTGGTGCTGATGAACATGATATTTCGACTGTGTAGTCTCGCTCTGGTTTTTCTGCTGTAACAACCAAAACGTCTTTGTCGCTTATGTCGAATATTTGCTGGTAGTGTTTTATGTCTTGTGTCGTTAAGTCAGCGTCAGTCAAATAAATACACTGTGCTGTTTTAGATGATTCGGTAAAATTATCTAATACAGAGTTATGAATATTTTTATCTGTATAAAATGTTTTAAGAACTTGGCTGGCTTCATCAATGAATATTGAATTGGCTTCTTTTAAGTATGATAAAAAATGTTCGTGCTTAAAAGAGTGTAGGCAAACGGCCATGCCTTGAAGAACAGATAAGCTTACTCCTGAAAAATAACGCTTAGAGTAATCTTCATAATTAAAGCAGTTAAGTTCCTTAGAAATTTGAGCAATTAGTTTTCTTCGATGAGCGACGATGATGCCCCCATCTGTTGTGTTTGCGTGTTCAAGCATGGTTTTAATAAAGCTTTGAGTCTTGCCTTGACCATGCTGGGCTTTGATTGCTACAAGCTTATATTTGTTGCTTTTTGCTTTTTCAACAACAGGATTCCAGTCTAGTTTTAAAGAGCCGTCATCTTGCCTTTCTTGTTTTAACTTTATGTGCTTACTAACCTCACTAGGCTCTAGTTCAATTAGACTTTTAGCTTGATTAACTCTAGCTTCCTGTAGGCATTGGACTAGGTTTAGTATTTCATCAGAAGCTTGAAGCCCTGTTTTTTTATAAAGAAACTCATTAAACAGATCATAGTTAGGAAGGTCTGCTCCTATTCGGTGAGAGGTTAAATTGATAAAAGCATATAAGTGTTTTTGAGTGCCGTTAATAGCAACCCATTTAAACCGACCTTTTGATGACTTAATCTCTTTGCATTCATTAACAATGTTTTGGTCGTATAGGTTCGCCAGTACAGGAATGATTTGTTTTCTTAGCTCAAATGAATAAATAGAACCAGCGTTGATAATGGCTTTACCGCCTGAAATAGGGCAAATGCAGTATGTAGAAGGATAGTTTATTAACGCATCATCAAAAGACACGCATTTATTTTTACTTACCAAGGATATAGAGCTTGCTATACTAAGCCCTATTATTTTATCGTTTATGTCTATGCTTTTTCCGTACTCGGAAAACTGCCTATTAATCTCCTTTCTAGTTGGTTCAATGCCATTTTTTTGTCTATAGTCATCCCAATCATTTCCAGATAAAACAGGAATTACAGCTATACCATTGGTGTTTTTCGCTGCGGTATGAGCTGCCTTATTACCCGTGTAGTCTTTATGGCTGTCATTATCTCCAAAAAACACTAATTGCTTGCCAAGAAAAGAGGCTTTTAACCCCTCTGCTTTTCCCTCCATTCCGTTGGCATCGAAAGCCACAATAACGGTCGCGCCTGTTGTCATGTGGATGCTTAAGCCTGTTGCATAGCCTTCTACAACGCCAACATAAGATAAGTTCTGGTCGCCTTCTATTACGTTAATTCCATCAGCTATAGTCGTTCCTGATATATAAAATCTCTGGCCATCAGGATTAATAAATTGAGCGCCTATAAGTATTTCTTGGTTGTTGATGTCGTAAATAGGAAGTATTAATGCACCCGCGTAAACGGTTTGAGTGTCGCTTACTTTGTAGTTTTTAGTGTTTACAAGAACTGGCTTATCAATGCCTTTATTTTGCAAATAAGGATGAGGCTTGATAACGCAG
Organism: Legionella sp. W10-070; assembly: GCF_900640175.1. Lineage (GTDB taxonomy): Bacteria > Pseudomonadota > Gammaproteobacteria > Legionellales > Legionellaceae > Tatlockia. The sequence goes on along the minus strand of NZ_CAAAJC010000043.1, from coordinate 4,526 downwards.
TTGGATATTATGTTGCTTGCATGATCGCCACCCCTTTTTTTGGAAAGCTTCTTTTCTTCTGATTTTCTTTTTTCTTCTTCTAGCTGTCTTTTTCTATACTCTTCGGTTTTTCTTCTTAATTCATCTTCGCTGTTTCTGTTTTGTGATGTGTTTCCACTTAGACCTAGATACTGAGCAACACGCTTAAATGCTTCTGTGTTATTTCCGTTGTGATCCCTTCTTGCGATGAGGTTAAAACCATCTTCAAAACGTCCATTAGTACATGTCGCACAAACCCAGTCACCTTTCCCATTGTCATTTTTGAAAAGGAATCCATCTTTACCACCATGTATTGGGCAAGGAGAGTGCTTTCCAGAAAGAACGTCTTTATCGAATCCAAAATTTGAAAGTATCTCAGACCATCTGTTATGCGCATGGGCTACCACTAAAGCGGAACTTGCTTTATAATTGTATTGTTCTTTGTTGCCGCTTGCGGGATGCCCGTCCCGCTCTGTGGTTTCCATTATTCCTGTTTAATGGGTCTTAACACCCACAACCACTGTTTCTTTTTCGGAACTCTTTCTGTGTGAATTTCAAGCTCGTATTTCGCCAATAGTTCGCGAACAGAAAACTTTATTGTGTCGGATTTGTTTGATACGCCTGTTCTATGGGATAGATGGCGAGAGAGCATGCCCTCTGGTTTTTTCGCGAGAGCTTCGATGATTAGCTTTTGATTGTAGGAGAGCTTTTTAAGTAAAGATTCTGGTAATTGTATTTCGTCCTGATTTTTATTCTTAACATCCATTCTGGTTTCACCTCAATTAATATCCAATATTAATCGAAGTGCGCTGTTATTATTCTTTTTGTTTTATATGTTAAATACTTTGTAACAAATAATTTGTTGTAGTAGTTTCAATAAATAAAAAACAATGTTTATAATAACGTGAAGGGAGCGTTGTTATTTCAGGTATGAAAAATCTTTTTTTAAGCTTTGGGTCTTACTAAGTCTTGATCAAAGATTTCTTTTCTCTAAAATACGCACCTTTACGCACTTCATGTACCAATCGAGGTCTCAATTACTTTTGCGGGTAGAGAGAGGCCTTGATTGGAAAGTCGTAATAGCGTCAAAACATCACTATTTACTTGCTTAATATCTTACTATTATCTGGCTTAAATCAAAAGAAAAAACCTAGAAAAACTCTATATAAATTAACCACAAACGAGCAATAATTAACCATCATGCGTAGCTAAGAAGCTTATATATACTTGGCCTAGATAATTCCATCTTTTCACTTATCTCAACCACGCTTAATCCATCGCTTTTTAGCCGCCTAGCTTTCTCGCTAAGGGCTTTATCAAGCTTTGGCCGACCAAGATGCTTACCTGCTTTTTTAGCGGCACTAATACCCTCTTTTTGCCTTGTTCGCGTAATTGTTCGTTCAAACTCAGCAAACGCTCCCATCATTTGCAAAGTAAAAGTTGCCATAGGACTGTCATCACCTGTAAAGGTAAGGTTTTCACTGTGAAATTTAACGCTAACATTCTTAACTACTAAGCCCTCGATGATCTCCTGTAAGTCGCGAAGATTTCGCGCAAGCCTATCAATGCTATGAACATGCAGCGTATCACCGGAACGAAGGTAGCTAAGGCATTCCTCAAGTTGTGGCCTGTTTCTTGCGCTACCTGTCATTTCGTCAACGAACTCTCTATCAAGATCAACTCCCTCAAGTTGCCTACTTGTATTTTGACCTTCTGATGATACGCGTATATAACCTATATTTTGCCCTGTCATGATTCACCTTGTTTTCATTGATTCTTGTTTTAAATGATTCACGTACATTATTCCTTTTATCTCGATTAGCAATATGATTATGCTGCCAAATCCAAAAGCCAGTAATATATTTAGTCCCTTGCCGCCATATAAAAGTCCAGCTATTCCAAGGCATATCATCCCTGCACCTATCAACTCATGTAAACGACGAATAAACCTCTCTAAATAACTCATTTCTTACTACCTCAAATAAAATAACCTGCCTTGAATAATTATCTCTCCATAGTGTAAATGGACTTTAACACCTTTATTTACAAATGTAAATATATTAATTTTTGACTTTTATTTACACTCTAAGTTATTGATTATTCACGTGAGGAGAGAGTCAACAAAGGTATACCTTTATTTATTTATAAGTTGATTAAAAGATGGGGTTTATTAACCGCTTACTCTGATCTCAAGTATAAATGATAATATTTGTTGTTAATGCTTTCTTGATGAAAAAATTATTTCTTCAAATTTATCCTGAATTGCTGAGAAAGCATCTAATACGACTGGATCAAATTTATAAAACAGCCCATTTGTTTTTTTACTAAAAATCATATTTACAACTTTTTTATGGCTAAAGCTATTATTACGATAAGGCCTAATCCCTCTTAGGGCTTCATAAACATCACATACACTACAAATTCTTGCCTCTATTGGTATCTGATCTGCCTTTAGATTATAAGGATAACCATTTCCATCATATGATTCATGGTGGTAAACACTAACATTAAAAAATATTTTTAATTTTGATGGAGGCAATTTAATTTTATTAATAATTTCACCGCCAATTACAGGATGCATTCTTATAACCCCTTTTTCAAAAAGGGTTAGCACACTTGCTTTTTCAAGAATATTTGATGGCAAACAAATTTTTCCTATATCATGAAGAGTTCCTGCCTGACGCAACTCATAACTATATTTTTCATCATAACCTAATGATTTTGCTAAATACTCCATCATTATCCCTACATTTTCTTCATGCATCACACTATAGGTGTCATGGTAATTTTCTATTAGGTGCAATACATTTCTGATTGATTCAATAATATCCATTGTAAAATCCTTCTTATATTTGCAACTAATAAAAATAGATTGGCTTTAGAATATCCCTAACAGGCGTTTTCTCTTCTTAGTAGAGCTATGCTCAAGTAGTTTTTGATTGCTGTTAAGGGTATCTAGCAGCATTGATTTTTCTGTTGTTGCCATTTCTAACTGTTTATGCAGGAATTCATTTTGTTTACTTTTCTCAGAAAGCATTTCTTTGAGATGCTGAACTTCTTTTTCAAGAACTATTCGCGCACTGTCATCGCCACTATTCGCATTTGATCGCTTGTTGTGCGCATCAGGAAAAACACGGTAAAACTCAGATTTTTCTATAAGGTAATTACCGCCGTCATCCCTTGTGGCAGAGAGCTTACCCTTCTTTATCATGCCTTGTATATGTCTCGCACTATAACCTGCAATTTCCGCAGCCTCTCGCGTACTGAGTAACGAATTCTTTTCGCCCATATTCGTATGCCTTCGTTTATTGTTCGTTATACAAAGTCAGCATGTTACCCAAATAAGTCAGAGTGACTGCCAGTCCTAATAAAGGTAATTGAGTCATCATGGATCAAATAAATTAAAAGCCAGTCTGGTTCTATGTGGCACTCCCTACAATCCACATAATTTCCTTTTAGCTGGTGATCACGATAACTTGGCTCTAACGGGATTTGATTGATCAGATTCCCCATGACATCTTTTATTTTTTGAGGAGATTTGCCACGCTTTATTACTCGCTTTAAATCCTTTTCAAATTGCTTTTTATAAAAAGGAGCAAGCATCATATCCCTAGTTTATTAAATAAATCATCAGCATTTTTGCAAGCAACAACACCTTTACCCTTTCTTGCTTCATCAATGGCTTTTGCTGTTTTCTTATTAGGCAAATTCAAATCAAGCGGTATTTCATGTTTTCTTGATACTTGTTTGTATAGCATCGTGATAACCTGAGAAGCAGTCATACCAAACTCACTAAATATAGCTTCGGCCTCTGTTTTTAACTCCGGTTCAATTCTTGCTCTAATATAAGCTGACTTACTCATGATATAACCCTCCAAGCATTATTATTAATTGTACCCCATTTGTGACACAATATCAAGGAGTGGTAAAATAGGACTTATTTCTGGTAAGCACTTAGAAATACATGCCCTAATATTTACGCGGCAATAGCTTAACTATTTTCCATTTAACGATGTCCGCTTTTAATCTCATTAAATCCACCGCACAGGGGTGTATTCTTGTATTACCCAGATCATCAACATAGGTAAAAGATGAAAGGCCATCAGTTAGCCTAAGCAGCTCATCCATTAAGAAATCAATTTGAATATCCTTAGCGATTACGTATCTCTTTTGAAAGTCTTTATTTTTGTTAAGCCAGTTAAAAATAGTTTTCTTACAAGGCCAGTTCTTATGTTCTTTACAAAGTCTTGCAATGCCCTTGTCGCTATTCAAAATAGCCACACATATTTCATCCATAAGCTCTACATAGTATTTTGATGGCCGTCCTCCTTTGTTTTTAGGTCGAGGAAAATTAATAACTCTAGCACTCGTTTTTTCAGCATTAAAATCCACTTCATTTTGTAATTTATTAACTATGGCACTCATAATCTTTCATCCTTTAACTATTTTTGCTCACCAAGAAATGATTGTTTCGCCTTTGCTCTTCTTCGGTTACTTTCGCGTATTGC
>NZ_CAAAJC010000042.1 GCF_900640175.1 Legionella sp. W10-070 | reverse complement strand
GGCTCTACCCCAATTAAGGGGGCACTTTAATCAAGTTAGTATAGACTAACCCTTTGATTTGAGGGTCAAAAGGAAGATTAAGATGCCCAAGAAAGATTGTATCCTAAATTTACCGGGATATTCTATTAAAAAGGTGAGTGGAGAGAATCCAGTTTTTATCGAAGTCACGTATCGTAGTGTTGTTCGATGTATTCATTGTGGTAATAAAAAGTTACGAAAAAAAGATAGTTTCATAAGACGCATACGCCATGAGTCGATTGGATTGCGCCGCAGTTACTTATGTATCAAGGCTCATAAATATTATTGTGCTGCTTGTGGTCGTTATTTTAATCAGCGTTTTCCGGGGATAGGGAAATATCAAAGAGCCAGTGAGAGTTTACGTAAACAGGTGTTTCACTACCATAGCAAAGGAGTGAGTCAAAAAGATTTGGCGCGCGACTTAAAGCTGGGTAAATCAACAGTAGAGCGCTGGTATCATTACGGTTATAAGCTCCGTCATAAGAAGCTTGCTACTCGTTCATGTCCCAGAGTATTAGGTCTTGATGAGCATTCATTTAATAGGAAAGTAGGTTATGCTACGACTTTTTGTGACTTAGCCAAACATAAAATATTTGATGTGGTTGAGGGACGCTCCGAAAAGGATTTAGAAAGCTATCTAAATACCCTTGAAGGCAAAGAAAAAGTTCAGGTAGTCTGCATTGATTTAAGTTCCAGTTACCGTAAGTTAATCAGGCGTTATTTTCCGAATGCGATGATTGTCGCCGATCGCTTTCATGTGATTCGATTACTGAATCAATTTTGTTTGCAAACTTATCAGCAGATTGACCCCGAAATGAAATATCAACGAGGTCTCCTGGCGGCATTGAGAACCAACCCCAATAATCTCACGGTAAAGCGACTCAATAGACGAGAACGTTATTTGCAACAACAACCTGTCATTGCTGCTATTTATTACTTTAAACAGCGATTGCATCGGCTACTCATGCGAAAACATCGCACTGCCAAGCAGTGTACGCGTTTAATACCCCTCTTTCTTAAACTTGTTGCCAGTCTGAAGGAAAGTCCTTTCGAATCACTAAAGACTTTAGGTAAAACATTATACCAATGGCGGGAAGAAGTGGTTAGAATGTGGCGGTTTACTAAAAACAACGGCATTACCGAAGGCTTCCATCGCAAAATGAAGCTGATTCAGCGTCGTGCCTACGGATTTAGAAATTTTGAAAACTATAGGTTAAGGGTTAAAGTTTTGTGTTCTTGATTAGTGCCCCCGGATTTGGGGAAGAGCCGCCAAATTTTGCAAAATGCAAATTTTGTTCCCAGCGTATTGAATATCCAAAATGCTGGCTTTATGGCGGGAGGGCAATTTGGATACAACTGGCAAAGAGAAGGGATGCTTTTGGGGGTTGAGGGCGATATGGATTATGCAGCCATTGGGGGAGCGAATAATGCAACAATGGCTGCTGCGATCGCAACCACTGTGGATAATAACCTTAATTGGTTAGCCACATTACGCGCTCGCATGGGTAAGCTTGCTTCGGAAAATACGTTGGTTTATGTAACTGCAGGGCCTGCATTTGGTGAGGAAAAACTGACATTTGACCACCGATATCCTGCAATGAACCCTGGATTTAGCGTCCGTACAGCCGCGAGCCAGACAAAAACAAAAGCGGGCTGGACGGTCGGTGGTGGAGTTGAATACGCGGTATGGCAAAGAGCGACTTTTAAAGCGGAATATCTTTATGTGGATTTAGGTCGTATGAATTTGAACGCTTTAGGCAGTTTTGCAGGAGTAATTCCTGTTGACTATCAAGTGAGCTCAAAATTTAACAATAACCTATTACGTCTAGGAATTAATTATAAAATTTAACCGCTACTTAACTTCCAGGGAGGAGATTCCACATGATTAAGTTCAATTTAATTCGCATTGCCGTATCGACCATATTGCTAAGTGCTTTAATTAGCTCGTCTGTCTGCGCCGCGCATTCAAATATAGAGCAATGTTTTACAGTAAAAGCTGCAATAAATAATAATCCCCAATTGCCAGCAGAAGCAAAAGAAGCAATATTTAATTTTTGTACAAAAATAGTACAAAAAGCCGATGAAAAAGGATTAACAATCAATGAGTATCTTAAACTTCATCCAAATGATCCCGACAGACTCCATTTTATGAATCAAATGAAAAATGTGTACCAACAAACTGAAGCAACTTACCCCGGCTGCGTGGCTTGGTGTGCAGGGGTAATAGTCTCAGAGCTCATTCCCATTATTGGCCCATTCGTAGCCGAGGCGGCTTTCTACGGGTATATTCTAGTTTGCGGCAGCATCTATAATTGCGATCCCATATAAATTTTACATGGTTTAACTTGGACACTCCGGTTAAGGAATTAGGGGGCAAGTCTATTTATAATGGCATTTAAAAAGGTGTCTAATCGAGAATAATTTACTAATTCTCAATCCTCTAGTTTTGGTTTTAATGACACGATTGATAGCTAAGTGCTTGATTTTAAATGGCGCGCTCGGAGGGACTCGAACCCCCGACACCTTGGTTCGAAGCCAAGTACTCTATCCAGCTGAGCTACGAGCGCATAACACAGTGAAAAAATTTATCTGCGATTATCATCGCTGCTTTCTTGGCTTTAACACGGTAGCAAGCCAGAATGGTGGGCCGTATAGGATTCGAACCTATGACACAGAGGTTAAAAGCCTCCTGCTCTACCGACTGAGCTAACGGCCCTTACAACTAACAAATTTCGATCACGTCTATCTAACTAAAATACCACCAAAATGGTGGGCCGTATAGGATTCGAACCTATGACACAGAGGTTAAAAGCCTCCTGCTCTACCGACTGAGCTAACGGCCCTAAAGAGGCTGGAATCATACCGGATTAGGACAAAATTTCAAGTGTTTTTTGTAGTTTATTTTGCATTAATTCAGAACCAGTGTATAAATCATCACTGGTCGCCAGAACCGTCCACCCTTCAGCCATAAAACGTTCCGCTTTAGCTTTCAAGGAAGTACCTGGAACAATTAATAATAAGACATCAGCTCCTAATGCCCCACAACCTTTCACCGCCAACACATCCGGTTGTATCCTGAACGAGTGGATATGATCCAGGCTGTGAGGGGCTACCAGTTGCAGATTTTCCAGTTGTCTTTGATAGCGATTAACCGCATCGACCAGTCCTTCGCTATTTTTATGTTCAAATGCCTCTTTAGCGCAATCAACAATGGCTGATAGTTGATTGATTGAGCCAGGAAGCGATATTGTCTGCAAATGAGAGTGGGTTGCCAGCTTCTGCCCACTGTGTAGCAATAAAAAAGCAATCTCTTTAAAAGTCCAATCATAAGCTTGCATCAACGCATTTTGCCTGCTTATATAAACACAACGATTTTGTGTTTGCCCCAAAATATCATAACCGCTGGGCCTAAGTCCTTCCTTGCGCCAGGCAGATTGATAATACGCGTCAAGAAGCGATTCGGAAGTAGGAACTAAGTTTAATAAATGACAACTTGCCAGATACGCCCCTATAAATTGAGCACTTGATGCGCCAAGCCCGCCTTTGCCTTGATAAGGATCCTGCCAATACAAACCTTGAGAAAACAGACGATGATGTCTCCACCATTGTCCAGCCGGTGAATCCGGATGGATGTTATGCAAAATGCCATCGGCAGTTAACGAAATTTCAAAACAAGGGGAGGTTGTTACTATAATCGCTGAAGCCCCTGCGATGGCAGCATATTCGCCTAACAAGAACGTCTTAGCCGGGATTTGCCAATTCATTATCATGATGCTGCTTGGGCTTGTCTTATCTCAGTCAGCAGTTCAAAAGCATTGTTCAAACTGACTCTCTTATTGATAGTTAACCAGGATTGCAGCCGCTCCTTGAGTAGAGGTAACTCACTATCAGTAGCCCCGGCAACCAGCAGAAGATTATTAATATGTAATTTCATATGGCCTTGAATAATGCCTTCAGTGGATAACGCCCTGATTGCTCCCAGATTCTGAACCAGACCTACTGCAGCAAGCACCCTGGATAAATGATTAGCGGACTCAATACCCATCATCCGCAAACAAAGCCTGGCTGTAGGATGAAGTGCGGTAACTCCGCCTACTGTTCCTGCGATAATAGGGGCTGTCAACTCACCTGTTAACAAACCACTCTCATACCGCCAGCGGGTAATTGCCTGGTATTGCCCCGAGCGGCTTGCATAAGCATGTATTCCTGCCTCAACCGCCCGCCAATCATTACCTGTTGCAATTAATACCGGATCAATTCCATTCATCACTCCTTTATTATGCGTCGCAGCACGATAAGGATCTGTTTCTGCAAATAACGACGCTTCCTCTAACCTTTCTCCCAGCTCTTGATCAACATCCCGAATAACTACTTTGGCAGTTGTCAGTTTTTCATCATTTAAGTTAGACAAAATACACATGGTGATTTGCTCACCGGTCAAATTTTCAAGGGGCGTTTTTAAATATTCCAATACCTGATTAATAATATTAGCCCCCATCGCATCACAGGTATTCATGCTGACATGGATAACCACCATTTCGCCACCATCCTGACGAGGCAAACGCCTTGGTTGCAAATCGACAACGCCACCGCCTCGTTTTACCATACTGAAAGCGACTTCTTCATTTGCTTTTTCAATTAAAAACTGCTTATTTTCATTAAAAATCGCTGAAAAGCGTGCGAAGTCATTAACTTTGGCTATTTGAATTTGTCCAATAATACAATCACCTGTAATCTGAGTGGTTATTTCACCTTGTTGCCGTATCCATTTAGCCGTTTTGGATAAAGCAGCAATAATAGACGTTTCTTCTACTGCCAAAGGGATTACATAATCTTGCCCGTCAATACGAAAGTTAGTCGCCACCCCTAAAGGAAGCTGGAAATAACCGATTACATTTTCGATTAATTTATCCGCCAGAGCGGCATCTTTTATGCCGCCTTGTTGTAAATATTGAATATCTTCAACCGTAAGTGCTCCTAACTCCAATAAGCGTTGAAATCGCTCTTTGCGATCCAGGCGAGAAAAGCCCTCGAATAATTGACCTGCTTGATTGCTTAGTGGCATGCCTTCTCCTTGAGTTCGCTAAGTACACGGCTACCTGTACAAAACATAGCAACCTTTAATTCATATTCGATAGTAGTCATTAAATCATAGACCTGTTGAGAATCTTGCAGGGCTGCATCCAACATGGGCTTGGCGAAGCCAACAGAACTTGTACCAAGCGCAAATAATTTTGCCGCATCCAAGCCATGCCGCACTCCCCCTGAACCCCAGATTTCAAATGCAGGCATAAATGAAACCGCATTTTGTACGCTCTGCACTGTATTAATCCCCCAGTTACGGAAAGTAACTGCTGTTTTTTGCTTAATGCTCCCTTCTTTTGCGCGATGCCCCTCTATACGGCCCCAATGCGTCCCGCCCACTCCGCTAACATCAACAGCAGCAACACCAATGTCATTTAATCTTTTTAACGTAGAAAGAGCAAAACCACACCCCGTTTCCTTGACAACAACAGGAACAACCAAATTCTCAACCAGTTGCGCCAGCGCCTCCCAGCAGCCTTTAAACTGAGGGGTCCCCTCTGGCTGGATAGCTTCCTGCAAAGGATTACAATGGATAATTAACGCTTCGGCTTGCAAGGAGTCAACCAAACGTTGAACTTGATTTAACGGGGTTGTAATTAACTGTGCGATTCCTAAATTACTAAACAATTTAGCCCTTGGAAAATCCTGACGAAGCAGCTTCCATTCATAAGATGCCTGGCTATCTGTCAACTCACGACGCTGTGACCCCACCCCCATCGCCCATTCACTTGCTGCACAAGCTTCAATAAGATTACGATTGATGTTAACTGCATCGCGATGGCCTGCAGTCATGGAGCTTACCAGAAACGGTTTAGAGATGACCCTGCCAAAGCGTTGGCTATGAATTTTAATCTCATGAAAATCGATATCAGGCAACGCATCATGTACCAGGGAAATAGCATCCAGAGTATTTAATTCGCTAGACTGGTTACACTCCATTAAAGCCAGTTCGATATGATCTTGCTTACGTTTCTCAAACTCATTGTAGTTATCTTGCATGCCGATACTGCACCTGAAAAAATGGCTTATATTTTATCATAAATTGGGTCAATTCAACCAGGAAACATTAGAAGCAACTCAGGGCAAGGGCGCATCAAGACAGTAGCTGTTATTTCATTACTTTATAAAGCAGCAGATAAACTTCATTTAACCGGGTATTTAGATGGGTAAAAAAATACATCAGATTAAAAAAGCCTAATGCTTCACTTTCAAAAGTAGTAAAACGCTGCGGATCTTCATGGATGCAATTACTAAGCATCTGATGCAAATCTTGCGCAGGCAGCATCGCTTGTTGTCTGCCGCTTTTCAGGTAATCAATCATGATTTCAAGATTACGAAGTGTCGTCTCAACAGCCAAATGAATACGCTCCCTGTCTTTTTTTGTCAGGTAAGCGACCAACCATTGATAAGATTCAACCAAATTAACTACATACTGAGTGCAAAATGACATGTGGGTTAACAAAAGGTTAAACTCATGGAGACTCATGCGATGAAACAATACTTCATAACGGATTGAAAGCGACTTTTTACGAATTTCCTGAAAATCGGCATACAGGTTCTGGCTGGAAATTATCCGGGTATTCCCGGATTTCACGAATGCCAGGCTTAAACAAGCCCTTGTCTTTTCCAATTGACCAACCCAAAGGGTATTAATATTTGTTCTAACGGGTAGAAAAAAGAAACCGACTGCAATCGCAATCAAAGCACCTAGCACTGTTTCATCAATTCGCTCCTTCAACAACAATAAACTCCAATCGCCAAGCAAAGCAAAAAGGAAAACAACAAATCCCGTTAAAGTAAATACGGCAATGAGGTTATTAATAGACAACATATAAACAGTAATAAATACAAAACCAAGAAGGATCACTAAACTAAGCGTCTCATCGGGAGAAAGAATAAAATATAAAACTGTTCCACAAATACCACCTAATACAGTCATCGTTACCCGCTCAAAGGAACGTTTGACACTTTCACCCCAGGTTTGAGCGGTTAATGCCATAGCGGTTAATGTCGCCCAGTAACCATGTTCAAGATTAAAATACCAGCCAAGCAGCTCGGCAATGGTAATTGCAATAGCTGCCTGGAACGCCATTCTGGTAGTATTCCTAAGCCTCATTAGCACCCTCTTGTAATTGATCAATCTGTTGACGCAACAGGTTAAAGCTAAGTTTTAAATTCAATATAATCATTATTAACTCTGGATCCGTTAGCCTTTCCTGATTCAGTTGCCTGCCAAGCTGAGTTAGCGAAATATTGATAGCCTCACTTCGTATTTTGTAAGCGTTGTCCATCCTGACTGATCCAAATAAGATAACCAGTTGCCTGGTTAATTGACTAAGGTATCGTCTGATAGGCCGCGGCAATTGATAACCATGCTTCATCAAATTCCGATATGCTTCCAGCATCATGGTATAAGCATGCACCAGCGCATATTGATGTATAATGATTTCGCCAATACGTTTCTCCTGACTACTAAATAGCTCGCTTTGATCAAGGCTTAGATTACTTTCTAGTAAGCGATTTAAGCTTGCTTTGGAACGTACAAAAGGCAGGGATTCAAAATCAATTGCAAATGGGGGGATCAGGAGATGTCGCCTCATCTCTTTCAGCCCTCCCGCCAGGATCTGAAAAAGACGGTTGGAATTATTAATAAATAATCGACAATAATTTTCAGGAAACACAACCAATACCGCGACAGCAGACACCACCAAGCCTATAATTAAACCTTCAATGTGACTCCAGGTGTTTGCAGCAGACCCCAAAGGTAAAATAGTAGCCAAAAAGCATAAAATCCATACCATTAAAGGTGCCACATTGGTTTGTAGTCCAAAACGCCTGCAGTAATTGACAACAAAACCAAGTACTATAAAGACAACGGCCTTTAAACCAGATGTTTCCCGTACACCAAGCCCCAGGATAAACGAAGAGAAATAGATAAGATCGAAAGAAATCACTTGGACAATACGCCAGTAATAGGCTTTGGCAAAGGAACCTTGCATGGAAATTCCACAAGAAACCCCTGCTATCGCCTTGGTGGAAAGTGGTTCATCACCTACAAGCCATAATGCAACCACAATGGCTATAATGGTTTTGACTGCCTGCTTTAGACGAAAATAACCAGGATCTATTTCCCATAGAAAAGCTGGCAATCGCTTAATTGACATTCTTCTCCTTAAATCCCTTAGTTCACTCTCCAGGAAAACCAATATTAACTGATGCTTTTAAACCATTTTTTCATAAAATTAGCCTAAAAAATACTAGGCTCCGTGAACGAAATTTCTAATTAGTTGAAAAAAAGGCAGTTTCTATAGTGAAATACGATTTGCCGTCGAAAAATCACTAAAAGAACTGCCAAAATGAATAATAA
>NZ_CAAAJC010000041.1 GCF_900640175.1 Legionella sp. W10-070 | reverse complement strand
TCATCAATGACAAAGCGGGACATCCAGTTACTCCATTTTAGCATGGAGCCTTTTTATCAGATTTTTTATCGTTTGAAAACTTTAAAAACACACCCTAGAGTTGTAATTTAATTTTGACCGATAGTCCTGCGTTTATCGAAGCTTGCTCCCATAGGGATTGACTACATTTGGAGGGGCCTATTGAATAAAAAAAGTTGGATGGAACTGCTTGCCTGGGTCATTGCTTTTGAAGCTATCGGATTTGTTTTAGGCATGCTGACTCAAGCGAATACTCTTTCCTGGTATGAAGGGCTCAATAAATCGAATTTGACTCCTCGAGGGTCAGTATTTTCAATTGCTTGGTCTCTTTTATATGCCCTTCTTGCAATAGCTGGTTGGGTTTTATGGCGCTCCCGAAATAAGTCAGAGATTAAGCCGGCTTTTTATTTATTTGCAGCCCAGATGCTCATGAATTGGGCATGGATCCCACTTTTTTTTGTCCTGCATTGGACAGGGTTTAGTTTTTTATGGATTCTGGTAATGACAGCCCTCACTGGGATTCTACTGTTTAACTTAAAAAACAAGAAAAAAAGCATTGCTGTATTGTTATTCCCCTACTTCATTTGGCTGCTTTTTGCAGCCTATCTCAATGGTATGATATGGTTTCTCAATTAACGAGCTGCAATGTATCATGGACATTAAGCTCTATCATCGAATTTTGATTATTTTTTATTAAGGCAAAACGTAACCGCTTTGAAGAGTGGAATTTGCATATAGTCCATGAGCACCGCAAATACAGCCAAGCTAACAAAAGAGACAGGTTAAGCAAGAGGTTTCATAAAAAGCCAGAAGGATAAAAATCATCATTAAGGGAGTAACATGACTGGATGGACGCTTAAGACATTTGCAATTGCCTTTTTTATCTTTATTTTGACCGATATAATATGGCTTGGATTCATCGCCAGAAATCTTTATTTTGACCAATACCAACAGTGGCTGCGTCTTTCAGAGGGGCAATTAAAGCCAATATGGTGGTCAGCTTTATTAGTCTATCTGCTTTTTGCCTTGAGCATTGTGGTCTTTGTTATACCGCTGGCTAAAACCTTATTACCATACGCAGCATTATATGGCGCGCTTCTTGGCGCTATTATTTATGGAGTCTATGATTTTATCTGTCTTGCTATTTTTAAGAATTTTCCTGTGGGCATGGCATTCCTTGATTGGCTATGGAGCATAGTACTGTGCGCCTGGAGTTCGATAGCGACTATCTATTTAAAAAGTTATATTCAATAACAAATCAGAGATTGGCCGAATCCAAATCTGTCATTAGTTGTTGGGCTTTATTAAGAATGCGATTTTTTTAGGATGATGAGGAGCATAATCCGTTTCCTCCTCCACCTCACATAAAAATACAATGTCCTCTTTTTTATTGATTTCCGCAAGTGAGGCGATTGTTTCATTGAGCTGATCACCCAATATAAAACATAGTGTCGTCATAGTAGTTCATTAAATTTTCATCTTGGGTCGAACTCGGCTCAACCCTCCATCAACAGGCATCACTTGCCCTGTGATCCAGTTATTATCCGGATCAAGTAAAAACCTAATTGCGCGAGCAATATCTTCTGGAACACCAATTCGCCCTAAAGCATGCATTGCCTGCGATGCATTCAAAACCACCTGATTGCTTAATAACGATGTGGTCAGCGGACTATTGACCATTCCAGGAGCCACGACATTCACTCTTAAACCGTTTGTAGCATAAGTGGCTGCAGCAGATTGAGCTAAACCAATGATACCCGCTTTGGCTGCCGCAATAGCTTCATGATTGGCCAGACCTACCAAAGCAGCGGCTGATGATATCAATACAACCGCCCCCCCTTGCTTCATAGTTAATCCAGCTGCTCGAATGGTAGCAAAAGAAGTAGTGAGTGACGCATTGATCACGGCTTGAAATTCATCAAAACTGGTACTGTGGGCATTTTTCAGAAGTAGCGAACCCGCACAATTCACGACGCCATCAAGGGGAGCTATTTGGCGAAAAACATCTAAAACCGCATCAAAATCAGTAGCATTCAGTTGAAAATCGGGGCTTATGTTATAATTGTCTCGTGCTGTGGTAAAAACGGTGTCACCTTGATTTTTTAAAAGGGTTGTTACGGACTGTCCGATAGCACTGCTTGCAGCAATTACCAAGTAGCGAGCCATATCATTCTTCTTGCATTAGTGTAAAAATATCTACTATGATGGATTAGCTCGTAAACTTCAATATTCATTATATGGACATGCCATGCCCTTGAATAAGTTAACTGGTGCAACCTTTCATGCCGCAATAATAGCAGGTTGTTATAAACTCATACACTATAGACAAGAACTCAACAAAATCAATGTTTTTCCAGTAGCCGATGGCGATACGGGAGATAATTTGTATTCTACATGCATGGCAATTATTGAGTTTTCCTCAGCAAAAATCGAATTAAGAAGCACTCTTGAATCTATTGCTGATGCGAGTACTATCGGTGCGCGCGGAAACTCCGGTATTATTTTTTCTCACTTTTTTAACTTATTAGCCAAAAATTTGCCGAACAAAGAAGAACTCCATTTTAATGACTTTTCAGAAATCGTGGTTCAAATTGGTAAAGAAATTGCTATGGTCGTAACTAATCCGGTACCGGGCACCATGATAACTCTCATTCAAAAATGGGGTTCGCTTTGTGGGATGAACCAATCTCGCTCTCTGTTAGCTCAGACCTTGTTGGAATTATTGCCTTTACTCTCTCATGAAGTGGATCAAACCAAGCAATTGTTAACTATTTTGCAAAAAACCAATGTTGTTGATGCTGGCGCTTTGGGATTTTATTATTTCATTGACGGGTTTACACAATTTTTGCAGCAACCACACTCCACAGACACAGCAACCATACCCCCACCTTTAGCCATTACAGAGCGCCTTCAGCTGACATGTGCCACAACAGAACATCGCTACTGTGCTGAAGCTGTCCTCAAATCTGCCTCGATTGATAAAAATAAATTATTACATTTTTTAAAGCAACAAGGGGACTGTGCCTCTGTTACAGGTAATGAGCGCATCACCAGATTTCATGTTCATACCAATAATCCTCGTGAAGTTTTCACGAGTTTATCTAAGGAATACACTATCCAATATCCTAAAGTAGATGACATGCAAAGACAGCATGAACTCCAGTTTGGAAAAAAATATAAGATAGCATTAGTGACAGACTCAAGTGCCGATTTACCCCAGGACTTCATTGATCAATATCAAATCCATCAAATTCCTTTAAACATTCATGTCGATGAACATCATTTACTGGATAAATATTGTTTTGAAACCAATGTATTTTACAAGCAACTTAACTCGTTCAAAACTCATCCGAAAACCTCCTGTTTGAACCCAATTCTTATAGAGGAAAAACTGGCAAAAATAGCCCCATATTATGATCATGTGCTTATACTATCAATATCCAGCCAAATGAGTGGCATCTACAATGCATTCCTTGTTGCAACCCAAAAATATGACAACATCACCGTATTGGATACCAAAACCAATTCTGGGGCACATGGATTACTTTTGCATTATGCAGGGCAGCTCATCGCGTC
This sequence comes from Legionella sp. W10-070, assembly GCF_900640175.1. Taxonomy (GTDB): domain Bacteria; phylum Pseudomonadota; class Gammaproteobacteria; order Legionellales; family Legionellaceae; genus Tatlockia. The sequence continues at coordinate 6,087 of NZ_CAAAJC010000041.1, read as the reverse complement.
AGGAAATAACATCGAATCTATAGTCAATTTTGTCAGAGAAGCCATAAAAAATACCTATATTTTTGTCATGGTCAATCAATTTGAATCGATGATTCGCTCTGGCCGAGTAAATAAAATCTCTGGGCGCATTGCCCAATGGGTTAATATCAAACCTGTCATCTCCATTGATTCAGCAGGCCAAGGTATCATCGTCGACAAATGTTTTTCCCACTCAAGAGCAAGTAATAAATTAATTACCTTCCTGCAGAAAAAGAGAGACGAATCTCAACTCATTTTAGAGGATTACTGTATCGTTCATGCGGATGAAAAAAATCAGGCTTTGCGCCTCGCTGACATGGCAATCCGAGCATTCGATAAAGCACCCACTTACATAGAATCAGTATCACTTGCTATTGGTTTACATGCTGGTCAAGGATGTATTGCTCTTGCAGGTCGTATGAGTCCTGGTGATGAATATTAAGCTTTCGAGTATTATACACTTTATCTCGTACTATTTATGCTGGATGGGTTGTATATACTTTGCCGCTCATGGCTACCATTTATTGGGATTAATCATTACTGCATTAATCATGGCAGCACAGATTCTTTTGCAGATAATCAATCAACTCCACTGGCGTGATGCACTCCATTATGCTATGGGATTATCTCTATTAGGCGCTATCACTGATGCCATCTGGCTTCACAGCGGTATGATCTATTTTAAAGCCAATTTCTTTGGTTCCCATTTTCCGCCGCTTTGGATGATTGCTTTGTGGCTAAGTTTTGGATTTAATCTCGTTCTTTTATACCGCTACTGGTTAACTCACTACTTTATTTGGGGACTAATCATGTTTCCATCCATTATAATCGCGTATTGGCTAGGCGTTGAATTTGGAGCAGCAACCCTTATCAGCAGCGGAATGATATTTTACCTTTCTCTGGGGTTAACCTGGTCTCTATTCCTGCCTCTGAGTTTATATCTATTTAATTACACATGCAGCAAAGGAATAAGATGATAATTTTACTGGTAGTCGCCATCATCTTTTTACACATGTGCTTGATTTGGCTATGGTACCATTACACCAATAACCCCTCAGTTGTTGATGTCGGTTGGGCCTCCGGCTTAACACTGGCTGGCCTTGTCTATTTAAACAGCCACGAGTTTTCATTACGATCTATGGTTCTTTGCCTGGCACTGCTGATGTGGGGAGTTAGGCTTGGGGGGTATTTGTGGTGGACACGAATACGCCTTAAAAAAATAGACAAACGTTATCTTGCCTTGAGTAATGATTGGAAGCTTGCGAAACCTTTAGGATTTTTTTTAAATTTTCAGTTACAAGGCGCATTGATTTGCCTTGTTTCCATTTCCTGGTATTTCTCTTCTTCAACTAAATCAACACTCGATCTATTGGATATTTTTGCATTAATTCTATTTTTGACGGCAATAATTTTAGAAACAGCGGCTGACTCTCAATTACAATATTTCAAAACAAATAATCCAGGAAAAGTCTGTAATCAAAAGCTATGGCGTTATTGCAGGCATCCAAATTACTTTTATGAATGGCTGGTATGGTGCTCCTTTACCTTATTTGCTTTTTCGACTCCTTATGGATGGATAGCCATTATTTCTCCATTAACTCTTTATTTTATCATGACAAGAATCACAGCGCCCATGACGGAACAAGGGTCAATTGAATCCAGAGGTAATCTTTACATTGAGTATCAAAAAGTGACTCCGATGTTTTTCCCTAAATGGCTTAAAATAATTTAATATCAAAAAATGAACCAGGTTCTGCTGTCATACATAACTGAATATTTAAAAATCAGTTATCCTGTTACCCAAGAACGCCTCTATTCTTGAATAACAGGCTATCGAACAGCGGATTTATGCAATGTAAGTAACGTTGAGCAAAACACCATGAGTATATAAATGATTAAGGGATAATCCCTGGTTCAAAGTTTGCCCTGCCGAACGGCCAAGCTGACTTTTTCCCCAATCAGCAAACTCATAGCCAATACCAACTTGCCAGCATTCAGTCAGTGCTTTTTGGAGCCCTGCCCCAAGCGTATAAGTAAAGGCTGTTTTAGTATTGTTGGTAAAGTTAGCATTTTTTACCGCCTCAAAGATTGTTGGTGTATTATCAAATCCATAGGCCTTATTAAATCCAACACCAACGCTCCCACTAACCCAGGGAATAACCACATAATTCCTATCAAATAATAGCTTCCCCTTTAAAGCAACGCGCCTATGCTTTATTTTGTATTTATAAACATAATTATCAAATTGCGGGTCAGCGTCATCCCAAATCTCACCGGATAATTTTGCTTTGTCTGTAGCAGCTAGCGCCAAGCCAATTTGAGCCTGAAGCTGATTGTAAAAGTCTTTTTGCATTCCTAAAAAGAGTTCACCATATGCCAGACTACTAGTAGATTTCTTCGCATAATAGGTTTTTTCAATCTCAGGAGCCAGATAAAAAGTCTGTGTCTTTCCAGCCCTCTCCCAGACAGGTCCTCCGCTGATACTTGCAAGCCAGGATAGTTTGGAAACTGCTTCAGTCCCCATTCCACCGGCCATTGCCGTATGTACACAAAGACTCGCCATAAGGCCTGTTCCACAGTAAATTAATTGTTTATAAAACAAAGTATTATCCTCCTTGTATCAGGTTGCATTCAATATATAAAGCAATAACCGAATAAGCAATAGTAATTTCAGAAAATAATTATACCGCTTTTTATTTCAGAATCTGATTTGAAAAATAATACCTAGTTTTTGCAATAAATTGTGAGTATCCTATGACGGCGTTGCTAACAAGGAGACAGTCGTGACTACAGTCGCCAGCTTTGAAATACCCTTCATCCAGTTCCTTAATGAACAGGGTGAACTCTGCAATACATCACCCTCTTTCGCATCAGATAAGACAGTACTGAAAGAGTTGTATCAGGTAATGGTCCAAACAAGAGCATTTGATAAAAAAGCAATCGCTCTTCAGCGCACTGGAAAAATGGGGACTTATGCCCCAATTAATGGGCAAGAAGCCATCTCTACAGCCATTGGTCATGCCCTGCGCAAAGAGGACGTATTCATACCTTACTACCGAGACTATGCCGCCCAATTTCAACGTGGCGTGAAAATGTCCGAGATCTTATCTTACTGGGGTGGCGATGAGCGCGGCAGCCAATTTGCCTGTAACTCAGAAGATCTTCCCATTTGCGTCCCCATCGCGTCACAATGTTTACATGCCGCAGGTATTGCCTTTGCATTAAAGTATCGTAATCAGCCTCGAGTTGCAGTGGTCACTATTGGTGAAGGAGGCACTTCTGAAGGGGATTTTTACGAAGCCATGAATGTAGCCGGCACCTGGCAGTTACCAGTAGTTTTTGTAGTAAACAACAACCAATGGGCAATCTCAGTGCCTTTATCCAAACAAACAGCTGCCCAAACGATCGCACAAAAAGCCATCGCGGCAGGATTTGAAGGAATTCAAGTTGACGGAAATGATATTTTAGCTTGCCGGCAAGTAATTGGCGATGCAATCGAAAAAGCACGTCGCGGCGAAGGGCCTACTCTGATTGAAGCGCTGACTTACAGACTTTGTGACCATACCACCGCAGATGATGCTACGCGCTATCAACCCTGTGAAGAAGTAGAAGCAGCTCGCTTGAGAGAGCCTGTTAACCGGTTTAAACATTATTTAGAGCAACACAATATCTGGGATAAAAATCAGGAGGAATTATTAATAAAGCAGGTTAATAAGAAAATTGAGCACGCTGTTGAAGAGTATTTGAGTCGTGAACCACAACCAATTACCAGCGCCTTTGATTATCATTATGCTGAATTACCGGATTACCTGATTGAGCAACGTGCCATAGCCGTGGAGGAAGCAGCTCATGCCTGATATAACCTTGATTGAAGCAGTCACCCAAGCATTAGCTCATGAGTTGGCGAACGATGAAGATGTAGTCGTATTTGGCGAGGATGTGGGAAAAAACGGCGGCGTTTTTCGCGCAACCATTGGCTTGCAAGAGCGGTTTGGTGAGCGTCGGGTATTTGACTCACCTTTAGCAGAATCAATGATTGCCGGCCTTGCTGTTGGAATGTCCCTGCAAGGGATAAAACCTGTTGCAGAATTCCAGTTTATGGGGTTTATTTATCCTGCCATGAACCAAATTATCTCTCATGCGGCGCGGATGCGGAATCGTACACGTGGAAGATTACATTGCCCTCTGGTGTTTCGTGCCCCTTTCGGCGGCGGTATTCGGGCACCTGAACATCATTCTGAAAGTACTGAGGCACTATTTGCCCATATCCCAGGTCTACAGGTTGTCATTCCCTCTTCACCCAAACGTGCTTATGGATTATTGTTAGCCGCAATAAGAAATCCCGATCCTGTAATTTTTCTCGAACCCAAACGAATTTACAGGCTGGTCAAGCAACCTGTAGAAGATAATGGACAAGCATTACCTTTAGGTAAATGTTTTACATTACGGGAGGGAGATGATGTTACCTTGGTGAGCTGGGGAGCCAGCATTCACGAAACCATGCAGGCAGCAAAGCAACTCGCTGAAGAGGGCGTATCTTGCGAAGTCATTGATGTTGCAACTATCAAACCGCTAGACATGGAAACAATTATCGCGTCTGTCGAAAAAACAGGTCGATGCATCATAGTACATGAGGGTGCTAAAACCTGCGGTGTAGGCGCTGAAATTTCTTCACAGCTAATGGAAAATTCCTTACCTGATTTGCTGGCACCTGTGCAGCGGGTTACTGGTTATGATGTCGTAATGCCTTATTTTCAATTAGAAAAGCACTACATACCCAGTGTTTCACGAATCAAAAACAGTGTCATGAGTATAATGGAGTGATGATGAATATTTTCAATTTACCTGACTTAGGCGAAGGGCTGCCTGATGCTGAAATTCATGAATGGTTTGTTAAAGAAGGCGATATTGTCCAGACTGATCAGCCCTTGGTTTCTATGGAGACAGCCAAAGCCGTTGTAGATGTTCCCTGCCCTCAGAGCGGAACTATTGTTAAACTATTCGGAAAGCCCGGCGACGTCATTAAAACCGGGGAACCATTGGTTGCCTTTGAGGCAACAGAAACTCCCCGGGTAGACAAAGGTACCGTTGTCGGTAACCTGGAAGAGAGTACCGATGTCAGTGAAGATAATTTTACCATTGGCTCAGCAAATAAAGCTTCCCAACGCCCCAGAACAACCCCCGCTGTTCGATTACTGGCTAAAAAGTATGGCATCGATTTAAACGCCCTCACTGGAACAGGAGAGCATGGTGTTATTACCCGGGAAGATGTAGAAGCAGCAGCGAACAAAAAAACTCAACTTCCTGAAGGTTATGAAGCATTAAAGGGTGTTCGACGTGCGATGCTGAACAGTATGCTCCAGTCCCACCAGGAAGTTGTTCCTGTCAGTATCTTTGATGAAGCAGATATTGAGTGCTGGCAACCGCAAAGTGATATCACTGTTCGTCTTATTCGCGCAATTGTATATGCCTGTAAGCAGGAACCCGCACTCAATGCCTGGTTTGATACAAGCCATAGTGCGCGCAAATGTTTTACAGAGGTAAATTTAGGTTTGGCAATGGATAGCAACGACGGTTTATTTGTACCTGTTGTTCATGATGCGGCCAAGCACACAGATGAGCAGTTGCGACAAATAATTAATGATTACAAACAGGCGGTCCACAATCGTACCGTGTCTCCGGAAGTTCTAAAAGGAGCTACCATCACCTTATCAAACTTTGGTAAATTTGCAGGACGTTTTGCCAGCCCAATCATTGTACCACCAGCAGTTGCTATCTTGGCAGTAGGGCGATTATATGAGGGAGCAGTAGTCAATGACGGCAAAATAGAAAAACATCGTTTACTGCCATTATCGCTAAGCTTCGATCACCGCGCCATTACCGGGGGTGAAGCTACAAGATTTTTAGGTGCGGTCATTGAGTCATTACAAAAGCCAGCTTGAAATTTATATTCCGAGACTCGCTATAGGTTCTGTGGACAATTGATCCCTACTGCCTACGTACCGCGCTTTATGCTTCCAATTGGCCCTAAGTTTTTATTGACAAAGCTCTTATAATGCTGTTTAAGAG
>NZ_CAAAJC010000040.1 GCF_900640175.1 Legionella sp. W10-070 | reverse complement strand
ATCAAATCAATGTGGTTGGGATTTCAAGCTCTAGGAATTGCTGCAGAAATGTTCAAAAATGTTTTGTCAATAAAAACTTAGGGCCAATTGGAAGCATAAAGCGCGGAACGTAGGCTCTGGCTCCAATTGTCAACAAACCCTAATTATTGTTCTATATCATAAATAAAAGAAATAATAAATTAGACAACAATTGCTTAATCTGATTAATCTTAAACGCCTGGCAAGATTATTTTTGAGTTAAAAATCAACAAAAAAAAATTGGTTATGATAAAATAGGGATTTGATCTTAAGAATGAAAAAAATGTCTAGTGTTAGTTCAATTGAGATGCCATTTGCATTTGAGGAATTTCTTTCCATGACTGATGCCGGTTACCGTCATCAATTGGCTCAAATAGCTTTATTTGATAAGAAAACTATTTTTTGGGATGAGGAGAGGAAAAAAAAATTTGCCGCTATTTTTTATCACCTTCGCGGCCACTTTATCAATTTTATGTGGTATCTGGCTAATTTTTCACCTGATCCCTATACAAAAAAAATAGTCATGGAAAATATTCATGAGGAGTTAGGTACCGAGTCTCGCTTTTCCCATGAAATGTTATATGAACGTTTCGCTAATGAGTGTGGCGTAGATATTAAGGATGAAATAGTCAATGAAACCAACTACTTACCATTCGCAAGGCAGTTTAATAAAGAGCATCTTCGCTGGCTGACTGAACATGATGCGGATGAAAGGCTTTCTGCTTTTGCTGCCTACGAGCGACTGGATAATATTGACTACCCCTACTTACTGGAATTTGCTGAATCGCTTAGCCTTTCACCATCAGCAACCGCTTTTTTTAGAGTTCATGTACATGTCGAGCATTTTGAATCGACTGTAGAGAAACTTGTTCCAATCTGGCATGAGTCCGAGGAAAAGGTGAAAAAATCATTCGCTTTCATTTACAATCATCAAATTAATATGTGGCGCCAATTATCAGATATCACCTTTTCATCCGATTAAGTGTCATCTGCAAAATGGCTTGCCTTAATCAATTTTGGGGAACTTTAAAATGAAATGTGCATACTGATTTAGTTTTCCCTCACACAAAATATCCCCCCCTGCTGCAATCATTAATGATTTGCAATAAGACAAGCCAATACCAGCCCCCCCCTTTCTGTCAGAATAGAAATTATCGAATATCTTTTCTGGATGCTTAATCCCTTTTGCAGTATCCTTGAAATGTAGATAATTAAAATCCTCTTTCTCTTCACCTGGAGCCACCCAAATAGAGATCTCACCTTTTCCTGCTTCTTCGATATATTCCAGGCTGTTTTTTAGCAGATTCCATATTAAATTTTTAAAGGCAACCTCACCTATCCATATAGAAAAATCGGTTGCTAGACTGGCACGAATTGAGTCTTTCTGTTTCTCTTTTAAGGGGTATTCCTCCAGGGTTTTTTCCAATAAAGTCTTAATAGAGAAAATAGAAAAATTTGTGGTATCAAACTTGTCTCGTTGAATATTATTCAGCTGCATGTTGATTAGCTGATTACCTATTTCAATACCTCGGGTTATTTTACTAAGGCTCTCTTTTAAATGTTTTCTCACTTCAGGGTTATTAAGCTTTTCTACAAGCATCTCCTGCAGCTCTGCTTGTAAATGAATGCTGGCAAGCGGAGTCCGTAAATCATGGGCAATACTCCCTGCAAGCAGACGCATACCAGAAATTTTACCCGCTTGCGCTAACTCTCTGTCCCTTGCAAACAAAGCTCCAATTATAATAGCCGCAGTAAAGGTAATCATCAGGCTATAAAGGGAAATATTCCCTGGCATATAATGCACAGAGTTTCCTGCTATATAAAAATAACTGATAAACGCTAAACCGACTCCTAAAAATAAAAGAATCAGTGCGTCTAAAACACTGGTTACCAATAGAAGAAAAAAAATAGCAGAAACACAGTTCATCAGCCAAAGCGTCGCACCGTGATTAAGCAATGTTAAATAGGTAAAGAAAAACGGCAAGCAAAACAAGAGAGTTGCGTACCAAAACAAAGGAAGGATTCTAAGCAAAGAGGTTGACCAAAATTGGTGTGAAGCTAATATCACACAAAGTGTCGTTGCCATCATGCGTAAAATAAATTCTTCATTTAGCTGGAATATTTCAAATTTCCACAATACGCCAAAAAGCGGAAAATTGACCATCATCACAATTGCAAATAAAGTAATCTGATGACTTGCTTCTTCAGTTTGCTTCGCTAAATGCAGATAAATTAAAAAAAGAGTCTTCTTTAATGTGAGAGCCCTCATGCCGGGTTTATTTCTCCATACAAAAAACCAGTATACTACATTGGAATCTACATTTAGCCTAGTTGGCTTTGCTCTGGAGGCCGACGATAGGTCAGCACAAGAGCTGATATTCAGCAGTTTAGTGATTGAAATAAATAGCTGGGATTGTATGACATATATCTACAGAATCCAATACATTATCATTTTTCTTCTCTGTAAATGGCCAGATCCAGAACCAGATTAAAATCATAGTATTTTACATCATTTAATATTAAATTTTTGTGTAAGCCACTATCATTCTGAGTGTAACAACAATTTCCCGCCAAACTCTACTTGATCTGCCAATTAAAAATAGGTTAATATGAGCAATTGTTGTTTAAAAAAAGAACATGTTGGAGTGCTCTACTAAGATGAAAGAGCAGTTCTTATTATAGTATAACGAGGATGTTTATGTCTCTGAATGAGATAACAACGACTATATCAAATGCGCCTGCCCAGATTTCAAAATGGCAGAAACAAGATACAATATGGATGCTAAGCCTTTATGGTACAGCAATTGGAGCAGGCACTCTTTTTCTTCCAATTAATGCAGGACTCAGTGGAATTTGGCCATTAATTATTATGACTATCCTGGCCTTTCCGATGACCTATTTCTCACATCAAGCCCTGTGTCGTTTTGTACTTTCCGGCTCCTCTGCAAAAGATGATATCACAGCGGTGGTTGATGAACATTTTGGTAAGTTTGCAGGCAAAATATTAACCTTTTTGTATTTTTTCGCAATTTACCCAATTTTACTGATGTATAGCGTAGCTATTACAAATACCACAGAAAGCTTTATTGTCCATCAAATGGGGTTGCAAGCTCCGCCACGAACAATTCTTGCGGCTATACTCATTTTTGCCTTAATGGCAGTCGTGCGTTTTGGCCAGGAAATGATTGTCAAATCCATGAGTGTACTGGTATATCCCTTTGTTAGCATTTTAATCATATTGTCTCTTTATTTGGTGCCCCATTGGAGTAATGCCATTTTTCAAACGGGCAATATTTATAATAACGAAACACATAACCTATTAAAGACCTTATGGCTTATTATTCCTGTGATGGTTTTTTCTTTTAATCATTCACCAATCATTTCTTCCTTTGCTGTCGATCAAAAGCAGCGATACGGGATAGATGCTGATAGAAAAAGTTCATGGATTCTGAAATACAGTCACATTATGATGGTAACTACCGTGATGTTTTTCGTCTTTAGCTGTGTTTTGAGCCTCTCACCTCATGACCTTGAACTGGCAAAACAGCAAAACATTTCGATTTTATCTTATTTAGCCAATCATTTTCATACCCCCATTATGGCATATATAGCCCCCTTGATTGCATTCATCGCAATCGCCAAATCGTTCCTGGGCCATTATCTGGGTGCAAGTGAAGGCTTACATGGCTTGATTGTTAAATTAACCAGGTACCCTCATCATCTAAATAGCCAAAAACTGCGTTACCTTATCGAAGGATTTATGATTATCACCTGCTGGGCGGTAGCCACTTTGAATCCCAGTATTTTAGGTATGATCGAAACCCTAGGTGGGCCTGTTATCGCAATAATCCTGTTTTTAATGCCAATGTATGCGATCGCCAAAGTACCTGTTATGAAAAAATATCAGCAGCCACTCAGTAACTTTTTTATCAGCCTGGTCGGCTTTATTGCCATTTCAGCAATACTTTATGGCCTTTTTAATTAACCTGTTGACAATAGTTCACAAGCTTCTGGACAAGACATTGGACTTGTCCAAACTCCACTGCTTTACTTAATTTAATAATTCAACAACCCTTCAAATACCGAGTATCATCAATTATTTGAGCTTGCAATCACCTGTCCATTTTATAAAACATCCCTGGGTTCTGTGCCCTTATCTTTTATCGAAGCGAAAATTGAGGTAATTTAGCGTTGCTTGAATGAAGAGAATAGTCAGCCTTGTTTGATGAATTCAAGCGGCATTAAGATGATGAAATAAAAAATTAATGTTCTTCAACATTTATTTACACTATAGTTCCAGTGGTAACCACATCATTTAAAGGATTAAATAATGTTCACAAATTTAAGCTTATTATCAGGGATTGGAATGATCCTCCTTTCCCTGCAAACAGTAGCCCAATCAGACATCTCAGCGGAATATTCTAAAGACGAATGGCTAAAGAAATTGAAATCCGTTGCACCGGAGGTAATTTGCAAAGGTTTTTTTGAAGAAGAATCGCTAAAAAAGAGGCTCCAGGAGCTTAAAATTGATAACAATAAATGCATAGCGCTCATTCCTGCAAGCTTTGATAAGTGCAAAGATCAACATTATGCCAACCTGCCAGCCAAAATTGACAGACAGAGCGCCTCTAAATGGGGACATACTCTTGGGGAATGCATCGGCACTGATTTTGCCATCAAATACCTGATTCCTGATTCAGCGTCAGGTACCCCCGCTAGTACTGGCCTCAGCCACGCTAAGGAGAACATGGCAAAAGATCAGTGGCTGACACAGCTTGAAACGCTTGCTCCAAGCATGATATGCCAGGGCTTTCTCGAAGAGGATTCTTTGAAAGAGAAATTTAAAGCACAAAATATCGATAATACAAAGTGCATGTTATTAATCCCTGCCAGCTTTTCAAAATGTAAATCCAAATACTACTCTAGTCTTCCTGCAATGATTAACACAGAAAGTGCATCTACCTGGGGTACCAAAATCGGTGAATGCGTCGGTGCTGATTTTGCCGAGAAGTATTTAACAGACTTAAAAAAATCTGATTAATAGAAGAGTAAAAATATGGCTGAACCACAAATAACAAACCATCTGATTCATGAAAAAAGCCCCTACCTACAACAACATGCCCACAATCCGGTGCAATGGCATCCCTGGGGGAAAATGGCATTAGAGAAGTCAAAGAAAGACAACAAGCCGATTTTGCTATCTATTGGTTATGCTGCCTGTCATTGGTGCCATGTCATGGCACATGAATCCTTTGAAGACGAAGAAACGGCTATATTAATGAATAAGCTATTCATTAATATTAAAGTCGACAAAGAAGAGCGTCCTGATTTAGACAAAATTTATCAGACAGCCCATCATCTGCTAAATCGGCAAAGTGGTGGTTGGCCACTGACTATTTTTCTAACCCCAGATCTCACTCCTTTTTTTAGTGGTACTTACTTCCCGCCTGAAGACCGATACCAATTGCCTGGATTTAAGAAAATATTAAAGCTGATTGCCGAGTTTTATCATCACCATCCAAGGGAGATTAAACAACAATCAATTGAAATAAAACGAATTTTACAACAGCAAAATCAATTAACTACAGCCATCACTGGACAATCGATAGAGAATGCCCTGATTGCATTAGAACGCCAACATGATAAAAAATATGGAGGTTTTCAGGGCGCACCTAAATTTCCACAAGCCAGTAAATTAGAATTCCTACTAAAGAATGCCACCTCCCTGGCATTATCAACGTTGAAACATATGGCTAAAGGAGGCATATATGATCAACTGATGGGTGGCTTTTATCGCTATTCTGTAGATGAAAAATGGAATATTCCTCATTTTGAAAAGATGCTGTATGACAATGGGCAGTTATTAACGCTTTATGCTCTTGCCTATCAACAATCTCCCGAGCCTCTGTTTAAGAAAATTACCACCGAAACCGCAAATTGGGTAACAGAACAAATGCAGTCCTCTGAGGGAGGTTATTATTCGAGTCTGGATGCAGACTCAGAAGGAGAAGAAGGGAAATTTTATCGCTGGCTGAAATCAGAAGTTCGCTCACTGTTAACTCCCGAAGAATATGCGGTTATTCACTCTTATTTTGGATTAGATGAACCACCAAATTTTGAGCATCATTGGCATTTATATGTGGCTGAATCATTACAACTAATCAGTCAAAAATTAAATATTTCACTTGATAAAACCCAGCAACTGGTTCTTTCTTCCAAAAAGAAACTTCTTGCTGCACGTAATCAAAGATTACAACCTTATCGGGATGAAAAAATCTTAACCTCCTGGAATGCGCTGATGATTAAAGGCATGTTACTGGCAGGAAACAGTTTAAACGAGAAGCGTTTTCTTAGTTCAGGACAACAAGCAATCCTGTTTATAAAGCAAAAACTTTGGAATGGACAACATTTATTTGCCAGCTATAAAGATGGTCAGGCCTATCTTTTAGCCTACTTAGACGACTATGCTTTCCTCCTTGATGCAATCATTACTTCTCTTGAAATAACCTGGGATAGTGAGCTTTTAGCGTTTGCCGTCAAACTTGCTGACACAGTACTCAATGAATTTCCTGATAATAGGTCGGGGGGATTCTTCTTTACAGCCAAGGACCATGAAAAATTATTATATCGCCCCAAACTTATGATAGATGAGGCAATTCCTGCCGGAAATGGCGTCATTGTCCGGGTCTTTCTGACCTTAAGTTATTTATTAGGGGACACACGCTACCTGGAAGCGGCAGAAAAGACCCTGCAAGTAGCCTCGTCTCATTTAATTCATTATCCAGAAGAACATTGCTCTTTATTATCAGGGCTGAACTATTATTTAAGACCCCCACCATTCATTATCATTCGAGGTAATCGAGAGAAGATTAAAACCTGGCAGGAAAATATAAAAACCATTAATAACCATACTTTTACTATTCCAAATGATATAACTGACTTACCTGATTTATTAGCCAGAAAAACAGATAAGGGCGACTGTTACGCCTACCTTTGTCAAGGATTACAATGTAGCGAAATAATAAAAGACATTGACAAACTCAAGTCTGTAAAATAGCCAGGCGAACATTAAGCAATCACAGAAAAGCCCAATAACACGCCATGCTGAACTGGAATATTTGAAATATGTGCATTGTCTGTCAGCCAGCCCTGGCGAAACCTGGGGGTGCCACCGAATACACCTTGGTACAATAAATTTAAACTGGTAATTTCAGTTAATGGGTAACCAAATCCAGCCTGCACTTCTCCAGCCAACTCCGTTTTATTACTTATCAAAACAGTATCCATTTGCCATTGACGGTAGGCAATTCCACCTTTAAATTGAGTGTACAACAAGCTTTCATTGATAGGCGCTGTGTTTGCGGTAACTAAAAAATCCAGCATGGGTTTAACAGTGGTTCGTACAACACCTCCTAAAGTACCCAGGGTACCAAACGGAAGTGCAAGACGCATATGATTACCATTCTGAACGCCTACTTCCAAACCAATAGCGGTTTGACTGGTAGAAAGTAATTCCGCAGAAACAGCCAGTCGACCTAATGCTGTCTTGCCATCATCACTATACACCTGTTGATATTGGCCATACCCCAAACTTGCAATAATAGACCATCGATTTCCCTGGTTTTCCTCGAATGATATCGCTGGCAGGTATGTACCGGCCAAGGCATTAAATGATAGAACACATGCCAATATACTCATTCGCGCTCTAAATGCCATATTCTTATTCCTTAAGGTAAAATACCCGAATTTATTATACCAATAACGCCCCTTATACGATACTTGTGAAATTTTTTCTACTGGAGCATTCGATAGTTGCAAAAATATTGCATTAATCCTCTTTATAAGTACTGGCTCGTTACAATCCCATATTTCTATTTACATCCATCATATACCATCAGCATGATTTGGCCTGACTTAAATTAACAGGTAACCTTGATCTTGTCAGCAAGAAAGGCGATGATTTTTTATTTAAGTTAGAGGAGTTGGCGTGCAACACGAAACAATGGAATATGATGTGGTCATTGTCGGGGCAGGACCTGCTGGATTATCTGCGGCCATAAAACTGAAACAACTAGCACTACAGGAAAATAAAGAGATAAGCATTTGTATTCTTGAAAAAGGAGCCCAAGTGGGAGCCCACATTCTTTCAGGCGCCGTTCTTGAGCCTAGAAGCTTAAAGGAGTTATTACCTGATAACTGGCAGGAGGCTCCTTTAGATACAGTCGTAACAGAAGATGCTTTTTATTTCCTCAGCAGTAAGCGTTCCTATCGCCTCCCTACCCCAAAACCCATGCAAAACCGAAACAATTATATCATCAGCTTAGGCGAGTTATGTCAATTTCTTGCCACTCAAGCAGAAAACCTGGGCTGTGAGATCTATCCGGGATTTGCAGCCAATGAAATTCTTTATAATACCCACGGCCAGGTCATCGGTGTTGCAACAGGCGATGTCGGCATTGATAAAGACGGCAATAAAACGGCCAATTATCAACCCGGGATGCATTTAAATGCCAGACAAACTCTTTTTGCCGAAGGATGCCGTGGACAACTAAGCCAAAAATTAATGCATCGTTTTCATCTCAGGGATAGTTGCCAACCACAAACTTATGGATTAGGGATTAAAGAAATATGGCAGGTACAGCCTGAAAAACACCAAGCTGGCAAGGTCATTCATACAGTAGGCTGGCCTCTGGATAATTCAACCTATGGTGGTTCATTTATCTACCATTTATCAAAAAACCGAGTGGCGATTGGTTTTGTTGTGGGGCTGGACTATAAAAACCCCTGGCTTAATCCCTTTGCCGAATTACAACGATTCAAAACCCATCCTTTTATCCGCTCCCTGTTGGCAGGCGCTGAACGTATCAGTTATGGTGCCCGAGCCTTAAATGAGGGTGGTTGGCAATCATTGCCGAAACTTACCTTTCCAGGGGGAGCTCTTATTGGTGATGCTGCTGGATTCCTTAACGTGCCTAAAATTAAAGGAATTCATACCTCAATGCAATCAGGAATGCTAGCCGCTACAGCTTGTTTTGAAGAATTAAAAACTGAAAAAAATGATAATCAAGAAGAACTTAAAGCCTATCCTGAAAAAATAAAGCAATCCTGGCTGGCTGAAGAATTATATCGGGTAAGAAACATTCGCCCTGGATTTCGTTACGGCTTATGGCTCGGCTTGGCAAATGCAGCATTTGAAACCTATATTACTCATGGAAAATTGCCATGGACAATGAAACATCATGCCGACCATTTAACGCTGATACCCGCAGAAAAGGCAAAAAAAATTGAATACCCGAAACCTGACGGCATTTTAACTTTTGACAGACTTTCTTCTGTCTATTTATCAAATACCTATCATGAGGAAAACCAGCCAAATCATTTAAAATTACGTAATCCGAAACTTGCCATAGAAATAAATTATCAAAAATATGCCTCACCTGAATCTCGTTACTGTCCTGCTGCAGTTTATGAAATAGTACAGGAAGAGACCGGTCCAAGACTGCAGATTAATGCACAAAACTGCATTCATTGTAAAACCTGTGATATTAAAGATCCCCAGCAGAACATTGATTGGCAAGCACCTGAAGGAGGAGGCGGACCTAATTATACCAGCATGTAATCATGCTGGCAGTTAATCTTCAAATAAAACCAAATTTAGTCTCCAGATTATGTGAAGATAACAATTAGCAGACCTGTACAAAAAGAAAATGATTGTTGTTATTTCATCAAGATAACGCTAGACTTGCCTACGAGTCCCGGTGGCACAGCTGGATAGCGCAGCCCCCTCCTAAGGGGCAGGTCGGAGGTTCGAATCCTCTCCGGGACGCCATTAAAATCAAACAGTTACGAGAAGTTGTTTTTAGGCTCCGTGAACGAAATTTCTAACACATCCATATCAGCGCTCCGGCAAAGTGAATAAACCCTAAAAATGCTGAAATGGTTTTATCGAAACGTGAAAAAACCCTGCGGAAATGCTTGGCTCTTCCCCAAATCCGGGGGCACTAATCAAGAACACAAAACTTTAACCCTTAACCTATAGTTTTCAAAATTTCTAAATCCGTAGGCACGACGCTG
>NZ_CAAAJC010000039.1 GCF_900640175.1 Legionella sp. W10-070 | reverse complement strand
CCTCACTGAACAATTTGACTCCAAATCAGTTCAAACAGAAGGTGTTAGGTGCCGGTTTTTCTAATTAATACCGGATCGGTTTTGGGGAGAGGATCAACTACGTCAAAACAACCCAAATTTTTGGGCAGATATTGGGTACTTTTTCAAAAATTTTGGGCATTTATTGGGTGATTTTTGAGCCAACAGAAAACCACAAAAGACAACCCTATCAACCAGAAAAGTGGATTTAACTCGTTGATCTACATGGGTTTATGATGGTCTTTGGTGGTCAGGAATGGTTTTGATAATTGGTGGAGGCGGCGGGAATCGAACCCGCTACACCTGATTTTGACCCAGATCATGATAAACAACAAAAGGCCATCAAAAACCATAAGAAATCAGATAGTTAACGTTAATTTTAAGATGTGGTTACGTTGTCTATAAAAGCCGGTTATTGTCAGTGAATAAACCCGCAGTAACCCCTTTTTTTGTTTACCTTATTGTTGACTCTAAATAGTAATAATTTCCTGAATCGAAGGCTGATAATATTCAGCCTTACCGACTCTAATTTCCAGATTATCAGAAAATTTTACTTTTGCCTCTGAATGAGTGTGTCCACACAAAACTAAAAAGTTCACATGTTTATATTTTTCAGCAATTGACCTTAACACATCCCCAGTAGCTTTAGATGAAAAATAAGGTAGCCAATTTTCATCATTTGGCTGATTTTCATGCCAGCTGCACTCGGGAAAAGGTGGAATATGAGTTGCTACAATGATGTTTTTTATACCACCATCAATTGCTTGATAAATAGTATTAGCGAGTACTGCTGCATCTTCATCTGCTAGCCGCTGCATTTCATTTTTTAAAGCCGATTTACTGAGTAAAAAAACCTGATATAGATTGGTTATCAAACGACTATCATTCAGTGCAACTGTACTATGTTCGAAATCACCATAGCGAGCATCGGCCCAACCATCATGCCCAACCAATGCAGTCTTGTTATCTAACTTGATTATTGCAGGCTGACCCAGCCAAATTAAATCTTTATTTGACTTACATAAACGCCGAATATTTTCCCGCACCTCGGCAACGCTGCCGAAATAATAATCATGATTACCCAGGACAAAGTATATGGGCAGATTAATATTTACACTGAACTCATTGAGCAATTCACAGACATCTTTGGACTCAGCGATATCACCTGTTATCAGTACGCTATTTACCTCTGCTTGTTTTATTTGCTGATAAAATGTCTCTCTTTCAGGGGACTTTAAAAAATTAAGATGGGGGTCGGTTAACCAGGCGATTTTAGTGTCCACTTATAAATCCAACTCTATGATTGCATTGATGCGTTCTTTAACAATTTTTTCCCTAACAAATATCTCATTCGAGTAATTCAAATGGCCAGGTAATGCTTGTAAGAAATTTTCATTATTCATAAATAATGAAAATTCCTGTGAAAGATATTGTCTAACTGATTGTGACGCCTGAGATACATCCTCAACTATCTCTGACCGACCATCAACCAGTGAAATAATATCCTCCAAATCATGACTCAATAAAAAATCCTGATTACCTCGTCCCTTAAACGCTTCGAGTTTGGTTGCTAAAAAATAAGGGGCAGAAATAACTTTTATGCGAATAGCGTCCGGCAAATCCTGAGTTATTGAGCAAGCAAGTGCTTCTTTATACCACTTATTTGAAAACCCAAGCACACTTTCATCGACTGGCATCACATCAACTAAAATACCATCACAATCCCAACGGCAAATTGGATGGTTACCGGACATCAACTCTTTAAAGCCTTTTTGCCGTAATTTCTCAGCTAATGCATAGTAATCAGTTCTTGTTATGACATTAATGATGCAATCAACATCAACCGTAAAACGGACATCAGGTGCTGCTTTATCGGTTATCAAAAGTCCCGTTACACAACCGCCAACAAACGTTACTTCATCACACAGATTTCCAAGCCGATGAGCAATGATCATTAATGATTCAATATTTTTCTGAGCAGAGCTTTTATTCACGAGTTTCCTTTCACCTTAATTTTAACTGCCTTGGATTTTAATAGTTCCGACAATTGTTGCATAGCAAGATGTTTTTCTCTGGCACGCCCTGAACGAACTGCATCAATCAAAGTTAATAAATCATAAAATAATGGATCAGGATGTTTTGTAATCGACTCTGGGACAGAAGAGTATAACGGTTTAAGTGCAACTCCTCGTTCCTCTCCTGCCCCATAAGGCCAAACAGGGACTGGATCATTTCCCCTTATAATCTGCTCATTTAAACTAGGCGCTGCATAGCTTGTAGGGATACCCCGAACGATTTCGCCTAATTTTGCAGGAAAAATATACTTAAGGCCGTGAAGGAAAAACTCTTCACAAGCTTGAAGAATAGGCTGAGGTCTTTCCGTTGATTGGTAAGGTGTCAGAAAACCTGCATCTACTAACCTCTTAAAAGCACTGTTTATTTGCGATGGACTAAGACACAACTCATAAGCAAGACTGTTTTGCGACCAATCATCATTCGGCTTCTTGGCTAATAGTTTTGCCAAAACAACGATATCTTGTGGCTTAATTGACATTGCTTTTTCTCTTTTATTCTATATTCTAGAATTTAGAATACAGAATAGATTAAGTCAAGAAAACAAACGTCATGCAAAACTTGCAGCACTTCACTCGCTAATTGTTATCTATTATTATGCGTACATTTTAATCAGACAAAATTACATTATGACAAAATTACCCGAAACCGGCTTTTTAAGAGCACACCAAATCCTCGGCGATAAAACTGCAAATCCACCTATTCCTCCATTAATTCCAGTTGGAAAATCTACATGGTGGGCAGGTGTTAAGTCTGGTCGATTCCCTCAACCAATAAAACTTGGCCCTAGAACAACAGTGTGGCGAGTTGAGGACATTAGAGAATTTATCGAAAAAGCTTCGACAAGCAGTTAATAAAGAATAGTGGCTTTTCCATTAGCACCGATAGTTGTAAGTAGTCATAAACTGCAAAGACTATACTCAGAGTATGTCTACATTGTTGCGCCACTATAAATATGGGTTCTGACAATTAACTTACTAAGTCCAAGTTCAGACTTGCATTGGAATGCCCAACAAAACTCTTTTATATTGATAGGCCTCAGTATGCTAATCAAACAAAAGATGATGCTTTTCTCAAAGCCTTAGCTGAGGGTGGAAGCGCTGGCGCGATGCTATTTCCCAGAAGGCATGTTTGTTGAAGCCTATCATTCAGAATCCGTTCTTGATTCAACAAAACGACTTTTAAAAACTGATTCGATTACATTGTTTGAGGCAGAAATTTCCTACCGTAGGTATTTGATTCGTACAGACATTCTAATTAAAGATCAGAACCACCTGAAGTTAATAGAGATCAAAGCCAAATCAATTAATTCCGAAGAAATCAAAAAAATTGAAAAGAAAGATATTGAAGAAGAAACTAAAACAACAGCCTTCCTCAAACATGAGCGAAAAAATAGATCACTAGCGCTACCTTCTATTATCGATCTCGAAAGCAGAACTAAATCTTTTTTTCAAAAAGCAGATCATGTACAGCAGGCACTAATCGAACTGACATCACTTTTTTACTCTGATTGTCGCCGCCCCAATATTTAAGACCAAAACAGGCCATCCGAGACAACCGAAAACCATTGATAATCATGTGGTTATAACTCATTAAGCGTTGTTTTTCATGGTCAGCCATTGGCTGTAAATTGCCCCAAAAAAGCCCCAAAATTTTAAAATTTTGCCCCAGTGGCGCCCCAAAATACCTCCGATATCTGCCAAGGAATTGGGTGGGCATGAGTGCTTTATTGAGGATTAATGAACCCATGAAATATTTGTAAACTATTTCATTTATCTGATTTATGTTTTTCCCAGATTTGATGGAGTCGACGAAACTTCGGATCTTGGACTAATTTAGGATTTGAAACTTTAATCTCACTTAAACAATCTCCTAACTCGCTGGTAATACAAAGCGATTCACCAATAATTGCATTCAATAAATTAAGAGCTTCTTCTGGAAAATTGGTACAGTGTTTTGAATCACGTAACCAATGTACACTGGTAATTATATTTTGCGTGGGTTTCAACCATGGGAGCATTAACGAAACAGCGTTTGGAAAGCGTTTACCACTAGCAATACAAAGTCGTACTAATTCCTTTGAGATATTTTGAGAGGCAACTTCACGCGACTTTGGCCATATGTTTTTCCAGAAAGGTGCAATACGATTATCCCAATAAACCTCTTTCTGTTCAGCGGCAGATTCTTGAGCACGAGCCAGAGCTTCAGCTGCTATGTCTAAGCCCCCCGGTGGCAAAGTTCGATAAACATCACTTAATTCACTAACACTAAATTTCTCGCCTCTATCAAGCGAAAGATAGGTAATGAAAGCAGCATATTGCTGCTTGCTATTTTTACCTAAACTTTCAAAATTAGTTGCTGTTTTTAATAAGTCAGTCTTTATTTCTTCAAGAAATGGGTAATATAAGCGGGGAGTCCAAAGAAATCCTTCCCATGCTATACGAGCCTCTATCTTTGAACTATCCCAAGCAAACAAGCATAGTAGATATTTAGTTGACCAATCTGGATCTACACGAAATAGGGTTATTGCATTTGATGTAATCAACACGCGAGCAAGTCGAAATTTCTCAATGCTTGGGTCACAGAGTTCTGTTAATATTTTATATATTTTTTGGGGAATACCTTGGCCATCTTCAAGCTTATGTGCAAACCACCAGTTAAGTATTGATTGAGTAACATAGCCAACTGGATGATTGATTGCCGCCATTACAGGCTCATCAAATTCTATTTTAGGGTAATTCAACTTTAATAAGCGCTTACAGAGCTCAAAAAAAACATCTTCATGATATATTAGTGCAACTTTTGCTACAGTTTTTAACCAATATCCTAACGCATGAGAAATTAAATCGAGTGTTTTATTGGGAGCGTTGATAAGCATTGGTGCCACATAACGCCATGATCTAGTAATATATTTATCATCAGACCATACTTGCAATGCTTGCTGCCAGCGAGTAGAAGGCCAACAATTTTCCTTAGTAAGTATGTATAAAGCTGTTATGGCCGTTGAAAAATTATCTTTGCATCGTTTTTCCCAGTGGTCTTTTTGTCTCCAATCATCTCCTGGGTATTGTTTAATCCATTTAACTAGTTTTTGACGACTTTGAGGTGTTTCTAAGAAGTGCTGGCATTCATCTCCACTCCACATCCAAAATGAAAATTCATCACTTTCATCATCCGCGACTGCCCATAGAGGATAAGCTTTTTCTAACTCTTGTAGTTTCATTAAGCTTTCTTTAGATAGCTTCACATCGCTTTTCCCAAGTTTAGCCAAACGTAGCCAAATCTCACGCTTCTTGATCTGTTCTAAACGCTCTAATTCGATATCTGCACTAAATAATTCATTCGGTGGCCCTTTTATAATGGCTTGTTCCAATTCTAATAAATTATTCCTGTTTAAGTGTGGCCCTAAAGCCACTATTAAACGTATTGCTTCTCGCTTAGTCTCAGCTGACCATAGACAGCGATGATTATCTGATAAAAGCCAGCATAAACCATGATTAGGTGGTATGACACTAATTTGAGTAGCGGCAAAAAACATTAACCGTCGAAAGATTGGATAATGATAAAATTGCCATTTTTCAGCTTCTAAAAATGCCTGCTTGGGGTTTTGAACTGATAATGCAAGCCATGCATCTCTAGTCAGCTCAATCAATGCTGTCCAATCATCGAATTTACGATTCTGAGGATGCTCGCTTATTGATGGTTGAGCAATGTATGACATATCTGCAAATTCATTTGCTCTACCTAATTCAGCTTGTAATTCCAATGCATCTCTTAATAAAATTGTAAAATCATCGATCAGCTTAGGCATATTGGCTTGCCAGCTTGTTTCTTTTGATAATTCTCCTAAAGCAGAATGTACATGATCACTGGCAAGTCGCAATTCCCAATCTATGAAAGAATCTGGGCTAAACTCCTCTATCTCATTTCTGATATGAATGGATTTTCTCAAATATATTTTGGGGGACAGTAATTCTCGCAGTTTTATCTTCAAAACCGCAGTCAGACCATCCTGTTTAAATTGATTTACCCATTGGTAAAGTTCAAATTTATTGCGAGACGAATCAATACGTCCAGTTAGCAATAACAGCCAATATTTATACATTTTTGGTGAGGGTATTGCGCTTTCTGAGTATTTAAGGAGAGTAGTAATTTCATCTTCTTTTCCATTACGCTCTAAACTAACAAGATACTCAAGCTCCTTTTCAATTAATTTAGCTACGAAGGGATGTAATTGCCCACCTTGATCGGCAAGCCATAGAATTAGTTTGGGATCATTCAAATGTCTCGTTAACCAATGCGATAGATTCCTCATAATATCGTCCAAATTTTGAGAACCAAAATTATTCTCAACTACACTCATATGAGGCATTAAGTGATTAGGCATCGGACGATTCAATAAACTAAAAGCAAATTTTTCATCTTGATTATTTAAATGATAGACTCCAAATTGAACTAAATCTGAATAGCCATATCGTTTCTCGGTAAATATATCTAACCAATCTATTGGAGGTGCAGGATCAAGAAGCTTATTACCAGCGAAGCGTTTGGCAGGCAATCCAGAAGGATCTGATAATGCCCATAACATTCGGCCGACAAAATTGTCTTCAACTGTGCTGGATTGAGGTTTTGTTATGGCAGACTCGACAACTATACGCTCTTTACCACTAACTCCATCATGATAGATTTTTGCCCACTCGCGGAGTGTTTTATGTAAATAAAAGTGTCGTCTATGTTCTTTATAAAGAATTGGCGTTACATTTTTTGCTTTCCACTCATTAGCGATTTCCTTGTCTTTACCCCTAGAATAACTTCCAAAAGCAAACATTTCTGGTGGAGATTCACCCAAAAGGCGATCAGCTGCAAGAGCATCCATCATATAACGGAGTATGGGATCGTTTATGCTATAGCCAACAAAGCAAACTGTATGACTCCTAAATAACTCACTAACAAAGCGAGCAGCCCAACGTTCATTCAGATAAGCTAGTCCAAAATCACCACTAGAAAGTACTAAGTGATTATTAGCTTCATCATGAAGTTTGTTTGGTAGCAAACCATGTAAATAAACAAGACCATTCCAACGACTTTTGGGAATAGGAAGAAATGGAGCCTGATATCTATCGATATCTAAATTCTGCTTTTCAATAATTACTTCGAAAATACGGTCAAAATTAGTTGTAATTAAGCGTGTAAATCCATTTTTGTGACAACGGGATAAGGTAAGTAATGATTCGTGGGTTGCTAGAGCATTTTTCTTGTTGAGATCAGGGCGAAGCACTTCAGCAAGAGAACGGCGTACAATATTTCGACCATCAACAATCCTGAATTCAAGTAACCCGATTGCGGTATCATATTGACCTGATTTGATTGCAGTTTTTTCAATATCATTTGGAATTTCGCCAATACCTTCGTAAATTTTCTTAACTAAACCACCAAAACCAGGGAGATTAGCTGGATAAGAAATGCCTGCCCCACAAAAAAAGACAACTCGACCATCTTCATGAGCTTGCAACAATCTGTCAGGTATTTCTGGTCCATTTTTTACGAACTGCATAATTACGCCTTTCTTTTGAACTTGAACATTTAACCCAAGCCCGCATTCTTATTTATATGGCGAACGACGTTTAGAATTCTTCTACTTTTATCATCATCAAAAATTCCAGTAATTCCGCTACTATGGATATTCGTAAACGGTGTTTCAAACAGCACATTAGGATCCATAATGCCATTACGCACAATAAACTCGACGATCTCATCAAGAAACGCTATTTGATCAGGGCTTAGTGGAGCATTTGATAAAAATTCTGCGAAGGCTTCTTTTGCAGCTTTTCGACTCAAACCTACAACAGAGCGAACTAATACCCCCAATGGTTTTTCACCAAATATTTTTTGATATTCTTCGCGCGGAATCCCGCCGCATTCTGAAAAAAGAATATCTTCTAAGGCTGCTATATCAGTCTGGGTAACTGGTTCATTATTTCTTAAACGCCGGATGGTGATATGATTTCTGTGCTCATTGATAAATTTTCTTACTTCTTCGCGATAATCTCTAAGATTAGCATCAACTCTCACGATGTCGAAAACCGTGGAACCTTCTCTTATTTCATCAGTAAAATTCGTATAGACATTCATCAGTCCCGTTTCTTTATCTAAAAACCTAGTGATATCTCTCAGTCGGATCCGTACTTGCTCTAACATTGGCAAAGAAACATCTTTCCACCATTGCTCGGTTTGTAAGTCTAATATCAATTCCATTTGAGCTGCGACATTAGGAATATTTGATTTGTCTTCTAAGCCTTTGGCTATCTCGACGATTTGGCCTTTGTATTTTTCTTGCGCACTGTTGTTTTGCAATATAGCGACTTGAGTATTTAGAATCAGCAAATCAAATCGACGGCAAAATTCATCGTCTTGGTCCGCTGTGGGCAATCCACTCACTTTGCTTCTTAGCGTATCAATGTCATCTTCTCGCAAAAAATCCCATTGTTCACGATAGGCATATTTTTCGACATTTAATCGTTCTTTTCGAACAATAAAATTGTCTGTATTCATGGAGGAAACAACTTCGTGCAGCTGATTTTTTAGAGTTTCATTAAACCCTTTAAGGGCTTCATCATCGGTATTTGCATTTTCTATGGTCGTTATTAAATCTAATCGACGATTAAATATTTTTTGCTTAACTGATTCCTGAACCCCGGAGTCATAACCTTCTGGGTTGGTATCAAAAAACTCCAGATTTTCACAATAGTCAAAGATAACAAATTCCTTTTTATCATTACCTGGGCCAAACAAATCCTCACAAGGTCTGGTACCTCGTCCGATCATCTGCCAGAACTTGGTTCAATACCATGTAGTGTCATGTTCATAGCACCAATTCGTAACATTGAGGAATCAAAATCAGAACCATGGAACATTTGACTATTGAAATGCTCTTTGAGATTTTTATTGTGACTGACTTCTTTATAATGGTCTTCGAGGTATTCCGCTGCTGTAACCAAAAAGCCACAAGTACCACACGCAGGATCGCAAATTATATCTTTAGGGTTAGGCTCGATTAATTCTACCATCAATTTGATAATATGCCTTGGTGTACGGAATTGTCCGTTTTTTCCTGCGGTGGCTATTTTAGAAAGCATATATTCATACAAGTCACCTTTTGTATCTCTATCATGCATTGGGATGTGCTGAATCATATTAATGACTTTGTCTAGCAAAGATGCTGTGGGAATTATGAAAACTGCATCAGTCATAAATTTTGTATAAGAGCTTCCAGCACGACCATTGAGCGACTTAATAAAGGGAAATACCTCGTCCTTAAATACATCAAATTTTCGCTTAGGTTCAAAATCTTTAAATCGAGACCACCTCAAATGCTCTTGCTCATTTTCAAAGATAGGATCTTTAATCCCTTCACCAAGTAAATTTGCTTGTGCTTCTTTAGCTGTATGAATATCATCAAGACGCTTTGCGAACAGCAAATAGGTAATTTGCTCTATAACAGATAAAGGGTTTGAAACCCCGCCTGACCAAAAAGCATTCCAGATCTGATCCACTTTATTTTTAATTTCGCCTGTAATCATTTCGACTCTCTTATTTAATTGCTGCTTATTATGTATTCTGTTTTTTGGCTTTTTGCTCTTGGTTTTTAATCCATTGATCAATCTCACTTCTACGAAAACGCCACGCCGCCCCTACCTTAAAGCCTGGTATTTTACCTTCTGAGGCAAACCGATAAGCTGTTTTTTCCGCTATTTTCAGATAGTTCGCCAAATCTTTAATAAGCATTATGTCATCGTCAGTCATTGGAAAATAACCTATTAATATAGAATGTAATAGAAAATAGTTGAAAATAAGACTGATTTCAAGCTGTTTTTGTCTCTGTATCTTAGAGGAAGGGTAAAATTGAAATTTATCTAGACAATTTACCTGATCTGTGAGTAAGTAATGTTATATGGATTTAGCGCACTTAAATTGGATAAACTTTCTAGGGTGTGTTTTTAAAGTTTTCAAACGATAAAAAATCTGATAAAAAGGCTCCATGCTAAAATGGAGTAACTGGATGTCCCGCTTTGTCATTGATGAT
>NZ_CAAAJC010000038.1 GCF_900640175.1 Legionella sp. W10-070 | reverse complement strand
TGGAGTATTTAACTCAAATTGACCGTCTTCAGTTCTTAAGATTTTCTTGCTATATCCGTTGCGGCTATTTGATGTGCTGGATTTTTCATACTTTTCATAACCAAGATGCTCATCAAGCTCAGCATTAAGCGCTGCCTCAACTGTAATCTTGGTTAACATTTGACTGAAATCATTCAGATCTTTTTCAGTCTTTAATGTCTTTGCCGCTTCGCGGGCAAATGTTTCTAATTCTTCTCTATTCATTACTCTCTATCCTTAGCCTCAAAGGCTTTTATGATAGACAGTTACACAATTTTATCTACAGTCTCTATCGCAATTGTTCTAAGTGCGCTTATTCGGATTGCCCAAAAGTCATTACATCATTGCTTTATTCGCTTTCCTTGCCTTGTTTTTATTTAATATCCCTTTTCCAATTGTTATTCTGAGTGCCGCATTAATAGGTTACTTGCTCAATCGATTTAATCTGGCATTCAATATTGATAACGAAACAACCATTAATCAAAATTTTCATACTATTTCATTTTCGACAGTGCAATTGATAAAAACCAGCAGTGTTTGGCGATTTGGCCTCTTCCCGTTTTGTTTATTTTTCTTATAGCGGGTGCACATCAAGAGGCTTTTTTGTTCAGTAAAACAGCAGTATTAAGTTTTGGTGGCGCTTACGCGGTTTTATCTTATATCGCTCAACAAGCCGTGCAAACTTATAGCTGGTTAAAGCCCGTTGAAATGCTGGATGGATTAGGTATGGCTGAAACGACACCTGGTCCTCTGATTCAATCCGTACAGTTTGTCGGCTTTCTGGCTGCCTACCGCGATGCTGGCGGCATGAGTCCATTGCTGGCGGGCATTCTTGGCTTCATTATAACGACCTGGGTTACTTTTTCCCCTTCTTTTTTATGGATATTTGTCGGCGCACCTTATGTTGAACAGCTAAGAAAAATACAAACGCTTCATGTTATATTAACTGCGATTACAGCAGCAATTGTTGGTGTTATTCTTAACCTCTCGCTTTGGTTTGCCATCAATACCCTGTTCAGCAAAGTAGATAAATTTCAACTATTTGTCTTTGATAGTTACTAGCCTATCTGGTCTAACTTTGATTATGGTTCAGCGTTTATTATGCTGATAGCCTTAATACTCGTGTTTCGTTATAAGGGAGGTATATTCCTGATTTTATTAACCGATATTTTTCTTGGAAGCATCATTGGTTCCATGTTTTGATCAATGTGGTCAAAATATATCTACGTTTGATAGGTTCCACTGCTAACGGTCATTATGAATCAATGTATTTGAAAAAAAACGCGATAAGTCACTCATTTCAAGTAATTTTATTCGCGCATTGTTCCAATTCAGCTCCACTTGTGCAGCGGCTTGCTCCCTCTGATTAACCAGGAACAGGCTGCTGTCCCCTGCATTGAATTTTTTGGTTTCAGCAGCTTGAAGTTGATGCGCTAAGTTCAATTCTTTTTCAAGAAGAAATACTTGTTGATGATACAGCTTTATACCTAAAAACAATTTTGACAGCTCGTTTTTTAACCTCTCATATAGAAACTTAATTTCTGTATGGATTTCCTGAAGTTCATTTTGAGCACTAATCAGCTTTCCTTTCGCTTCCCTTTGATATAGGGGAAACTTAAGCGTTAAACCCATCATGGCTGCTTGCGGAATTAACAAAGGATCTCCTCCGCTGCCATATTGCTTGAAGGTAGATACAGTGACATCTAAGTTTGGCAGCATTTCATTTTGTGCCAGACCCAATTTTAGTTTTGCTATTTTCGTATAAGCCTGTAGTTGCTTCATGGCCGGATGTTTTTCCAATTGCGCGAAAATCTTTGCTTGGTTTAATGAGCGGCTTGGCAACAACTTGGGTAATTGACTTTCAAGAGGTATTTCAGGCTTGCCTTCCTTATTTCGATAATAAAGAGATAATTGTATGGCCGCTTGTCTTAAAGCGATTTTACCCTGATTGCAGAATTGCTCACGTTGCAAAATGAGCTGCATGTTTTCAGCAATATCGAGCTTTGCTAAATCACCCTCATGGGCTCTTTTTTCAATGGCTTTTTGCCGCACTCTCGCTAAATCTAACAGTTCATTATAGATTTGCAGCTGTAAACCGCTCTCAACCCACTGCCAATAGGCTTTTACTGTTTCCTGATAAATATTGATTTTAGTGACTTCAGCATCATATTTTTTGATACATACTGTTTCTGCTTGCGTGAACAAGCCTGTACGTTCCTTATCGATAAGTCGGTCGCGCAAAAGGGGAAACGACAACCCAGCTCTGTATTCTCCGCCGGAATTGCTTAAATAATTTTGATAATAAATGGGCCAGTCTCCCCGGCCATTTCTATAGCCTGTGAAAAATGTTAAACCGTTATAAAGTGTTGGAATATTAAGTTCGGTGTCCCCATAGTGATTGACATAGCCACCAAAGGGTTGGGAGCGAGTGGAGGCATTCAAAGAGGGATCAAAGCGTCCTAAAGCCGTGATATAATCTCCCTCTGCTTGATTAATTTTTAAAAAGGCGATTTTTATCTGCGGATAATAACTGTTGACACTGGTTAAGACATCTTCAAGTTTTAAGTCCTTAGAGGGATGAGAAAAGCAAATTGCACTAAAAAATAAAGCGTAAAATAAGAAAGCGGTGGTGGTTATTTTTATAAAATGCAATGAAGCACGCATCATGCCGCCTTCTTTGTAAAAGTGCTCTCTGGTGGAAAACCATTAAATTGACGCCAGAGCTCATACCATAAAGGAACTTCTCCTAATTGAATCCATCCATGCACTCTTACTCCCTGCCTTAAAAATATGGGTTCAGGCCATGGTTCGTCGGGTAAAATAACAACACGAAAATCCCCCTGTCCATTATCTGTCGGATCAATGAAGGAAACCCTTCCTCCAAAGGTGCCAACAGCAATTCCAGGCCATCCTCGAAACTGAACTGCAGGCCAACCCTCAAATTGTAAACGTGCTTTTTGATTGAGTCGGACAAAAGGAATGTCATTGCCGTCAACCCATAAAGCCACAGCACGTGATTCTGTGTCGGGTATAATTTCTGCCAAAACATCCCCTTTTTTTACTACAACACTGTGCTCTCCGCTGAGTCGTTTAAATATTGTACCGGCAACGTGGGCAGCAACTATCTGTGATTTCTGGCGGGCAATGCGAGTATCAATCTTTACTTTATCAATTTCTGCCTGGGCTAGTTGATTTTCATATTTAGCAAATTCAATTTGGGCAAGTTCATACTGGCGTTTTGAATTTATCCCTTCGCCAAACAAGCTTTTCTGCCTTTCAAGATTGGCTTTTGATGCAGCAATCGCTTTTTTCGCAACTTCAACACGAAATAAAATGGCTTTTCTTTCCATCTCTAAACGCTTCAACAGCTCGGGATCAATATCTGAAATATCAACGATTGAATCACCCGGTTTAACTTCCATGCCCTCATCAACGTACCATTTTTTTATACGGCCACTGATAGGAGAGTCCACGGTATGCTGTCTTTCAGTCGGGGAAAATGCAATAACCCGGCCATTCCCCAGAGCAAACTGCTGCCAAGGGATAAAACTTAAAAAGGAGATAATGGAAATGAGCAAAACAATGAGTATTTTTATTATTTTCTGAGGTTTTGGCAATTTTCTAATCATCTTTGCTGCATGTAGTCTCATGAGGGAAGTACCAGGCGATTGGTTATATAGCCAAAATTTTTATTTTGGCTAACGATAATTAATGTCGTTGCTTTTAATTCTTGCAGATGGGTCATTATTTTATCCAGAAGCTCATAATCAAGAACATCAAA
Source organism: Legionella sp. W10-070 (assembly GCF_900640175.1). Taxonomy (GTDB): domain Bacteria; phylum Pseudomonadota; class Gammaproteobacteria; order Legionellales; family Legionellaceae; genus Tatlockia. Next base: position 7,936 of record NZ_CAAAJC010000038.1, on the reverse strand, counting down.
AGCACGATCGATAATCAACAGCTGAGGGTTAAAAAGAACAGCACGAATACACATGAGCTTGGTTAATTCATAATATGATAAAATGGTTCTCCACTCATAAACAACGGTCTGTAAACCCTTTGGCAGATTCATTATTTTTTCAAGGAGATCAAAGTACTTTAGTTCCGTCATAATCTGTTCATTGGCAATATGTCTGTGACCTAGAACTAAATTGTCATAAATCGTTCCAGCAAACCATTCGGGCTGAGATATAAGCATACTGACTTGCCGGATGGACACCAGGTTGTTTCTGTTGCAAACCGTGTCATTGATGAGAAATTTGAATTCTTTGACCTCTCTGAAACCAAGGAGTTCTCTTGTAAAATTTTGGCAGTGATCCGGATTATTGGAAAAAACCAATAAAGGGCTATTGGCGTCTGCACGAGCATTTGCCTCGGCATGCGTTCGAATCTCAATGTTTTGAATCGGGTTATAGATATCATTGATATGATTTTCGATTTTTTCGATCGGAAGGTCTATGACGGACTTAATTTTGCTTTCAGAGGCAATCATGTCGTAATAATTTTCAAGTAAGTTGCCAAAGCGCTTAAAGCTATAAATTAAACTTCCTAATACAATTTCAGCAGCAGCAAGCTGACCTAGGCTTAATTGATCCTGAATGACCAGATAGCCACCAACACCTAACAGTAAACTGCTGACAAAAGCGGACAAAAAGTGAAATCCTATTTGATGCTTTAGTAATTGCTTAAAATGTAAATTTCTTGCTTTTAAAAATGAAACTAATCGTTTGTCAGTTTGCTGAGTTGCAAAACGATGATAGAGATTAAAACGAAATAAGAAGCGATTGATTAGAATTTCCTCAAACCACGCTCCCACTTTATGCTTTTCGATACATTCTTTTTCAGCACTCTCTTTTGCCTTATGGTAAGGAACGAAAACCACGATAAAAATCCCTAAAATAACAATGGCATCAAATATCAGAAACAAAGGATGATAGATAAGGAGCAGTATTAATCCAAAGATAACCTGGAGGGAAAGATTGATACCGGAAAGAAGTAAACTGGCAAGTGACTTTTTTATAGTAACGATTTCGAAAAAGCGGTTGACCAGTTCGGGCCCGTAATGAACGGAAAAGTTTTCCAGGGAAAGATGATTGTATTGATTGGTAAGCTTGAGGCTGATATTAACCATTAATTTTTGCTGAATAACCTCAGCTATGATGATTTGCCAAACATTCAAAGCCCCTAATGCCATCATAAAAATAAAGACCATGAGGCTTAGTGTGAACACCGGCTGAAATAGCTTACCGAAGGCTATCAGGTTAATTAAGGTCTGCGCTGCAACGGGAATGGTTAATGATAATAAACTGGCCAGCAGGCTAATTATCAAAATAGACGCTACCGTTGAGTTATCTAAAACTTCTTTAATTGAACCAATTGTTTTTTCTTTAGTCATTGCCAGTTATCTCAATGAAAACATCAGTGCTTTAATTTTTGCAATATAAAATATTCAAGCGATTCAACGGCTTTGTTACCGTCAGTATTTTTTAACAAAGATACTTGTATATCCTTTAGAGGAGGTAAGAAATTAAAATCCAGTCGGTCGAGATAATTGGGGATTAAGCTTCGCTGAATAGCGGTAATTCCCAATCCTGCCCGGACCGCGGCCATTTTTCCGGAATAACTAGGGCTACTATAGACAAGACGCCAATCTAAGAAATATTTGTCCAATGAATCAATGACATTGCCTCTATATACACAAGGCGAAGGTGAAAGAACTAATGGCAGGGTGGTGCTTGTGTCTAAAGGAGGTAAAAGATCTTTTTTTCCGATCCATTCTACGGGCTCATTCCAAACAGGAAGTTTGTCACCAAGATCATATTCTTGATTCATTTTTATCAAGATTAAATCAAATTTACCTTTTTTATAACGTTCAATTAAATTCAGGGTCAGATCGCACTGAACATTTAACATCACACGCGGATGAAGTCTGGTAAATCCCACCAGCACATCGGATAGCATCATGCTTGCAAAATCTTCGGGCAAGCCAAATTTGAGTTCTCCCTGTAATTCCGGAGCTTTGAAATGATCGATTGATTCGCGATGCAGCTCATAGATTCGTTTCGCATAGCCAAGAAATGATTCACCCTCTTTTGTTAAAGAGAGTTCACGACCACGGTTAAATAAAGCTTTATCCAGCCAATTTTCGAGTTTGGCAATCTGTTGGCTGACAGCAGACTGAGTCCTTCCTATTCTATGAGCCGCTTTTGTAAAGCTTTGAGTTTCGGCGACCGCTAAAAAGCATTGTAAGGTGATCGTATCCAGATTCATTAGAAATCCTAATGCATGCAATTAATATTTTTAATTTTACTTATATCAGCATGGCTAATATATTCCGATTCTATTATAAATAGTTCTAATAGGTAAATGGTGTGGAAACAATTTTATGCATTTTGCTTTTGCTGCTCCTGTTCTGCCTCTTTGCGGCACTTTTTATTCATTTCTTCCTTAAGAAGAAAAAAGAAGATGAAACAGCAAGACTTGCCGGTTTTCTAATAGGAGGGGGGGGCATTGCAAGCGCACTGCTTTTGATTGGTAATTCAATTTCCCCTGTTGCCATAAATTTTTTCCTGCTTCGATTAACACCACTAAACATATTAATTTGTACGTTAATTGTATTTGTTAGCTTTATAGTTCACCGGTTTTCAATACGTTACATGGCAGGTGACCGCTTCTACCGCCGTTATTTTATTATTCTTTCTGCAACCACTTTAAGCGCTATCACCTGGGTATTGGCAGACAATATTTTTTTATTCTGGATTGGTTGGACATTCAGCAATGTTTTTTTAATCTTGCTGATGATCCATAAAAGCAAATGGGAAGCGGCCAAAAATTCAGGTTCATTGGCTTTAAAAATTTTAATGTCTGGCTCATTTTTCCTCTTTATAGCGATAATGTTTTTGTATTTACAAAACAATACGACATCGCTTGAGTTTTTAATACATTCTAATCATGATGTTTCACAGCTTTCCAACCTGTCTTTAACCCTGATTTTATTAGCTGCATTATCGCAATCTGCTTTATGGCCTTTTCATCGCTGGCTTATCAGTTCGCTTAACTCGCCAACGCCAGTTTCTGCTCTCATGCACGCGGGGCTTGTAAATGGAGGGGGCATCTTGATTGTAAAATTTGCGCCTTTAATTTCTATACATCAACGTTTATTGACCGTTCTTTTTCTGCTGGGAGCTATTTCTGCATTTTTGGGAAGTATATGGAAACTGCTCCAAAACGACATTAAGCGCATGCTCGCTTGCTCGACAATGGCGCAGATGGGATTCATGATGATGCAATGCGGCCTGGGTTTATTTTCTGCGGCTATAACCCACCTTTGCTGGCATGGTCTATTTAAAGCTTACCTCTTTTTAAGTTCAGGCTCTGTCATTACTGAAACTAAACCTGAAAATAATTTAAAAACAAATAGCTTCGTTGCTATTATATTATCCGCAGCAGGTGGTTTATTAGCGATGTGCGCTTTTGCCTATATAACCGATAAACCAATGTTTTTTCCAGATCCCACTACATTTCTGCTGGCTTTAGTATTTGTTACTGGAGCACAGATAACTCTTACGATGCAAAGCCATATCCCAGGATTTAAAAAGTGTATTTTAATTTTACCCATCGCCCTTTTCTCTGGAATTTTATATGGCGAAAGTATTCATTTAATAGAGTCTGTGCTTCCTAATTTAGACGGGTTTCGTATAACAACATTAAATATGCTGCATTGGATTATTTTGATTTTCTTCCTAATGACCTGGTTTGCCTTTAACTTTTTCCCGGTTAAGAAAATACAGGAATCAAGAATATGGTGCAGGTTTTACATGATGATGCTTAACCAAAGCCAGCCCCACCCTAAAACAATTACTGCAATCCGAGATACTTATCAATTTTGACCTCTTTAAGGAGATTTCATGAACAACCAAGAAGCGAGAAAAATCATTAGTAGTCAACAAGAAGCGATGGACTTTAAAGTAAAAAATGACGAAATAGAAATTCAGAAAATGGTGCAAAACTGTGCCCAATTCATTACGCCAGTCTGGCCTCTAGAGACATTTATTGCTTGTAATCCACTGCATGGGCTTGAGTCGATGCCATTCGAAGAAGCAATAATATACAGCGATGCTTTATTAAAAAAATCAGCTGATAACGAGCAATTAAAAGCGGTTAATTTACAAATGATTAAATGGTGCGGTGCTTTTCTTGATATGGGACAGGGGACTATTAATTTACCGCATCGTGAAAAAGGATTTTACTTCGGCTTTTTGAAACTGGCGCCCTTTGACAACCAGCTTCATCAGAACAAAAAGGAGCTAAAAAACTGGTTGCAGGCCTTGCCCGATAGCCCAGGGCTTGCAGTCAGGCAATGCCTGAATGATTTACAAGTTTCCAAAAATAGGCAGGAATCCTTCATCAAGGAAACTCTATTTTATTTACCGGGTTGGGCAGGGTTTGTTAAATGGAGGAGTGAATGGCGTAACAACAATAGTACAGAATCAAAGTCCGTAAATCTATTGGATTTTTTGGCGGTTAGATTAGTTATTACTTGCTTATTATGGCCCGAGGCAGCACAAAAAAAAAAGTGAAAGGTGGTTTGCCAGTCAAGCAAATGATCCGAAAGCTGAAAAAAAACGAAGATAATTACAGGATATATCTTTTGCAAATTCTTTTGTCTCAGTTAAACACAGCAAAAACCAGAAGTAAAAGAGCTGATGTACAATTGGTTTTTTGCATTGATGTTCGTTCTGAGCCCTATCGTAGAGCTATTGAGCAACTAGGGAATTACGAAACATTGGGGTTTGCAGGTTTTTTTGGATTACCTATTCGTGTTAAGGATTATGACAGTGGAAAAATGAAAGAATCTTATCCGGTTTTATTAAAACCGCGATTTAATATTGAAGAAAAACCCATTTCTTCCTATGAGGGTTTGGCAAAATCAAATCAAAAAATTAAAAATATTTCTCATGTTTTAAAGGCAATTTACCAGCAATTGAAATGTAATTTTTCTACTCCTTTTGCTCTGGCAGAATCACTAGGACTCTGGTGCGGTATCGCGATGCTCTTGAAGTCAATAAACTCATTCTCACTTTTCTCAAATAAAATACTCCCTGTCATTAAACCGACAATTGAAACGGAACCTGTTTGTGAGGCTGATCAGCACTTGGAAAGCGGCATCAACTTAAACGAGCAAATCACTTATGCAGATATCACTTTAAAACTGATGGGATTAACAGAAAATTTTGCAAAAATTATTATTCTTTGTGGTCATGGAAGTTCCACACAAAATAACCCTTACGCTTCAGCACTGGATTGTGGCGCTTGCGGTGGCAACCATGGTGGGGTCAATGCAAAATTACTGGCCCAGATCCTCAATAAGCAAACTGTGCGTCAAAAGCTGCAAGAAAAAGGCATTAATATTCCACTAGATACGATTTTCCTTGGCGCCCAGCACGATACGACTACCGACACGATTAAAATTTATTTTTCAGACAAAAGTCGATCCAATTATCCAGCTCTTTTAGAGCAATTAATGAAGGACTTAGAAAAAGCAAAAGCAAAAAATCATATTGAGCGCAGTCAAAATTTACAAGGGTTCAATACAGTTACAAACATTGAGCGTCGAAGTACTGACTGGTCTGAAACACGCCCTGAGTGGGGCCTTGCAAGAAATGCCGCTTTTATTATTGCCCCACGATTTTTAACGGAAAATGTTAATCTTAATGGCCGATGTTTTTTACATTCCTATCACTGGGACCAAGATGCTGATGGTTCTTTACTAGAGACGATATTGACTGCCCCAATGGTGGTTGCTCAATGGATAAACGCCCAGTACTTGTTTTCTACCGTCAATAACGTTATGTATGGCAGTGGAAGTAAAATTACTCACAACGTCATAGGGAAAATTGGCATTGTTCAAGGAAATGGCAGTGATCTTATGCATGGGCTGCCACTTCAGTCGGTCATGAATGATGATAAAACCGCCTACCATTCCCCGCAACGATTATTAACCATAGTTTACGGAAAACGAGCCGTGGTTAGCGATATTATTGCTAAGCAATCTATCTTAAAAACCTTGTTTTTTAATGATTGGGTGCACCTGATGGTTATTGAGCCAATTAATAATTTACCCTACAAGCTAGAGTTAAATGGCGAATGGAAGTTAGCTTATTAAACTGGAGAGAAGATGGGTGTGGTGTTCGTTTCAGATGTTTCTGTCGCAAGAATTGATTATTTTTCCTAAGTTAATCATAGGGGGATAAAAGTGGGTTATAAAAATCAACCGGTTTTATTAGCATCTAAACATAAAAAAGAACAAGCGATTTCCGGAGTTTTTTTTAATAAATTAGGATGTAATATTCACGTTGAAGCATTTGATACCGATCAATTTGGAACTTTTACAGGTGAGATTCCCAGACCTTTGCCTTCTTATGAAACCTGCATCTTAAAAGCGAAAAAAGCGGGCGATGCGTTTGGCTATCAGTATAGTATTGCCAGCGAAGGAAGCTTTGGTCCGTATCCAGGCCTTCCATTTGTCGCTGCTGATCATGAAATCATGGTTTTTCTTGACAGAAAAAACAACTGGCTCATTGCTGAACAACTCACTACGATGAAAACAAATTATAATACATTGGTTATCAATGAAGAAACGGACATTACTGGTTTTTTAGAACAAGTAAAATTTCCAAGCCATGAACTTACCCTGCAAAAAAACCTCTCCAGGAAAGTAATTGCCAAAGGTATTAATGAAAGGAACCTATTAAATGCTTCCCTAAAATAGGGATTTAAGCATGAAAAAGAGCTTTTAATGGCTACGGACATGCGTGCGATGGTAAATCCAACCCGAATGACAGCGATAAATGAATTGGCGCACAAACTTGCAGAAAGAATCGCAACGAATTGTCCTGAATGTCGAGTCCCAGGTTTTGGTTTCAATAGAACCACAGGAAACTTACCTTGTACATTTAAATAACTGTGTCACCTCTTTAAATTTGTTATTATTTTTAACAGTTATAAAGAGGTATCCAATGAATAAAAAATAGACTTATCCACCTTCATTGGTTCTCACATCCTGTTGTCTAAGTGCTCCCCATTTCCTGAAATAACGCTTAAGGAGCGGTTGGATAATTTATATAAAGGCCTTGATGTTATTTTTGGCAAAAATAGACTTTTTTAAAAAAAGGAAGAAACAGAAACTGCTTTCAATAAAAACCCGACAACAATTTATGCTTTGGCAAAGAGATACAATCAAGACAATATAGAGAGAAAAAATATATTTTATGTTGATAGTCGGGAGACAATTGGCAACCATATTAATCTATCAAGGCAAAGTGTTGAGAACAAATCTTACCTTTTTGAAGTCTTGTTGCGTGCCGTTCCTGTGCCTGACATTTATGAAGCCTTTAACCAATCAAGTATAAGTAAAAAGGTTAAAATTCAGTTCAAAAAAGAATTCTTGAATTTTCAATTAGAAAATTTACAAAAGGTTGTAAACTGGCAAAAACCTTTATTAATTAATCGAGAAAAATTAAACAATAGAGAAATATCAACAGATGAAAAGTCAAAAGAATTAGATACATGGTAATCCCCCCAAAAAATAATTGATGTCAAAAGTAGAATTTTCTCGTAATGTATATGGAAGGAGATTCTGCATGAAACGATCAAAATTCAGTGATACCCCAATCATATCGATATTGAAGCAAGGAGAGGCTGGTCTTCCAGTCCCGGATATATGCCGAGAGCATGGAATCAGCTCAGCGACATTTTATAAATGGCGAGCTAAGTATGGTGGTCTGGATGTTCCAATGATGTCGAGACTAAAGGAACTGGAGGCAGAAAACAGCCGCTTAAAAAAGATGTATGCTGAGGAGCGATTGAACGCTGAG
>NZ_CAAAJC010000037.1 GCF_900640175.1 Legionella sp. W10-070 | reverse complement strand
CTCCACAATCTCGGGTTACCTTAATTGTGATGCAACGAATGCTTTTTTAGACTTGTTTAATTTTGGGTCGGGTTACCTTTAATGTGATTCAACACGAACTAGAGTTTCTTTTTTATAATCCAATTGATTGTTTAGATTTAAAAATGTACAATATGGGAGCTTTCTTTACGGTTTTTGTATTATGCAATTTGATTCGTTACTTGAATATCTTAATTATCAATTACCTGGCTTATTCACCATAAGAGTAAGAAATTTTTTTAGTTTTCTTCCTTTTGTTAAACCCGTAGACAAGCGTATACAGAGCTTAAGAATCTCAGTCAATCAAGCGCTGGCCAATCCGGGTAACTATTATTATGTAGATTACTATCAACAGCAGGAAGAATTTTTTTATCAGTGTTTACATGGGGATTCATTCTTTTATTCTGCAGACGAAACTACTCATAAAGGCGCGGCACGCAGTTCTTTTGCCATAGTAATGCAACAGTCTGCTACCTCAGTATCGCCTGATGCACTAAAGGATTCGCCTTCTTCAGTTATGAATCTCCAAAAAGAGACTCTCTTGCAAAAAATAATAAAACTATTGCAAAAAGAGTTCTGGGAAGAGTCTGTGGATGAGTTGTTTGCAAAACTTGACAGGGCAGAGCAACTTGGATTGGTTCGAGAACTTATTGCCAATACCATAGAAACAAGGTATAAAACCGAAAAACTATGCATTCTACATCTTGTCGATATTCTTTCCCTGGATCAAGACTCGTTGAAAAAGGAATTATTTGATAACTTACAGAATGAGGAGTCAATCAGGGGTTATGAATACTATTTATTACTGAAAGGGGATTTCTTTAGAGACGAATTACTTGACTTGATTGACCATCTTGGAAAAAAGCAAGCTAATTGTGAAACATCTTCTTATGGCGTGCAACGTGACTACCATGAATTAAAATTTAGCCTTCGCTCCATGCGTGATGGGAAACCAATTCATGAGGATGAAACTGCTGTTGAAAAGGTAGCCAAGCAATTTGAATCCTGGAATGAAAAACATAATCCAAGCGAAGAAGTGATTACAGACTTAGTTAAAAAAATCTTTTCTTGTATTGAGAATTTGCAATTAATCATCAAATCTTTCAAAGAACCTTGTTTAAAGGAAAAATATATCAAAGAACAAATTGCTGAGAGGAAAAGGATAAGTTTAGAAGATGAACGTTCAGAGTTTAGAAAGCAAATGAGAGAAGGTAAAATAGTAACTGTTGCTACTCAAAGGCTTGCTGAATTGTTTCCCGATGAAGAGACCTTAGCTAAAATAAAATTACAATGTACAAAATTGGGAATAGCCATATTTGATGCAGAGGATCCATATGCCAGAAAAGAAGCCTTAAGGGAACATAATGCAATGAAAAGTTGGGGTTCAACGTTTAATAATTAATTCAGGCCAGGGAAAAATCCTATTTTAATCGTAAAATTGCCCTGATCGTGATTCTTATACAGGCGATCCTTCGTTATGTTCAGGATGAACTACTTTACACAAAACATCGCCTAATTGGAACTACGATAATTTTACCTTGTTCTAACGCTCCTATTGCTATTTTCTATGATTTTCATATAATGTTCGGTTAAATTAATGTCAGGAGTGTGGTATGCCTCTTTCTATTATTCAACAAGCACTGACCTTTGATGACGTGTTGTTGGTTCCTGCCCACTCAACAATCCTTCCAAAAGAAGTTTCTCTAAGGACCTCACTAACCCGTGAAATTAATTTAAATATCCCCTTGCTTTCTGCGGCTATGGATACAGTAACTGAGGCGCGCCTGGCTATTGCTATGGCTCAGGAAGGCGGTATTGGTATTATCCACAAAAATATGAGTATTTCTGCTCAAGCGGAAGAAGTCCGTAAAGTGAAGAAATTTGAAAGTGGGATGGTAAAGGATCCTATTTCGGTAACCCCGGAGATTACAGTTAAAGAATTACTTGAGGTGATGACCAAGCATAATTTTTCCGGTGTTCCTGTAGTTGAGGGGAGTCTGCTTGTTGGCATTGTTACCAGCAGGGATATTCGTTTTGAGACGAATCTGTCCTTGCCTGTTCGAGAGGTAATGACACCAAAGGAACGTTTGGTTACTGTCAGGGAAGGAGCAGGTCGTGAAGAAATCCGCAGCCTTTTACACAAGCATCGTATTGAAAAATTATTAGTTGTTAATGAGGCTTTCCATTTACGTGGTCTTATCACGGTTAAAGATATCCAAAAAGCTAAAGAGAATCCATTTGCCTGTAAAGACAGTGCCGAACAATTACGGGTCGGTGCCGCAGTAGGCGTTGGCGAAGGTACGGGTGAAAGAGTGGATGCGCTGGTTGAGGCTGGTGTTGATGTATTAGTTGTCGATACGGCTCATGGCCATTCGCAAGGTGTTTTAGACAGGGTTTCATGGATAAAAAAGCGTCACCCTTCTGTTCAGGTGATTGGCGGAAATATTGCTACTGCCGCAGCTGCAATTGCGCTGGTTGAGGCAGGAGCTGATGCAGTGAAGGTAGGTATCGGTCCTGGTTCAATTTGTACGACCCGTATTGTGACAGGTGTTGGTGTGCCACAGATTAGTGCGATTGCTAATGTTGCCAAGGGGGTGAAGGGGAAAGTGCCTGTAATTGCGGATGGGGGCATCCGATTTTCTGGCGATGTATGCAAGGCGTTAGCGGCTGGGGCAGATACAGTGATGCTGGGAGGAATGTTTGCCGGGACTGAAGAGTCACCGGGCCAGATTGAACTTTACCAGGGACGTACTTATAAAAGCTATCGAGGGATGGGGTCGATTGGCGCAATGTCACAGGCACAGGGTTCAAGCGATCGCTATTTCCAGGATGCAAGTCAGGGTGCTGAGAAATTAGTTCCCGAAGGGATTGAAGGACGAGTCCCTTATAAAGGGCCTGTGCAGACCATTATTCACCAATTAATAGGGGGATTACGTTCCTGTATGGGCTATACCGGATGTAAGACTATTGAAATGCTTCATGAAAATGCAAAATTTGTTCAGGTGACAAACGCGGGTATGCGTGAATCACATGTTCATGATGTCAGTATTACTAAACAAGCCCCCAATTATCAGGTTGACAATTAATAATGAAAAATATTAAACAACGACCTCTGGTCATCCTTGATTTTGGCTCTCAATATACCCAGCTGATTGCAAGACGAGTGCGCGAGATGGGAGTGTATTGTGAAATTCATCCCTATAATATCGAAACCGAGGCTTTGCAGACATTGACTCCATGTGGGGTAATTTTATCCGGAGGTCCTTCGACCGCTACTCTTCACACGAATCCAAGAGCACCGGAATGGTTATTCGAGTCAGATTTGCCTTTGCTTGGAATTTGCTATGGAATGCAGACTATGGCAGTTCAGCTTGGTGGTGAAGTACAGTCATCAGCTATTCGTGAGTACGGTTATGCTGAATTACGTTTGCATGCGCATAGTCAATTACTGGACAGTATTGAAGATCGTACCACACAAGAGGGTGGGGCTTTGCTTGATGTTTGGATGAGTCATGGTGATAAGGTAACCCAACTGCCGCCTGGTTTTGAGGTTATTTGCGAGACTCGCAATGCCCCTATTGCAGGAATGGCAAATGAAGCTCGACGTTGGTATGGTTTACAATTTCATCCCGAAGTTACCCATACGTTACAAGGGTTAAGGATTTTACAACGCTTCGTGGTTGATATTTGTCAAGCTGATACAAACTGGACTGCTGATAATATTATCGAGCAGGCTATTGAAACTATTCGCAAGCAGGTAGGCAAGCAGCAGGTTTTGCTGGGACTATCTGGCGGGGTGGATTCTTCGGTGGTTGCCGCGTTGCTCCATAAAGCGATCGGCAAACAGTTGACTTGTGTCTTTGTTGATACTGGATTGTTGCGTCTCAATGAAAAAGAACAAGTGATGACGATGTTTGGTCAGCATCTCGGGATTCATATTGTTGCAGTAAATGCGGAGAAAAAATTTCTGGAGGCTTTGGCCGGAGTCGATTGCCCTGAGAAAAAACGCAAAATTATTGGTCATACATTTATCGAGATCTTTGATGAAGAGGCTCAGCATATCCCCGATGTCCAGTGGCTGGCGCAAGGTACGATTTATCCCGATGTAATTGAATCGGCAGCTACCAACAACAATGCTTCCATGGTTATTAAATCGCATCATAATGTAGGTGGCTTGCCTGAGACGCTGAATCTGAAGTTATTAGAGCCTATCCGTGAGTTGTTTAAAGATGAGGTGCGCAAAATAGGTTTGGAGCTTGGCTTACCTTATGACATGGTATATCGTCATCCATTTCCTGGTCCTGGGTTGGGTGTACGTATTCTGGGGGAAGTCAAAAAAGAGTATGCAGATATTTTGCGCCAGGCTGATGCTATTTTTATTGAGGAATTGAAAACGGCTGACTTATATCAAAAAGTGAGTCAGGCTTTTGCTGTTTTTTTACCGGTCAAAAGCGTTGGGGTTATGGGTGACGGCAGGCGTTATGATTATGTTATTTGCCTGCGTGCGGTGGAAACGGTTGATTTCATGACTGCTCATTGGGCGCATCTTCCCTGGGATTTTTTAGCACACGTTTCTAATCGAATTATTAATGAGGTTGCTGGTGTATCGCGAGTAACCTATGATATTTCTGGTAAGCCACCAGCAACGATTGAATGGGAATAAATGATACTGTCTGGATGGCGCAAGCTTATCAGCTTGCGCTAAGAGCAAAAGAAGAGGGGGAAGTGCCTGTTGGTGCTATTCTGGTCAGCGCTGATGATTGTTTAATAGGGCGCGGTTGGAATCAGGTGGTGCAAAAGAACGACCCTTGTGCGCATGCAGAGCTTCTTGCTATTCGTGATGCTGCCCAGCATCTTCAGAATTACCGCTTATTGGATACCACGCTCTATGTCACTTTAGAGCCCTGTGCGATGTGCGCGGGTGCCTTGGTTCATGCTCGTATAAAGCGTCTTGTCTTTGCAACACGTGACTTCAAAGCCGGTGCTGCCGGATCAGTTTATAATCTGCTGCAAGGTTATCCTTTAAATCATCAAGTAAAAATTGATGAAGGAATTCTCCAGGAAAATTGCGCAAACTTGTTAGTTGATTTTTTTGGTAACCGCCGTTGAATTGACTATCTTTCTCAGCTCATGCTTTGTGATTTGCCTATGGTTAGCGGGAGCGCGATTATGTTGCTGATGTTTTGGTTAATTCAGTGATTAGTGCTTGTTTTAAAGATTCTCTCTCCTGCTGACTTAAAGCATTGCCCGTTTTTGTCGATATAAAAAACATATCTTCAACCCGTTCGCCAGCAGTGGCAATTTTTGCATTATGTAACGTAATATTTTGTGTTAAGAAAATGTGGCTTATTTTGGCAAGTAACCCTGGTCTGTCAGTGGTAACCAAGAATAAGCGGGTATGTTGATGCTCACGATCTTCAGTAAAAGTTATTTTGGGAGATAAGTTAAAGTGGGCCTGGGTGCGTGAGACTCTTCGCTTTGAAGTGGCAGGAAGCTTGGTATCACTGGCTAGATGTTTAACCAGATCCTCTCGAATTATTCTAATGCGATTCTCATCAAAAAATGCCTGATGTTGTTCATCAAGGATGATATAAGTATCCAGATCATAATTATTGTCACAGGTTAAGATAGCTGCTTCCTGGATGGTTGCGTAGTGATTGCTAAGTACGGTGGTGGCGATAGTAAAGCGCTCAGCACGGTGAGGCATGTAGATCAATACTTCGGTTCCGCCCTGGCTATAGTGGGGCATAATTAATACAAGAGGATATTGATCACAATGAATAATAGCCTGGGTGTGTCTGGCAATAATTTCTGCTGGCTCATGCAAAAAATATTTACCCTTAAAGTTAATCCAGAGACGCTCAACAGTAGCCTGAGAAATCCCCTCTTTAAGTAAAAGTTCCATTGCTTGCTTTTTTCGTGAATAAATTACTGTAGTTTCATCCATCAAGGCTTTTTCCTGCCGCATGGTTGAATGAGCGGATTGATATAATTCTTTTAGCAACGAATCTTTCCAGGCATTCCACAGTTTAGGGTTTGTAGCACAGATATCTGCTACCGTTAATAAGTAGAGATAATCCAGATATTCCGGTTGAGGAAGGAGCGAACAAAAATCATGCACTGTCTTGGGATCATAGATATCCTGACGTTGTGCTGTCTGGGACATCAGCAAATGCTGATGTACAAGCCATACCAGCAGTTTTCTATCTTCATCTTCCAGTTGATGATGGAATGAAAATTGCTCGGCCTCCTTTGCGCCTAACTCAGAATGATCACCGCCACGCCCTTTAGCTATATCATGAAACAGCGCGGCTAAATACAAAATCTCTGGTTTTTTGATTGTTGACATTAATTTGGCTGCCAGAGGAAAGTGCTGCTTATAGTCTGCTTCAAGGAATCGGGAAAGATTACGAATAACAAACAATGTATGCTGATCGACTGTATAGACATGGAATAGATCGTATTGCATTTGACCCGTCACTGCGGCAAAACAATCCAGATAGTGGGCTAAAACGCCATAACGATTCATATGATGAAGTGCTTTATAGGGGCCTGAAGGGGTTTTAAACAACGCTATAAAGTCTTTTACGCCTGATTTGGCGGAATGGAATTTTTTACCCATCAGATAAAGATGCTTGCGGATTAAACGAATAGTATTTGCACGTACACCTTGAATAGTTGGACGTTTGGCAATCCATAAAAACAATTCCAATAAAGCTTGAGGTCTGTGAATAAATACCTGGGGATGCGTTACTTCAATATAATTATTAGCCAGATGAAAATGGTTATCTAAAGGGATAATCTGTTGTTTCTGATGATGAACGATGGCTTCAGTAAACCATTGCAGCAACATTTCATTGAGTTCTCGAATGCGTTTTATAACATTAAAATAAGTTTTCATGAATTGCTCAATGGCTAATGAGTTGGACGTGTCCGTAAATCCAAACAAATTGGCCAGTTTGATCTGGTAATCAAATAAAAGGCGTTCTTCTTGTTTCCCAGCCAGCATATGTAGTGCAAAGCGTACTCGCCAAAGAAAATACTGGCAAAATATCAGGTCTTCATATTCTTTATCAGTGATAAAGCCGTTATTAATTCCTTCAGCAAGTTTGTTAATACCAAAATGGCGTTTGCTGATGTTGAGTAAGATATGAATGTCTCGAAGTCCGCCAGGGCCATTTTTTACATTAGGTTCAAGATTATAGGCAGTTTCGCCGTATTTGGCATAGCGCTGGTTTTGTTCTTGTTGTTTGGCAAAAAAATATTGCTCTCCTGGCCACATGTGCAATGGGTGTGTCTGGTATGACAGTTCTTCTATTAACGCCCCTCTGCCACAAAGTAAACGCATGTCAAGAATACTTGAAATAACACTTAAGTCCTGGCTTGCCAGTTCGGCACAGGCATTGACTGTAGTGATTTGGTGGCTTACTTCCAACCCGATGTCCCAACAAGCCTGGATGAAGGACTGGGCTCGTTGGGCATGGGTTTCTGTAATTACCTCATGATGCAATAAGAGTAAGTCAACATCAGAGTAAAGTTGCAGTTCACGGCGTCCATAACCGCCGAGAGCCACTAAAGAAAATTGGTTATCGAGATGCAGGTTACTGTTATGAAAAAGTTTGATGAGAATGGTGTCAATAAAGCTTACCAGTTTTCGAGTAATTTCTGTAATGTTTCCTTTTTGGCGAAATTCATCACATAGCTCATCCTTGAACTGTTTAATGGATTTTTTTAGGAGGTGGTTATCGTTCTTCATTGCGTAAGGTTAAAATTTCAACCCCATCGTCTGTAACTAGCAATGTATGCTCCCATTGTGCTGAAAGACTATGGTCTTTGGTGACTACAGTCCAGTTATCAGGTAACAGGCGAGTATGGTGTTTACCAATATTAACCATGGGTTCAATAGTAAATGTCATTCCTGGTTTTAAAATTTCTCCAGTACCAGGGATACCATAATGAAGTACCTGGGGGTCTTCATGAAAAATACGGCCAATCCCGTGGCCGCAATATTCACGTACTACCGAGCAGCGATTTTCCTCGGCATGTCGCTGAATCGCATGGCCTATATCACCCAGATGCATGCCTGGCTTAACCATATTGATACCGATGAACAAGCATTCATGTGCAATATTTACTACATGTCTGGCTTTGACAGAAGGGCTTCCTATAAAAAACATTTTGCTGGTATCCCCATGGTAACCGTCTTTAATAACAGTCACATCGATATTGATAATATCGCCATCTTTTAATACTTTTTTACTGGGAATGCCGTGACAAACAACATGATTGATTGAGGTGCAGATAGATTTTGGGAAGCCATTATAATTCAACGGTGCAGGAATTGCTTTTTGTTCATTGACGATATATTCATGACAGATTGTGTTTAATTCATCAGTAGTAATCCCTGGTTGCACGTAGGGACCTATCATTTCCAGTACTTCACCTGCCAGTTTGCCGGCAACGCGCATTTTTTCAATTTCTTCAGGGGTTTTAATTGTTACTGCCATCGTTTTAATCCGCAAAAAAATCTATAATAACATAAGCATCTCTTCAATTATAATCCTTGATATCTGCAGTGCGATTACAAAGTACGGTATTTCCAGAGACAGGTGCTTATGCTTAATAATTTTTGATATTATTTGCTTCGAGTACAGCGATTTAGAAGCAACTGCAATGCTAGAACTAATACAAGATGATCTGGGATTGGGGTTGGAAAAGCCCCCCGTAATCGGGGGGTAGCAGAATTAGCATTTCTTATATTTCATCATGCGGTTTTCTTCTTTTTGCTTCATCATTTGCTTGAATTGAGCTTTTTGCTGATCATTGAGCAAGCTATAAATCTGCTGTTTTGCCTGGACTTTCGCTTTCATCATTTGTCCTAGTAGCTCTTTCTTTTGATCAATCAGGCTGTTTAGTTTTGAATCATCCAGTGTGTCAGATTGGATCAGGTCATGCATTTGGCTACGGATGGATTTCATCTGCTCCCAGTTTGCTTTTTGGCTTTCTTTCAGTTGATCTTTAATTGCTTTGACCTTGGCTTGCTGTGCCGCATCCATATTTAGACCATCGATCATTTTTTTCATGCGATCAGGACAGGCATTATCATTGGATGGTTGAGAATTGGAAGCTGGTTGGGCAGAATTTACAGCATTCTGATTAGCGGCAGCAAAAGCTGTTTGTCCAATCATGCACGAAAGAAGAAATGCAACTAGCGATATTTTTTTCATTTTTACTATCCTTGGTTTGATGTTATTAGACTCAGGAGTGAGTATAGACCGTGATTTTCGTTTTGTGTAAAACCACCTGTACTATCATCAAAAAAAAAAGAATTAAAGTCAATGTCATTGCTGAGGGACTCACATTATGGTATAAATATCGCGCTTTTAACGACACACACGTTTCGTCACATATAGTGGGGTCCCGTTATAACTAAGGGTACTGTATGGGGGGCGTGGAGGCTTAACCCTGGAGAATTAAATGAATGTAAGCATGCGTGAATTACTCGAAGCAGGAGCTCATTTCGGGCATAGAACCCGTTATTGGAATCCTAAAATGGCTCCCTATATTTTCGGTTCGAGAAATAAGATCCATATTATTAACCTGGAAAAAACATTGCCAATGATGAAAGACGTAACCAATTATGTTGGCCGTCTGGCATCAAATAAGGCTAAAATTTTGTTTGTTGGCACCAAAAGAGCTGCTCAGGATAGTATCCGTGAGCATGCAAAGCGTTGTGGGATGCCTTATGTTGACCATCGGTGGTTAGGGGGTATGCTGACCAACTGGAAGACTGTTCGTCAAAATATTATTCGCTTAAAAGAATTAAAAGAAATGCGTGATAAAGGCGCATTTGATAATATGATTAAAAAAGAAGCCTTAATGCTGACCAGAGAACTGGAAAAGCTGGATCGTAGCTTGGGTGGCATAGAAGATATGGGCGGCTTGCCTGATGCTCTTTTTGTAATTGACGTTGGTTTTGAGCATATTGCAGTGGAAGAAGCACGTCGACTCAAGATTCCTGTAATCGGTGTGGTTGATACCAATAATAACCCGGAAAACATCGAGTATGTTATTCCTGGCAACGACGATTCTATGCGTGCAGTGGAAATTTATATTCGTTGTATTGCTGATGCCATCGTTGATGCCAAACGTGGTAACACTGTTGGTGGCGCGTCTTCAGATGCTGAGTTTGTTGAAGTTCCTGCAAATGATAAAGCAGCAGAAAAAACAGCAAATGAATAATTAACTTTATAATTACACTGATGTGTATTTAAAAAACGTAATGAGAAATTAGTAAATGGAGACTTTCTCAAAACGAACCGAAATTATGTGATAAATAAAAAGGGGATTCAGTTGGAAGTAAGTCCCCTTTTTGCTATATGGAGGATTAGATATGTCAATTAGCGCTTCATTGGTTATGCAATTGCGTGAGCGCACTGGTGCCGGTATGATGGAATGTAAAAAATTCCTGATTGCAACAAACGGAGATATTGAGCAGGCAGTTCTGGAGATGCGCAAAGCAGGTCAAGCTAAAGCAGATAAGAAAGCTGACAGGGTTGCTGCAGAAGGTGTCATTGTCATTAGTCGGGCATCAGATGGCCAATCGGCAGTGATGCTTGAAATTAACAGCGAAACTGATTTCGTAGCTCGCGATGAAAATTTTATTAACTTTTCGACTAAAGTGGGCGAGACAGCCTTATCTGGTTCGGCGAGTGATGTGGATACATTGGCAGAACAGCCATTGATGGATACTGATTTAACTATTGAACAAGCCAGGCAAGAATTGATTGCTAAAATTGGTGAAAACATCAAATTACGCCGTATGGAAAAAATGAGCTGCGATGGGGTAATTGGTCATTATTTGCATGGCAATCGCATCGGTGTTATGGTGGCTTTGAAAAATGGCGATGAAACACTTGCTAAAGATATTGCCATGCATATTGCAGCCAGCCGCCCAATGGTAGTTAGCCATGAGCAGGTATCTGCCGAAGCAATTGAAAATGAGCGTGATATCTTTACTGCTCAAGCACGTGAAAGCGGTAAACCTCAGGAAATCATTGATAAAATGATTGAAGGCCGTATTAATAAATTCATCGACGAAGTGAGTTTGCTAGGTCAACCTTATGTAAAAGATCCTAATAAAAAAGTAGGTCAATTGTTGAAAGAAAGCAATGCTGAAGTGATTTCTTTTGTACGCTTTGAGGTAGGCGAAGGCATTGAAAAGAAAGAAGATAACTTCGTAGAAGAAGTGATGGCACAGGTTCGTGATTGATGATGAACGATAATCAATCGCAATTAAAATATAAACGCATCCTGCTTAAATATAGCGGGGAAGCACTGATGGGAAAAACTCAATTTGGGATTGACCCATCGGTCCTTGATCGAATAGCTAATGAGGTTGCTGAACTTATTCGGATGGGTGTTGAGGTTGCTTTGGTTATTGGCGGTGGTAACTTATTTCGTGGAAAGGCGTTGTCAGAAGCTGGTTTAGGTCGCGTAACGGGCGACCATATGGGCATGTTGGCCACGGTTATGAATGGATTAGCTTTACGTGATGCTCTTGAGCGTATTGATTTACCGGCGCGTATTATGTCTGCAATTCCAATGCTTGGGGTTGTTGACCCTTACCATCGACGCAAGGCGATTACCCATTTACGTGATGGGCATGTTGTCATCTTCGCCGCAGGTACTGGCAATCCCTTTTTCACTACAGATACGGCTGCTTGTTTGCGTGCTATTGAGGTAGGTGCTGATGTTGTGCTAAAGGCGACAAAGGTTGATGGAATTTATTCTGACGATCCCGTTAAAAATTCCCAGGCTGTTCGTTATGATTTTTTAACGTATAGGCAGGTGTTAAGTGATGGATTAGAGGTAATGGATTTGACAGCTATTTGTTTATGCCAGGAGCATGGAATGCCTTTACAGGTATTTAATATGGGAGCGCCAAATGCACTTAGGAAAATTGTTCTCGGCGAACGGGTTGGAACTATAGTAGGAGCAGACCATGATCAATGATATTAAGCAGGACGCTGAAAAGCGTATGAAAAAATCTGTGGAGACTTTACAGACTGATTTATTAAAAATTCGCACTGGCCGTGCTAATGCCAGTCTTTTGGATCATGTGCAAGTTGATTATTATGGTAATCTTACGCCTTTAAATCAAGTAGCCAATGTCAACGCCAGTGATTCACGTACCTTAATGGTCACTCCTTGGGAAAAATCGATGGTCGCAGCAGTCGAAAAAGCAATTTTGACTTCTGATTTGGGACTAAATCCAGCAACGGCAGGTAATGCCATTCGTGTACCGATGCCTCCATTGACTGAGGAGCGTCGCAAGGAAATGATTAAAATTGTACGTGCTGAAGGTGAGCAGGGTCGTGTAGCAATTCGTAATATTCGTCGTGATGCGAATAATCATCTTAAAGAGTTGGTGAAAGCTAAAGAAATCTCAGAGGATGACGAGCGACGAGCAGGCGAAGTGATCCAGAAGTTAACAGACAAATATATTGCAGAAATTGATGTTTTATTGAGTACAAAAGAAAAAGACTTAATGGAAATTTAACGCTTACTGTCATTAATCTGTGTTGTCTGATACGGCGATTTTTCGCAGTATCCAGTTAATGGCAGTAGTTTTATCTGTTCAAAAAGAAGTACATTCAGAATGTTTTTCTAACTTAAACTTATTATCAGTTACCTTGTCGCTTAATCAACATTAAAAACGTTTAATTCCCTCCAAAACGATAAAAAAGTCAAAAGAAAGTTATCGATAGGTATCTAACAATCTCACTCCAGAAAACGCTCAGTTTGAAAAATTGAAACCTCAATAACGGGAATCAGGTTGCATGATACTGTTAATGGGCTCTTTATAGGCATTTATGTTCTTCAAATAGTCCCATGACAACTGCTTCTAAATATCTAATCAGTAAAATAAAACTGACACGAGTTTTTTTTTGCATAAGCAGGGTGGCATAAAAATAATCATTTAGATTCAATTATGGTTATGAAGTTAATGTTTTATTAGAGTCTGTTGACATTTCAACTTAAACTGCCCACTTCCCGCGCTTTATGCTTCCAATTGGCCCTAAGTTTTTATTGACAAAACATTTTTGAACATTTCTGCAGCAATTCCTAGAGCTTGAAATCCCAACCACATTGATTTGAT
>NZ_CAAAJC010000036.1 GCF_900640175.1 Legionella sp. W10-070 | reverse complement strand
TCACAGTCAGTGCTGATAATGCGTCTTCCACAGATATCAATGTTCTGGTATTAGGATACGGCTGTATCTATCAGGGTGGGTTTTTGTTTTCTGTCAATGATGCTACTCCCAATACCGGAAGTATCGGTGGGAAAGTGGCGGCATTGAGTGACCAGTCAACAGGAGTCAGATGGGGCCCAAGTACAGTAGAGGTAGGGGGCATCAGCGAAACATCTATGCCCGGCCCAGGCTCCTGCGATGGTAAGAACGATGGAGAGTGTAACACGGCTCGCATTATTGCCGCGGGCTTAACCCCACCCGTTGCCGCCCAACTCTGTGAAGATTTATCTGACGGTGGCTTTACTGACTGGTTCATGCCGGCGATTTGCGAGTTGGGACGATTTATGGATGGTTTTGATGCTGGTTGTGGCACTACCAACCCCAACTTATATACAACGTTGTATACGAGGAATTTAGGCGATCTTTCCGATGACGAATACTGGAGTTCTACCGAGTTTTCCGGCAATCCTACGAACGGCGCCTGGTTCCAGCTCTTCTTGGTTGGCTTCCAGGGCGACGCCACTAAGATCGCTATACGCAGAATTCGTTGTGTCCGGGCTTTTACCCCCTAACCCCCTTTTCTTATGAGGCAGCATAGCTGCCTCATGTTTTTAAAAGACGAATGATTTGTTTGGGGCGCGTTTGATGGATAAAAATTGAATGAATTTTTTGATTTTAAATCATTAAAAAAAGTATCATAATTTGGAATAGTTTTTCAATATTAAACAAACATATAGGATGCTGGTGCAGGGAATGAACCATTTATTAGATATCAAACAAGACTTGCTCTTAACGCCCAATGACAGGACCATTATCAGTAATCAGCGAGCAGCAATAGATTTTCCCTTATTTTCATTTTACTCCATTATGTTTTATTGTGTTTCTTTTCTTTATTCAGGGTTTTACTTCCTCTCTTTGCTCTGCTTAAATCGTATGTTGCATGTTTGTGCATTCATTCCCTTGTTACTTCAATCGATTGCTGCTGACTGCGTACTATTTTCACATAATAAATCGTTTTTACTTTGCAAGGAGCCTTTATGAGGTATCGTTTATTTCTTTCTATAGCAACAGCTAGTGTGTTGGGAAGTACCGCATTTGCGGGTACCATGGGGCCTGTTATGCCCGCCAAAGACTGGACCTGGGTTGGTTCAATAGCCGCGGGGTCCATTTGGGCCAGGGGCGGTGAGACACAGACTTTTTATTTGGCGCCAGAGATTGAAAAGACCTATGCAGCTAGAAAATCCACCAATGCTATTGCCTCGGGCGAACTGTTTGTTGGCCTGCAAAAATCATTGACTTCTCAATGGTTGGGGCAATTGGGATTAGCGGCCGCCACCACTGGCAATGCCAAACTGCAGGGTGTGATATGGGATGATGCCGACCCTCAATTTGATAATTACAGCTACCTTTACAAAGTACGCAACACTCGGGTAGCAGTCAAAGGCAAACTGTTGCTTGATAAAGGCCATTGGCTCATGCCCTGGGTGAGCGCGAGCTTTGGGGTTGGCTTTAACCGCGCCCATAACTTTACCAATACGCCCTTGATTTTTGAAGCCTTGCCTAATGCTAATTTCAGCAACAACACCAAAACCACTTTCACCTACACGCTGGGTGCTGGGGTGCAAAAAGCCTTGAGCGCCCACTGGCAGATAGGAGTTGGTTATGAGTTTGCTGATTGGGGTAAAAGCGAGCTGGGTCGCGCTTTGGGGCAAACCACGAATTCAGGGTTAGCCCTTAATCACCTCTACACCAATGGGGTTTTGTTTAATCTGACTTACATCGCATAAGGACAAAGGCCATGCTACGATACAGCACAAAATTTTTTTGAAGAGAATACTGGCTTTCTTGTGCTCAGTGTTCATGATGACAACAGTTTTTGCAGGGACTCCATTGTGGACCTTTGAGCCACTGACGGCCACCACGATTGCAGTGCCTGCCAATGGTACCGCAATGGTGCAATACCGAATCACCAATCAATCCAGCAAGCCGCATACCTTAACCATGCAGCCCATTCGAGGCATTACGCAAGTCACCACGGGTCTTAATGGGTGCGGCAATCCTTTTGTACTCAGAGGCAAAAATTCCTGCATCCTGTCGTTACAGATAAACGGCAGTCAGTTAAACGGTTCGGTTATGGATGGCCCCGTAGTTTGCCAACAAGGCTCTACTAGCCAGTGTTATCGCCCCAGTAGCATCAATATTTTACGCATCACCCAGGCGCCGCCGATAACGGATGCGGTAATTGCCGTCAATCCGACCACATTACTGTTTGCTGAAAATTCAACAGGCAATGTCACTGTGACCAATGATGCAGGCTCTCCGGTTGCGGCAGAGAATGTGGCTGCAACCATTCCAGGAGGCAGCAACATCAGCGTACAAAGCACGACGTGTGGCGCGAACCTTGCGATTGGAGCGAGCTGTACGATTACTTTTGCTTCGGCCACCCAGGAGGGGCCAACCACTATTCCCATCGCAGGGGATAATACCAACACGGTGAATGTCGATGTGACGGTGACCAGCCAACCACAGATAAGCATCACCAATCCTGTACAACAAAGCAGGGTCGTTACCGTATCAGGAACGGCGCTTTCTTTAGAAGTCACTAATGATGTGGGCAGTGCTGTGAATGCCAATGCGGTTACGGTCAGCGATAAGGCGGCCTGCCCTAACCTGTCTGTTGATGACAGCAATTGCGCCAGTGTGGCACCTGGAGCCAGCTGTATGTTGGAACTGACTTCTAACACGCCTTACGCACCGTGCACGATTACCGTCAGCGGTAGCAACACGGCCAACAGTCCACAAGCGTTGATTGCCTTTTCTCATTTAGGTGGGCTGGTATTTGAAGAGAGCGGAGGCAGTGGCAAGGTAGTAACTGGCCCTCTTGCCGCTTTCGATCAGTTAAGCCAATGGAGCAGTCAATTCAACGATATTGCTACTGACTTAGACGATGGGGCGCAAAATACCACTAACATTATAAATAATGACGCTGGATGTACCTCTGTAGACAATTGTGCTGCCCGACGTTGTCAAAACATCAGTGCAGACTGGTATCTTCCTGCAAGAAATGAGCTGTCTGCAGTCCATAACGCATTGTGTTCCAACTTGGCAAATCCCTGTAACTTTGGCGGGTTTTTGTTCATGACCTTCTACTGGAGTTCGTCGCAGGACACCAGCCCCAACGCGTGGGACGTGCTCTTCCCATCGGGTGACGTCAACGTCTTCTCCAAAAACACCTTTGAAGCTGTTCGATGTGTCCGGGCTTTTTAGCACTTTACCCCTTTATCCCTTCTTTTGAGGCAGCGAAGCTGCCTCATGTTTTTAAAAGACGAATGAGTTGGATTTTGATGAATGGCTTTCTATACGGAGTAATCTTACCCCAATGTAACGGACACAGATTTATGCGGATTTGTTAGAGCATTCAACCTCATATGGTGTTTTATAGTCAATAGAAGAATGCTTTCTTTTTTTATTGTAGTACCCCTCAATATATTGAAAAATACTTCTACGTGCTTGCTCCTTATGTAAGTAATTATTCTGATGAATTAGCTCGACTTTCAACGTATGGAAAAAGCTTTCTGATATGGCATTATCCCAACAGTTCCCACGACGACTCATTGAATCAATCAGTGTGTTATTAACCAGTATAGTTCGGTATTTTTTTGAGCAATACTGGCTGCCACGATCGGTGTGCACGATGACTCCTTTAGGAAACTTGCGGTTGAATAGTGCCATCAGTAATACACCGCAAACAAGCTGTTTAGTCATGCGTTTAATGCGTTAAATGAAGATTTATCGATTATTTTGTGAACAAAATATTTCACGACACCGACTACTTGTCCACAATTTCTGTGGATAACGTTGTGAATACCTCATCCAAGTAATTGTTCTAATGCAGGTTAAAGCGGCGTTCAATTATTTCGCAACCGTTGAATAATCAGATTGACTATACTACTTGCCCGGCAACCCAGCCCGATGACCATGCCCATTGGAAATTATAACCGCCAAGCCATCCTGTTACATCAACTGCTTCGCCAATAAAATAAAGGCCTGGGGTGGTTTTAACTTCCATTGTTTTAGAAGAAAGTGCGTTGCAATCTATACCCCCTAACGTTACCTCCGCTGTCCGATAACCTTCGGTACCGTTTGGTTTAATCATCCAGCAGTTTAATCTCGATGCAATCAGCTCGATCTCATGATTTGAAATATCAGAGAGTTTTTTTTCAATTAGTTCCTCGCTTATCAATATTTCCACTACTCGTTTGGGGAGATACATCGCTAAAAATGAGCCGGTTTTCTTATGTGCCATTGTCAGACGTGCAGATTTTAATAATAAGTTCACTTCTTCATCAGGCAATAAATTGATACAAACAGATTCTCCAGGATACCAATAAGAAGAAATCTGCAGTATTGCCGGGCCACTTAATCCTCGATGGGTGAACAGGATATTTTCTCGAAATCCAGTGCGTTCATTATCCACCAGACTATCAACACTAATCCCTGACAGCTGCGAAAAAAACGCTTTTTCTTTCACATCAAAAGTCAAAGGAACAAGCCCTGCTCGTGTAGGCCATACGCCTATACCAAATTGTTCTGCCACTTTATAAGCAAGCGGGCTTGCTCCCATAGTAGGAATTGACAAGCCGCCTGTTGCAATAATTAGGGAATGGCAATGGAATATACCCTGAGAAGTGCTTAGTCTGAAATGGTTATTCTCTATAAACTTAATCTGTTCAATTGACGTATTTAAATTAATTTGTACTTTGGATAATTCACTTTCTGCAACTAACATATCAACAATATCTTTCGATTTATTATCACAAAATAATTGCCCCAGGGTCTTCTCATGGAAAGGAATTTTGTGTTTTTTAACCAACTCAATAAAATCCCACTGTGTATAGCGCGTTAATGCCGATTTGCAAAAATGAGGATTATGGGAAATATAACAAGCAGGATCGACATTATAGTTAGTAAAATTACAACGTCCGCCACCCGACATCAAAATTTTTTTCCCTGCCTTGTTGGCATGATCAATTACAACCACTTTGCGACCACGTTTTCCCGCTTCAATAGCACACATCAAACCAGCCGCACCAGCACCTATAACAACCACATCAACTGCTTGCATGTTTAATCTCTTGGCTTGTAATGCTGTCAGCGAGCGATCTGCCCTTTACCGATAGCATATAATTATTAGAGTAGATATAAATTGAGAAACAACTATCGAGTCAAATTGATAAAATTTCTTCAATTATATTTCAATCAACATAAAAATTCACTTAGGCTATATTATGGTCTTAAAGTATCGAGAAGCGGATTTAAACCATTGCCCCCTGGCTATTGAGTCCCCCTGCACTCACATAAGCTTAGGTGACCTTCATGGCAACGCACTTAAGCTAATCTACATCCTGATTGAGGAAAGAATCCTGCAATTTTCTTCTGGGCAATACGATAAATTAAGAGACATTTATAATACCCCTGTAGAGGGTCTCTCAGTTGAAAAAATTTCCTGTTTTAGAACAATTATCAATAAAGCGAAAGTAGACAATACAAAAGCAATCACTTTGATTGGTGATGAATTAGCTGACAGAGGCCAAAACGACTATTTTACCTTGTTTGTACTTAAAAAACTCTACGAAGCAGATGTAAACATCGAGATTATGTTATCCAACCACAGCACAGAATTTATCAAAGATTATGAAAGAGCATGCTTTACCGGGCGGTATAATTTTTTCGAAGTTCAAGGCAAATCACTTGGCAATATGCAAATCCTTATTGAAAAAGGTTTGGTTGAAGAAAGTGAAATCCGTCGCATTGTGACAAAAAATTACATACCAATGGTTAAAGCTATCGGCTATACCCTTTCTACTGAAGGGAACCTGACTTTATTTTCCCATGCCCCTGTTGGTCTGGAAACGGTAAAAGCACTCGCAGAAAAATTTAATATTTACTATCAGGATAACAACCTTAAAAGCTTAATTCATACAATTAATGCGATTAATCAGGGCGTTCTGCACTTACTCCAGGAAAAAAAATTAGCAAAACTGATAGAATCAGAAGGTTTTGCAGTTCCAGATCACCCGATTCCGCTTACTCAACCCCTGTTTCGCTTACTTTGGAATCGTGCTGTGGGTAATGAATTGATTACTGAACCTTCTGGGGGATTTAAAGTCAGGTTTGTCCATGGTCATATCGGCGATTGGTCTGTACTGCTTAAAAATGATGTTGACCCGCTTCCAACCCATCAGAATCTCGATAATTTCTTTGGTAAAGGTTTACAGTTTACAAAAACAGGTACAATGGATGGCCTCCTTATTAAACATTTCACCAGAGGCTCTTCTGATTTAATTGCCAAACAACTTACCGGGAAAAAATTGGATGAACTTTCAAACTAAATTCTTAGACCAGCCTCATCTGACATTCCTCATTCTTGTGCTAAATTTTAAATTAAGATGAATAAGGAAATTCCTGTATGAAAATATTTCTCGTTAGCTTATTTGTATTCATGTTTTTTTTACCTGCTCACGCTGCAGATATCTCTGAAGAAGAAATACAAACCCAAGCAGATGATCAAACGCTGTGTATACAGCAGCGACTACCACAATGTATTAATCAATGTCAGAGTGCCGGTGGCAGCAATTGTGTACAAATGTGCGAGGAAAATATTAAAAATGAATGTCGGCAAGCCGGGGAATAGGACATTACCCAGACATAGGGTCATTGTATAACCTAAAATTTAGCACTCATTTGCCAAAGTCATATTCAGATTTAGAAGTGATTCGCTGATTAATCCAGGTGGCGTTTCTTATTTCAAGTACCATAGGAATAAGAGAAGCGTTATATTGATTCCCTACAAATGTTTTTGAGAATTGCCGAAAACCAAAAAATTTATAATATTTGACATCAATTAAAGCGGTTATATGCTGTTTTCCGTTGGCAAAGCGACTCTGGTATATCCCTCCAAGGCGCGCCTGTTCTTAACTTCCAAATAATTGCTTCCATAATGTTACGGTCATTTTTCCAGAAGTGGCATCCAAATAACTTCATTGTTCGTTGAATCTGCTCCCAAATTTCATCCGTTAAAACACATCGAACCACTTTTAAATTGATCCTTCTAAAATCGAGTGATTTTACATGAGATGGGGAAAGTTGCATTTCAATGATTTGGATGATAAGAGAAATCAAATCTTTAAGATTATTAAAAAATCATATTGATTGGGTTGAAGCAATCCTTTGGTGAAAAAGTTGGCTTCAATTGAGGACACGCCCTAATCCAAAATATAAATTGGCTTTAATATTCCGAAGCTACCTTGGTCAAAGCAGCCGTTGGGCAATTATTGGCGATGAAGGACGAGTCATGGATTATCAGATATGGTGCGGCCCTGCCATGGGTTCATTTAACCGTTGGGTAAAAGAAACGTTCTTATCAGAACTTATGTATCGAAATGTAAAGCAAATCGCCTATAACTTACTGGAAGGAGCAACAATCATTACCCGAGCCCAACAACTGAGAGCCTTGGGGATTGATGCTCCAGGAGAAGCCTTCTATTATCTACCAAAATATTTTGAAGGTTAACGTTCTCTTCTGATGATTCTCCCATCTTTTTCCCTGACACTCACAATAGCTGGTTGGCAGCAAGCCATGAGTACATTTTTGCACTAAATAACCTGGGCGCCAATGGTTCACAATGACCACCTGTCCCTTCTTCAGCATTGAAAAGAACATAGTGTTTTTTGCATTGTAATTGCTGATAGAATTTTTTGGCCTGTCCCGGGGTAATGTATTCTAATGTATTATCGCAAACAAGGGTGGGACATTGAATTTTTTCGACCAATCCCTCCACGGTATATGCGCGCGTTAACTGGAGCATTTCGCCAATAGTTTTTGCCCCGAAACGCCATTTGCGGCTTGCGAGCATAAATCTCAAATTTTCATCCGTTTCCATTAAATGCTCTATGATTTGATCCAACGGTGCACTCTCTAGCTCAGGGCATTGTGTGCTGATTAATAATTTACATTTTGACTCCAAACTGCTGCTCGAATCCAGGATACCCGGATCAACAATACAAGCAGCAATACGCTTCTCTTTTGCTGCTGCCCGTGCAGCAAGATAACCGCCAAAACTTCGACCAATCAGAATAATTTTATTTTGATCAATTTCGGGACGCTGGACGATAAAATCAATTATCTTTTCAATGACTCGTTCCCAATCAGGAATAAAAGGAGTCTTATTTAAACGTAACACACTACCCTGGCCGGGACCTTCAAACGTTAAACAGTGTATACCACGTTCCAGTGCTTCAGCAGCCGTACTAAAGAAAGATTCTTCTTTTGTTCCATCCCCTCCCCCGGTATCAATTAAAATAGGCTTCGGTTGATTTGATGATCGATTAATATAAAGATAACCTGGCAAGGTAATATTATCGAAAGGAATCGCCACTTTTTCTACAGGCGACTCAAAAAACTCAAGCGCCTGATGAAAAGCATCTATGCTGCGTTGCAAAGCCTTCTCAATTCTTGAGTCAGCAGGTTCATCCTCGAGGAAAAAATAAGCGGTACGATAATAAGTACAAGCACGCAGGAAGGCCATCTTCGCATCCAGATTCATCCCTTCTTTGCGGTAAGATTCAGCCGATAAATAGTTTTTATCAGCAAAAGCACTCCACTGCGTATACCAGCTTTCCTTGTTACCAGGTTCTATTTGATTAGCTATGGCAAAACATTCGCCAATTTCAGCTCCCTGGTAAGTAGTAGCACCTAAACTTCTGATTAGCTGGGCATTAAATAATGGTGGTTCGATTATATTTTGCATAAGCATGGTATCTCTTTTCTTAGCTGCATATTATTATCAATTCTGTATAATAGCCTAGTCTGGTATATTCTTGAAGCCTAACATCTGTTACTTTCCTTTGCGTTCCTGAAATATTTTAACTTATCTGTAAAATAACCTATGATTCTCTATAAACTATCTATTATTAGTTAGGAATTATTATGAGAAGACCTTTAGGATTATGGGAGACAGCATGCGCCTTGATTCACGATAAAGGACAGGGTACAGCAAATACCTGCATGGCAGTTTACATCAAGGGGAAGTTAGATTTTTTCTTGTTAAAAAAAGCATTTTACAATTTATACTGTCGTCACCCTCTGTTACGTGCAACTTGTTATAGGGATATACAGAGCTATTTTTTTCAGACCAATGCAGATTTCCACAACATTCCCCTTGAGCAAATTATTGTTGATGAAGAAAATGCCTGGCTTGAGCAGTTTTTACAGATTTTAAAAGAACCTTACCCTATCCATCAATATCTTTGGCGAAGCATGCTCATCACCTCAAGATCCAACCTGAAAGATCATTGTTTACTAATCGGTTTGCATCACTCAATCCTAGATGGTGCCTCACAACTCTCAATACTCAAAGACTTATTAAGTTTTTATGAAAAACTTGAACAGGGACAAACTCCCGATTTGATTCAACTTTCTCTGATTCCCGCTATTGAATACCATCTCCCTGCTGGTATCAGCTGGACACAGTATAATAAAAATCAAAAAACCATCGACAATCTCTTTGGCCCTACTCCCAAACTTAAGTTTCATAATTTCTCTGCAGAAAATCTGGAGCCCAAAATTCTATTTTGTGACTTTGATGAATTAATACTCAATAAACTTCAGGCTCTCTGCAAGGAGAAAAAAGCTAAAATGACAGCAGTTATTAATACAGCATTGTTATTTGCATCAACTGAGCTGGAAACTTCTCTTCATGTTCCAGTTAATTTACGCTCCTATGCCAAACCTGTTGTAAGTTCTGAACACATTGGATGCTTTATCAGCATGGTTAAAACGATCCATCATATTAATAGAAAGATTGATTTCTGGAATCTGGTTCAGCATTATCAATACCAGTTTGATAATAATTTTTACTTAACTGGATTAACACCTAAAGAATTTGACATAGATGAGGTAGCCAGCTGGTTTGAAATACCTGAACATTCTGGAAGAAGGGAGTTTACTGCCGGATTTGGTATTAGTAATTGGGGTAAAATTAACTTTCCTGAGCGCTTTGGGAGTTTAGCCGTTACAGGAATTCATCGTGGTAGTGGCCGACAAATCGGGGATTTCCCCTATTTTCTACATATTGCCACCATCAATAATAAAATATGGGGGGCTTTTAGCTATGTCGAACCCATGATGTCAACGATATGGATGAATAATTATATTAAAAAATTCCGGGAAATACTTGAGGATCTGGCTTTAAAATAAATACAAATTTTCCGGCTTTTCATCAGGTGGAATAGACATTACTCTTGAGGCTCAATTACACTTGTAAATTACCAGTCCTCTTTAAAGGGAGTAGGTCTTGGTGTTTTGTACACACTTGAAGAACGGGACTGTTCATAATCATCAACGCTTGAAAAGGGAGCCTTATCGTTACCAGAATATTCTTTTTCAATTGCTTTTTTTGCATCATGGTAAGAAGAAGAATTTCTGAGAATCGATCCCACACGATTCATAAAATCATCCAGGCTAATATTTAAATGAGAAACATCATGAACTTCCGAACCTCGTCCATTAACTCCCAAGCTAAAGGCAAGAAGTTGCCCCGTCTCACGATTTGACCAAGTGGTTAGCCAGAGACTATTTTTTTTCTTGTTTTCTTCTTCCTCTTCCTCTTCTGCCTGCTTTTTTTGTGTGCTATTACCAAGTGATAATTGCATGTCTTTTCTCAAAATCTGCAAATCCTCTTTCTCAATAATATTTTCTTCGATCAACCAGTTGTTGGATAATTGCTTGTTTCCTTCTTTTATCTTCCCTACTTCAGCTTTATAGGCTTCAAATTTCTGGGTAAGCTGCTTAGTACTCATGACGACTCTCCGCAATAATACTTACTATAGATAGTATACCAATCAGCAAATATGTAAAGTATTAAATCCAAATGACCAAATAAAAGCTTTCGGTGATAATCCTAATTGCCTTAGATAACGAGCTTTATAGACTCCTATATCAAAAAATTAACCTGATGCTCAATCAGATTCACTTGCCTGTTTTAATAAGTAGCCTTCCTCCGTTGCGTACATCAGACCCTTGGCCTTTAAGTGCGGAGATATCTCCCTCATTGGTTTACTGTAAAATTTGTCAATTGTAAAACTTTTTTGAAAAAGCAGGTCTACTTCCGCTTGATCTACTGAAAATGGCGGGCCTTGCATTTCATTTTGATCATAAGCCGTGGTGATCAAAAAAACAGCTGCTTCTGGCTCGAGCAATTGAGTTAGCTGTACGGCATATAGTGGTCGTACGGCTGGAGGTAATGCAATAAGAGCTGCCCGATCATAGACTGCGTCAATTTTCTCAAGCAGGCTTTTATCCAGTTTAAAAAAATCGCCTGCAAAGAGAGTAATATTATCACCGGCATAAATGACAAAGTCACTCACTTCGATTATCTTGAATGAAATTTCGTTTTCAGTAAAAAATGCCTGGCAAGCGTATTGGCTCAACTCGACACCAATCACCCTATAACCCTGAACAGCCAACCAAAGCATATCAATACTTTTACCACATAAAGGAACAAAAACACGAGCGCCTGACTTTAAATTAAGCCGTGAAAAATACCGCTGCATTAATTGATTAGGCTGTGACTGATTAAACCCGATTTCATTGGCTTCCCATCGCTGCTGCCAATATCGCTTATCCATCATTTACCTCTTAAAGTTGGCTGGAATACCAAGGTATATTGAATATATCCCCTGGTATTCAAGGAAATCAGATTATTCTGTCAAGGAAAGAATTATTACCAAGGCTTTAACTCATTCTGCTCAACTACTTCATTAGAATCAGGAGCCGTTTTAATTCTCTTTGAATCAGATGGTTCACTGAAAAAAATGGAATGTAACGGCTTGGAAGCTGTCTGACTTAATGAAGTATCTGTAGATATACTTACTTTGAGTCTATAACTATTCTCCCTATAAACATATTCCTTAGAGCTTGGGAAATGTTCTATCAACCCACCTACGTCAACCTCAAATAAAGATTGCTCATCCTCTGCCTCATCAATATTTTGGAAGATATCTTTGGCAAATCCTTGGATTACCGAAAAAAATCCGCGTAAATTAACAAAACCGGTATTTGTGCTGGATTTTTTGACTTCCTTTGGAGAGTTCTCCTCTGTTTTTGATAAAGCTTCCAGGCTCATCCCCAACATTTCTGTAATATATTTTTCATTTTCAAGCATATCTAGGTTCTCTGGTTTGTTTTGTACATCCAGACTAATCAGTACTTTTTCATATAAATCATCATAAACTTTCAATACACCATTCAACAAATTGTTAGCGTTTTTTCCAGGCTGGTTTACAAAAATAACATACAGAGATGATTCATATTCCGGCAGCAGAACTGCATCAGGCACAAGCTCCTCTTTAATGGATTCTATTGAATTTTTAAATTCTACATCCAGTTCAAAGAAAACTATCAAGCTACAGTTATAATCTTTCTCAACAGATAACTGAGATAAAGCAGCGAATCTTAAATAATCAGAAATAAAGGCGTAGGGTGTCGGCTCAAACTGCTCTAACCATTGTACGTACTTAAAATTATTGGCATCAATATCAAAAAAAATGATTCGATTAATTAGCTTCTCATAATCAGGAAGTAATGCCTTCTCAGATAAGTGTTTTTTATTTAAGTATTCTGGTAAATCAAGATTTTTTTTACTAAAAAAAATATTAACCTTTGCTTCCTCATTCTGTGATAAAAAACTTCTGACAGCATTCCAATATTGACCTGGCTTACCTTCGCCCAGCCAAAGAGCACAACCTGCTATATTCATATAAACCTCTATTTGTCTTAAAATAATTCTCGCTAATGCTTTGCCTCATTCATCCTGGATTGACAGAACATTTATTGCTCAAGGCAATAAAGTATTGAAGATCTAAAGTTTTTCAGCGCCCTATAGATACCCAAGATTCATCAAAATGCTATTTTCCATTTTTCCACCCACCAAAAATTGAATCGTCTACAATTTGGCATCTTGAAGTGCCTTGCTATAGAAATTAGCCTTCTGATCATACAATGCCTTTATTGTTTGATTATTATACTTTATAAAAAAAATAATTCTACTGCTGCTATTAATACTTAAGTGCGACTATCATTAAGGATATCTTCAGAGTTATATACAGGCTTGCTCGACTGAGAAAATATTAGGCGAGGTAAAAGTGGTCGGAAGGGGAATGAGAAACCTTACTTGAAAATTGACATTAAACCAATATAAATATCATTTTGGTCTGCACGCCTATCCTGCCAAGCCACCTCATTGCATGGACAGGTTATGGTATAACTTAATCACCAGATGAACGAGTTCTATTAAAATAATAAAAATTAAAATTCGATAAGTCCAAATTTTAGCCCAGGGAAACATGGCAACTTTAGCCCCTGCCGCCCCGCCAGCAATGCTGCCTAACGCCATAACAATGCCATATTCCCAATTTATATGTCCATGCGTTGCAAAAAAGATCAAAGCAATACATGTTGAAGAAGCAATAGCCAAATTTTTTATAGCCGTTGCCTGAACAAAAGGTAAGCGTACTGCAAGAATTAAAGCAAGCATTAAGTACGTTGCACCATCCAGTACAATAAACCCCAGCCAAAAGCCTATAACGACAAATAGCAACATTTCCTGCCAACGAAATCGAGGCTCTTCTGAAAAATCTTTTAAAAAAGCATGTTTAGTTTTCGTAAACAATAAAACTAAAGCGATAAGCATTGCAATGGTGATGATAAAGCCAAGACTTTTTGCTGAAATAGTCTCTGCAAGAAGTGCACCCAAAAAACTTCCAACGACACTGGGAATAACCACCTTAAGAGCGATTGGCCAATGAATTTTGCCAGATTTTGCAAACATATAAATGGCTATCATACTACCAACCAATACGGGCAAACGATTGGTGCCATTAGCCATCTCAGGGCTTAAGCCCAGAAAAATCAATAGTGGTAAAGTAACCGCTGAGCCACTTGAAGCTAATGTATTTAAAAAACCGCAGAAAAATCCAGCAACTGCAAATAAGGTCATCAACATAGCATCAGCCTTAAAAAATAGTCTATCCGGTTCAAATCATCTCTCTCTTTTCCATCCAAACCTCAACGCATTCGAGACAACAAATTGATTTTTTGTTCAGATTGATAATTCCTGGACTTTACTGATGCCATTGAGAGGAATCGAACCGCGAGCCTATTGATTACGAATCCCGATTGGGGGCTACAAAAGACAATCATACATCATAAGTATCAACGATAAAATAAATCAGTTAAATTGTTTCGGCTGTTGTGGTTTTTTGCGCCATTTCAAATTACCGAATAATTAGAGGCTGTCGTCTTGCTCAGGGTGTTGTTTCTGGCTTGGCATCCAAAGTTCGCTCGAGTCTTTATAGTTGAATGTCGGCAACCCCGGTTTTAATTAATAATTTTTCGTTATCATAGGAATAATAAATTGAGATTGCAAAATTACAATTTATAATGTTTCATCAATAATTTTTCAAATACTTTATCCGGAAGTACTCGCTTTAGTACAATCGAGAACTTCTGTATAAAAGCTCCAACCTTGTAATGCACCTTAGGTTGAGGGGTACGGATAATATGATAGACAGCTTGAGCTATCTCCTCCGGGTTGCTGCCACTATCCACATGATCGTTTATCATCTGTAAGGTTGTACTATAGGAGGTTTCATAAGGGGAACCTTTTATCAGGGATGCATGATAACGACCGGCTGCTATATTAGTAGCAAAATCACCGGGTGCTACATTAGTTATGTGTATGCCGAATGGCTTAACTTCCATTCTAGGCTCCGTGAACGAAATTTCTAATTAGTTGAAAAAAAGGCAGTTTCTATAGTGAAATACGATTTGCCGTCGAAAAATCACTAAAAGAACTGCCAAAATGAATAATAACATATCAGAGCAAGTATGGAACCGACTCTATTCTTTTTTGCGAGGAATAAAAGGTCTTCATACACAAGAAGAAAAGAGATTGCGCCGATTTATAGAAGGGGTTTGGTATATATTGCGGACGGGATGTCAATGGCGTCTTCTTCCTGATTATTATGGGCATTGGCGCCAGGTTCACAGGCGATATAAAGCTTGGTCTGATCGAGGCATTTGGTCTGAATTGATGCGTTCAGTCAGTGATATTGATGATCAGGCCGTTATGATCGATGCAACGATTGTGCGTGCTCATGCTTGCGCATCAGGCTATAGCAAACAAGGAAACGAAGCTCAGGCACTGGGCCGTAGTAAAGGAGGCTTTACTACCAAAATACATGCTGTGGTTGATGGGTTAGGTAACCCTATTCGATTTACTCTAACAGGCGGACACAGAAACGACATTACTCAAGCGGCTGAATTGCTAAAAGAACAGCGCAATACGTTAGTACTTGCTGATAAAGGATATGATTCACAGCCATTCATTAACTCCCTGAAGAGTCAGAATTGTTGTCCGGTTATCCCATCGAGAAAGCATGTAAAATGTCCAAGAAAAATTGATAACGAGGTCTATAAAGAGCGGTTTTTAATCGAAACTTTTTTCTCAAAAATAAAGCATTT
>NZ_CAAAJC010000035.1 GCF_900640175.1 Legionella sp. W10-070 | reverse complement strand
TTACTCAATGATTTTAGCGACTACACCGGCACCCACTGTGCGGCCACCTTCACGAATCGCAAAACGCAATCCTTCATCCATAGCAATGGGGGAATGCAGGCTAACTGTCATTTGAACATTATCACCTGGCATTACCATTTCTATACCTGCAGGTAATTCACAAGAACCTGTCACATCAGTTGTTCTAAAGTAAAATTGTGGACGGTATCCATTAAAAAATGGCGTATGACGACCACCTTCATCTTTTGACAGAACATAGACTTCTGCTTCAAATTTGGTATGAGGCTTAATCGTTCCTGGTTTAGCCAATACCTGACCCCGCTCAACCTCATCACGCTTCGTTCCACGCAAAAGAACTCCAACGTTATCTCCGGCTCGTCCTTCGTCCAGAAGCTTACGGAACATCTCTACACCAGTACAGGTCGTCTTCTGGGTATCGCGGATACCAACAATCTCAACCTCTTCACCAACTTTGACTATCCCGCTTTCAACACGGCCAGTTACTACCGTTCCACGACCAGAAATCGAAAATACATCTTCAATCGGCAATAAAAAGCTCTTGTCAATATTTCGAACCGGCTCAGGAATATAACTGTCCATCGTCTCAACCAGTTTCTCTATCGCGCCAACCCCTATCTCACTCGTATCGCCTTCCAGCGCCTTCAGAGCCGAACCAACAACAATAGGAATGTCGTCACCAGGAAATTCATAGCTGCTCAGCAAGTCGCGAACTTCCATCTCAACCAGTTCCAGCAACTCCGGATCATCAACCATGTCCGCTTTATTTAAAAACACAACAATAAACGGAACACCTACCTGGCGGGACAACAAAATGTGCTCCCGCGTTTGAGGCATAGGGCCGTCCGCCGCTGATACAACCAATATCGCCCCATCCATCTGCGCCGCACCAGTAATCATGTTCTTTACATAGTCCGCGTGACCTGGACAGTCAACGTGCGCATAATGACGGTTCGCTGATTCATATTCAACGTGCGCCGTCGATATCGTAATCCCACGCTCACGCTCTTCTGGTGCCGCATCAATCTGATCGTATGCCTTCGCCGTACCACCAAATTTCTTTGCCATAATCGTTGTAATCGCTGCCGTCAGCGTGGTCTTACCATGGTCTACGTGACCTATCGTACCCACATTCACATGCGGCTTCTTACGCTCAAACTTTTCCTTCGCCATTTCAATACCTCATTAACTTTATTGTTTCTTAATAATTGCTTCAGCAATGTTTGTGGGCGCTTCTGCGTATTTAGCAAACTCCATAGAGTATGTTGCACGACCCTGAGTAGCAGAACGAAGGTCTGTCGCGTAGCCAAACATTTCAGCAAGAGGAACTTCTGCCCGAACTATTTTTCCAGCAGGTGAATCGTCCATCCCTTGAACCATACCTCTCCTACGATTGAGGTCACCCATTACGTCCCCCATATATTCTTCAGGGGTAACAACCTCAACGCTCATTATAGGCTCAAGTAAGACAGGCTTGGCTTTCAACGCACCTTGCTTGAAGCACTGAGAACCAGCAATCTTAAATGCCATCTCGCTTGAATCAACCTCATGGTATGATCCATCAAATAAGGTTACTTTGATATCAACTACGGGGTAGCCAGCGAGAACACCATTTTGCAATTGCTCTTGTACACCTTTATCAACCGCTGGGATATATTCTTTTGGGATAACACCACCAACGATAGCATTGACAAACTCATAACCAGCACCTGGCTCTTGAGGTTCAATCTTCAACCAAACATGACCATATTGACCACGCCCACCTGATTGACGAACAAATTTACCCTCTTGCTCTACTGGCATGCGAATTGTTTCTCGATAGGCAACCTGTGGCTTACCAACATTTGCCTCAACGTTAAACTCACGCTTCATTCGATCGACAATGATTTCCAAATGAAGCTCACCCATACCCTGGATAATCGTTTGTCCCGATTCTTCATCGGTGTGAACACGGAAAGACGGATCTTCCTGAGCCAACTTACCCAATGCAATTGACATCTTTTCCTGGTCTGCCTTTGTCTTGGGTTCTACTGCAACAGCAATTACTGGATCGGGAAAATCCATACGCTCTAATGTTACCACACGGTCAACATCACACAGGGTATCTCCTGTAGTGATTGTTTTTAAACCAACAGCCGCTGCGATATCACCTGCCCTAACTTCTTTAATTTCCTCGCGGGAATTTGCATGCATCTGCAACAGGCGACCTATGCGTTCCTTTTTACCTTTCACTGGATTATATACGGTATCGCCGCTTTTGAGCACACCGGAATAAACACGGAAATAGGTTAAGGTTCCTACAAATGGATCCGTGGCAATTTTGAATGCCAAAGCAGAAAATGGCTCGTCGTATGACGTTTTACGATGAACTTCATCGCCTGACTCATCTGTACCACGAATAGCCGGGATATCAATTGGGGAAGGAAGATATTCAACAACCCCATCAAGAACAGCCTGGACGCCTTTGTTCTTAAAGGCAGAGCCACAAAATACCGGAACAATCTCATTGTTAATGGTACGGCTGCGTAAAGCATCCTTGATTTCTTGTTCAGTAATCTCCTCACCTTCAAGATATTTTTCCATCAGCTCTTCAGATGCTTCAGCAGCAGCCTCAACTATCTTCGCGCGATATTCTTCGCACTGGGCCAGCATGTCTGCTGGAATTTCACCGTATTCAAACTGCATCCCCTTGGATTCTTCATCCCAGTGGATTGATTTCATTTTAATAAGGTCAATCACCCCTTTGAACGTATCTTCAGCACCGATTGGCAATTGGACAACAACCGGGTTTGCTCCCAGACGCTGTTTGATTTGGCCAACCACTCTTAAGAAATTAGCGCCCATTCGGTCCATTTTATTGACAAAAACAATACGGGGTACGCCATATTTATCCGCTTGACGCCATACAGTCTCTGATTGCGGCTCAACACCTGCGACTGAGTCAAACACCACCACAGCACCATCAAGCACGCGCAAGGAACGCTCAACTTCAATCATGAAGTCGACGTGACCTGGGGTATCAATAATATTGATACGATGACGAGCGAACTTGCCATCCATCCCCGCCCAATGGCAAGTAGTTGCTGCCGAGGTAATAGTAATACCACGCTCCTGCTCCTGAACCATCCAGTCCATTGTTGCAGCACCGTCATGTACCTCACCAATTTTATGCGACATACCCGTATAAAATAGCACGCGCTCGGTAGTAGTTGTTTTCCCGGCATCAACGTGTGCGGCAATGCCGATATTTCTATATTGGGCCAGTGGAGTTGACACGACTCACCTCTCCTTTAATTCCATCTAAAATGAGCAAAGGCCTGGTTGGCTTTTGCCATCTTATGAGTATCTTCGCGCTTTTTAACTGCAGAACCTTTGTTTTCAAAGGCGTCCATCAACTCTCCTGCAAGACGCAGCATCATTCCCTTCTCACCACGTGAGCGAGCCGCCTGAACAATCCAGCGCATACCCAAGGCAATACTTCTATCAGTACGCACCTCTACAGGCACCTGATAAGTCGCACCACCAACACGGCGTGATCTAACCTCTACACTGGGACGCACGTTATCAAGCGCCTGTTCAAAATAACGAAGAACTCCGCTTGAACCTGTTCCGCCTTGCTCACCGCTTTCATCATCGGCTTTTTTGGATTTTTTAACACGCTCTTGCATTAAATCCAGCGCACCATAAATCACTTTTTCAGCGATGGATTTTTTACCACTAATCATGAGCACGTTGATGAACTTGGCAAGCAACTCACTATGGTGCTTTGGATCAGGCAAAATCTCGCGTTTGGGGACTTCTCTTCTTCTTGGCATGTCTAGTTCCTACAATCAATTATTTCTTGTCTTTTGGTTTCTTTGTACCGTACTTAGAACGACCTTGCTTACGATCGTTTACTCCGGAGGTATCCAGGCTACCACGAACGGTATGATAGCGCACACCCGGCAAATCTTTTACCCGGCCCCCACGAATTAACACTACAGAGTGTTCCTGCAAATTGTGGCCTTCACCACCAATATACGAGCTAACCTCAAAACCATTAGTCAAACGAACACGAGCAACCTTACGCATAGCTGAGTTAGGCTTTTTAGGTGTTGTTGTATAAACACGAGTACAAACACCTCGTCGTTGTGGACAGGATTCCAATGCGGGGACGTTACTTTTCTTTTTAGCATCCACACGAGGCTTTCTTACTAACTGATTAATAGTAGCCATTTATTCTTAACTCCGAACTTTTCATTTATATATTTCGAATGCATAAGGAGGCCGGATTCTATATAGGTCTGACGGGTTTGTCAAGTTCAAACCCGTCAGCTTTAGATCCGTATCAATGCTCATGATGATCAGCATTAAGTGCTTCACTTAATGCATGCTCAACATCACTAGCAGTCACCGTATGCGTACCTTGCTCAGTACCTGCAGCTTTTGCCCGTTTTGCCTTGCGGCTTTGATGATATGCGTACCCTGTTCCAGCCGGAATCAATCGACCAACCATCACGTTTTCTTTTAAACCACGCAACTCATCAGTTTTTCCGCTAACGGCCGCTTCGGTCAGAACACGGGTCGTCTCCTGGAAAGAAGCTGCAGAAATAAAGGACTCTGTTGCCAATGAAGCTTTGGTAATACCAAGTAAAATTGGCGTACCTTGCGCAGCTTGCTTCCCTTCAGCAGCGAGCCTGTCATTTTCCTGCAACATCAGGCTTTCTTCAACTTGCTCACCCACTAAAAATTTTGAATCCCCTGCAGAGGTTATTATGCGTTTACGCAGCATTTGCCGCACAATAACTTCAATATGCTTATCATTAATTTTCACACCTTGCAGACGGTATACATCCTGGACTTCATTAACAATATAATTTGCTAAAGCCCCCACACCAAGCAAACGTAAAATATCATGAGGATTAAGCGGACCATCAGCAATAACCTCACCGCGCTCCACATGTTCGCCTTCAAATACAGAGATATGACGCCATTTAGGAATTAACTCCTCATAAGCATGATCCTCGGATGCAGTAATTATTAAACGTCGCTTACCTTTCGTTTCCTTGCCAAAGTTTACCAGACCTGAAATTTCCGCCATAACCGCGGCATCCTTTGGTTTTCTGGCTTCAAACAGATCAGCCACGCGTGGCAATCCTCCGGTGATATCACGCGTTTTAGAGCGTTCTTGTGGGATACGTGCTATAACATCACCGATTCCTACAGCGCTTCCGTCTTCAAAGTTAATGATGGCATCAACTGGCAAATAGTATTGGGCAGGAACATTGGTTCCAGCCAAATAAATCTCTTCACCGCTATCAGACACGAGTTTAACCATCGGGCGCATGTCTTTGCCTGCGGAACTGCGTTGTTTTGCATCGGTAACTACAATGTTGCTTAGGCCTGTCAATTCATCTGTCTGACGGTTCATAGTCAAGCCTTCGATCAAATCAACAAACTTCAACCGTCCGCTCACCTCAGAAATAACGGGGTGTGTATGAGGGTCCCAGGTAGCGATTACCTGGCCTGCTTCAACAGCCATATTGTCGTGGACAGTTAACACCGCACCGTAAGGCAGCTTGTAACGTTCACGTTCACGACCAAAATCATCGACAATAGAGACTTCTCCAGAACGGGAAACAGCAACCAGATTACTGTTTTCATGCGTTACAGTCTTAATGTTATGCAGGCGAATAATACCCTTATTCTTGATTTGAATATTATTAGCGGCAGTTGCCCTTGATGCAGCACCTCCAATATGGAAGGTACGCATGGTCAGCTGCGTTCCTGGCTCACCAATTGATTGCGCTGCGATAATACCGACCGCTTCGCCTGTGTTTGCCAGGTGGCCACGTGCCAGATCACGACCATAACATTTTGAACAAAGACCAAATCTTGTTTCACAGGTTATCGGTGAGCGCACCAGAACCTGATCGACACCACATTTTTCAAGTTTTTCCACCCAATCTTCATCCAGAAGCGTGCCTGCCTTAACAATAGGCTCTGCCTGATTAGGTATATAAACGTCAACAGCAGCCACCCGGCCAAGAACACGTTCATGCAGAGGCTCGACAATGTCTCCTCCTTCAATAAGAGGCTGCATTAATACGCCATGCTCAGTGCCACAATCATCTTCAGTAATCACCACATCCTGGGCTACATCAACCAGTCGACGGGTCAGGTAACCTGAGTTAGCTGTCTTTAATGCCGTATCAGCCAGACCTTTCCGCGCGCCGTGAGTAGAAATAAAGTATTGGAATACATTCAAGCCTTCACGGAAGTTTGCCGTAATCGGTGTTTCAATAATTGAGCCGTCTGGAGCAGCCATCAATCCACGCATTCCAGCCAACTGTCTGATCTGGGCAGCAGAACCCCGCGCACCGGAGTCAGCCATCATGAAAATTGGGTTAAACGATTCCTGGCGTACAGTTTTACCATCACGAGTAATAGCCTCTTCGGTCGCTATCTTCGCCATCATCGATTTCGCAACCATTTCGTTGGTGCGAGACCAGATATCAATTACCTTGTTGTATCGCTCGCCATTGGTTACCAGACCTGAACGGAATTGTGATTCAATTTCCCGTACTTCATTATCTGCCTGCTCAATAATGGAAGCCTTGTCATCTGGAATTTCCATGTCCTCAATACCGATTGAGGCACCGGCACGTGTAGCATACTTAAATCCGGTGTACATCAACTGATCGGCAAAGATAACCGTTTCTTTTAAGCCAAACCGACGGTAACAAGTATCAAGAACCCTGGAAATTGCCTTCTTGGTCATTGCCCTGTTAATCAAAGAAAACGACATTCCTTTTGGCAAAATTTCCGAAAGAATTGCCCGTCCAACAGTCGTCTCAACCAGATGATTGCCCTCAGCATCTTCACGGGGCATCCTGATTTTAACCTTGGCATGAATATCAACGTAGCCTGCTTCGTAGAAATTTTGTGCTTCCTGGGCACTTGCAAAAATTTTGCCTTCCCCTTGGGCGTTCAACCGCTCACGCGTCAGATAGTAGAGTCCAAGTACCACGTCCTGGCTGGGAACAATAATAGGTTC
Source organism: Legionella sp. W10-070 (assembly GCF_900640175.1). GTDB lineage: Bacteria > Pseudomonadota > Gammaproteobacteria > Legionellales > Legionellaceae > Tatlockia. The sequence continues at coordinate 9,342 of NZ_CAAAJC010000035.1, read as the reverse complement.
ACCATTTGCCGGCGATAAAATATTGTTTGTTGACATCATCAGCGAACGTGCTTCTAATTGCGCTTCCAGTGTCAAAGGCACGTGAACTGCCATCTGGTCACCGTCAAAGTCAGCATTATAGGCTGTACAGACTAAAGGATGAAGTTGAATGGCCTTACCTTCAATAAGGACGGGTTCAAAAGCCTGAATACCCAGTCTGTGCAGTGTTGGCGCACGGTTGAGAAGAATAGGATGCTCACGGATAACATCATCCAGAATATCCCAAACTACCGGCTCTTCGCGTTCAACCATTTTTTTAGCTGCTTTGATTGTGGTTGCCAATCCTCTGAATTCCAGTTTGCTAAAAATAAACGGCTTAAATAATTCTAATGCCATTTTCTTGGGCAAGCCGCATTGATGCAAGCGTAAGGTCGGACCAACTACAATCACTGAGCGGCCGGAATAATCGACACGCTTACCGAGAAGATTTTGTCTGAAGCGGCCTTGCTTCCCTTTAATCATATCTGCCAAGGATTTTAATGGGCGCTTGTTTGTACCAGTAATAGCTCGACCACGGCGACCATTATCAAGCAAGGCATCCACTGACTCTTGTAACATGCGTTTTTCATTACGTACAATGATGTCGGGAGCATTGAGATCAAGTAATCTTTTTAAGCGATTATTACGGTTAATAACGCGTCGATAAAGATCATTGAGATCAGATGTAGCAAAGCGGCCACCATCCAAAGGCACCAAAGGACGTAAATCAGGAGGAAGAACAGGCAACACATCCATGATCATCCATTCTGGCTTATTGCCGGACTCATGGAATGCCTCAAGCAGTTTCAGTCGCTTGGTAATCTTTTTAATCTTCGTTTCTGAATTGGTCGTCGGTAATTCTTCACGCAGGGCGCTAATTTCTTCTTCCAGGTCTATCTGGCGCAATAAATCACGAATTGCTTCAGCACCCATTCGAGCGTCAAACTCATCACCATATTGTTCCATAGCATCAAGATAAGCTTCATCATTAAGCAATTGTCCTCGCTCAAGCTCAGTCATGCCCGGCTCAACAACAACGAATGCTTCAAAATAAAGTACGCGTTCGATGTCCCTTAACGTCATATCCAGCAATAAACCAATACGGGAGGGCAAGGACTTGAGGAACCATATGTGAGCAACAGGACTGGCGAGCTCAATATGCCCCATACGTTCACGACGTACTTTTGCCAGAGCCAGTTCAACTCCGCACTTTTCACAGATAACGCCTCGATGTTTAAGACGCTTATATTTGCCGCATAAGCATTCATAATCTTTCACGGGGCCAAATATTTTGGCACAAAATAACCCATCGCGCTCAGGTTTGTATGTCCGGTAATTAATGGTCTCAGGCTTTCTAACTTCGCCATATGACCATGAACGAATTTTATCAGGTGAAGCAAGCGCAATCTTAATTGCATCGAATTCTTCACTTTGACCTTGCTGCTTGAGGATGCCAAGCAAATCACTCATCACAGGTGGTTTTCTCATTAGTTCGGGATTAGCCAAGTCTATGCCTCCAAAAAAATTTGTATGAAATCATCGCTGAATACTTAGGTTGTTGGCATTTAAGAACGGAGTCAACTGTTTTTGACCCAGTTCCTAAAAATGCCAGTAAACCCTTAATCATGTTCCAGTTCGATATCAATGCCCAAAGCCCTGATTTCTTTCAGTAATACATTGAAAGATTCAGGCATACCAGGATCCATGCGATGGTCACCATCGACTATGTTTTTATATATCTTGGTACGGCCTCCAACATCATCCGATTTAACCGTTAACATTTCCTGCAATGTATAAGCAGCACCATAAGCTTCCAGCGCCCATACTTCCATTTCTCCGAAACGTTGGCCACCAAACTGTGCCTTGCCTCCGAGAGGTTGCTGGGTTACCAGACTATATGAGCCTGTTGAACGAGCATGCATCTTATCATCAACTAAATGATTCAGTTTAAGCATATACATGTAGCCAACAGTTACTGGATTATCAAACTCCTTTCCTGTTCTGCCGTCATACAGTATGGTTTTACCATCAGAGCGCAATCCGGCCAATTCAAGCATGGCCTTTATCTCTCGTTCACTTGCACCATCAAAAACAGGAGTAGCCATTGGCACACCCGCTCTGAGATTGTTCGCCAAAAGCATCAGCTCATTATCATCCAAGTCAGCCAATCGAACACGTTGTTGCTCATCATGATTGTAAATTTTATCCAGGTAAGCCCTTATCTCAGCTACATTACGCTTACTGTCAATAAGATCGGCAATCCTTTGACCCAACCCTTTTGCAGCAAGCCCAAGGTGAGTTTCCAGAACCTGTCCAATATTCATACGCGAGGGAACACCTAATGGATTCAACACGATATCTACCGCTGTACCATCCGCCATATGAGGCATATCCTCGACTGGAACAACAATGGAAATAACCCCTTTATTACCATGACGACCAGCCATCTTATCACCTGGCTGAATTCGGCGCTTAACTGCAAGATACACTTTGACAATTTTCAATACGCCAGGCGCCAAGTCATCGCCTTGAACAATTTTTTTACGGCTGTCATTAAAGCGTTTTTCCATTTCTTTACCTAACAATTCCATTTGCTTGGAAAGTTGCTCTAATTGCTGACTGACAGCATCATCATTAACCCGGACATCAAACCATTTTTCCCTGCCAATCTTATCCATATAGTCTGCAGTAATCTTGGCACCAGATTTTATGCTGCCAGGACCACCAGTTGCCGATCTATCCAGCAGCAAATTATATACACGATGGTAGATATCTTCCTCACGGATACGACGTTCGTCAATTAAATCTTTACGGACGCGTGCCAGATGTTCTTCCTCGATGCTTTTCGCACGCTCATCCTTCTCCAGGCCGTCACGCGTAAATATTTGCACATCAATTACTGTACCACTCATACCTGATGGAACACGGAGAGAAGAGTCTTTAACATCAGAGGCCTTTTCACCGAAAATAGCCCGCAGTAGTTTTTCTTCAGGCGTCAACTGGGTTTCACCTTTCGGGGTAACTTTTCCTACCAAAATGTCGCCTGCACTAACTTCAGCACCGATATAAACAACACCGGACTCATCAAGACTTGCTAACGCTGATTCGCCAACATTAGGAATATCAGAAGTAATTTCTTCTGTACCAAGCTTAGTGTCTCTGGCAATACAGGTTAACTCTTCAATATGAATGGTAGTAAATCTGTCTTCCTGAACAATGCGCTCAGAAATAAGGATAGAATCCTCAAAGTTATAACCATTCCAAGGCATGAAAGCGACCAGCAGGTTCTGCCCCAAAGCTAGTTCACCCATATCAGTACAGGGACCATCAGCGAGAATATCACCACGCCGGATACGATCACCTGTTGACACAATAGGACGTTGATTGATGCAAGTATCCTGATTTGATCGGAAATACTTCGTCAGGTTATAAATATCAACACCTGCTTCACCGGCTGTTGTTTCATCGTCATTGACTCGGACAACAATACGGGAGGCGTCAACTAAATCAATCACGCCTCCTCGTTTGGCAACCACTGAAACGCCAGAATCAGAGGCCACCGTACGTTCCATTCCTGTTCCCACCAAAGGCTTCTCAGAGCGAAGTGTTGGAACAGCCTGCCGCTGCATGTTTGACCCCATCAAGGCACGGTTAGCGTCATCATGTTCAAGGAAGGGAATTAATGAGGCTGCAACCGAAACAATTTGCTTAGGCGAAACATCCATATAGTTAATTTTATCAGGCGTTGTCAAAGAAAATTCATTCTGATGCCTGCAAGGTACGAGATCAGCAAGAATATTGCCCTGCTCGTCTACTTCTACACTTGATTGAGCGATGTATTGATCAACTTCTTCAATCGCTGAAAGGTATTCAATCTCATCTGTCACCCGGCCATTAATCACCTTACGGCAAGGCGTTTCAATGAAACCATAGTCATTAGTCCTTGCATAAACAGATAATGAATTGATCAAACCAATATTTGGTCCCTCTGGCGTTTCAATAGGACAAACCCGACCATAATGGGTAGTGTGAACGTCACGAACTTCAAAACCTGCACGTTCTCGAGTTAAACCGCCAGGTCCCAACGCTGAAACACGCCGCTTATGGGTAACACCTGACAATGGGTTAACCTGATCCATAAATTGGGACAATTGGCTGGAACCAAAAAACTCTTTCACCGCAGCAGATACAGGCTTGGCATTGATTAAATCTTGCGGCATCAGGTTCTCAGACTCAACCAGACTTAAACGCTCTTTTACTGCCCGCTCAACTCTTACCAAGCCGACTCGAAACTGATTCTCAGCCATTTCACCGACACTTCTTACTCGTCGGTTGCCTAAATGATCAATATCATCAACCATGCCAATGCCGTTACGAATATCAATGAGCGTCTTAATAACGGCAAGGATATCTTCCTTGGTTAATGTACCAGAACCGGTATCTTCTTTTCTGCCTACGCGACGATTAAATTTCATGCGACCAACAGCAGAAAGGTCATAACGCTCTTCAACAAAAAACAGGTTTTTAAATAAAGCTTCAGCCGCTTCCTTAGTAGGAGGTTCTCCAGGACGCATCATACGATAAATTTCAACCAGCGCCTCTAACTGACTTGCTGTCGGATCAATTTTTAATGTATCCGAAATATAAGAACCATGGTCAAGATCGTTAGTATAAATCATTTCAAAATTGAGGATGCCATTGTCAGCAAGCTGATCAAGTAAATCAGCAGTTACTTCCTCATTTGCTTGTGCAAGCATTTCACCTGTTTCAGTGTTGATAACGTGTTTCGCAAGCACCTTGCCAATTAAGTAATCTCGAGGAACTACCAGATCCTCCATGTTACTTTTTTCCATTAGCTTAATATGACGGGCAGTGATACGTCGGCCCTGCTCAACGATTAATTCCCCTGTTTCAGGGACAGCAATATCAAAAGAAGCAATCTCACCCCTTAATCTTGAAGGAATAAGATTAATATGAAACTCACCGTTGCGCAGCTGGCAAACTGTCGTTTCAAAAAATTCGGCTAATATGTCTTCAGTTTCATAGCCTAGTGCTCGCAGCAGAATGGTTATAGGCAATTTACGCCGTCTATCAATACGTACAAATACACAGTCTTTTGGATCAAATTCAAAATCAAGCCATGAACCACGATAAGGTATAATGCGAGCTGAATATAATAATTTCCCGGAAGAATGGGTCTTACCGCGATCATGTTCAAAAATAACACCTGGTGAACGGTGTAACTGGGAAACCACAACGCGCTCTGTACCATTTACTACAAAGGTGCCTACATCGGTCATTAAGGGAATCTCACCCATAAACACGTCTTGTTCACGAATATCTTTAATTGGCTTTTTATCACCGGGAGCGTCCTTATCAAGAACAATCAAGCGAATTTTGACGCGAAGCGGCGCGGAGTATGTCAAACCGCGTAATTTGCAATCACGCACATCAAATGCCGGTTCGCCTAACTTATAGCTAACATATTCAAGACTTGCATTTCCGGAAAAACTTTCAATAGGAAAAACGGATGAGAAGGCTGCGTGTAGCCCGGTTTTCTGTTGTCCATTTGCCTTAAAATCAGCTTCCAGAAAATCTCTATAAGACTTTAGCTGAATTTCAAGCAGATTAGGAATCTCCATTTTATCTGCCTGTTTACCAAAGCTTTTGCGAAATCGTTTTTTCTCAGCATGGGAGTATTGATGAGGGCTAGTTTCTGCAATTGCCATGGTGTTTCCTCTGTAAAATTATTGATATCATCAAACACACAAACCCAGCCATGAAATCATGGCCGGGTTCTGAAATTTAGAAGTAACGGTATTACTTAACTTCGACAGATGCGCCAGCTTCTTCAAGCTTTTTCTTGATTTCAGCAGCATCATCTTTAGATACACCTTCTTTAACTGTTGAAGGCGCACCTTCTACCAAGTCTTTAGCTTCTTTCAAGCCTAAACCGGTAATTTCGCGAACAGTTTTAATAACACCTACTTTGTTTGAGCCAAAGCTTGTCATCACGACATCAAACTCAGTTTTCTCTTCAGCAACAGCGGCGCCGGCAGCAGGTGCTGCGACAGCAACAGCAGCGGCAGCAGCAGAAACATTGAATTTCTCTTCCATCGCTTCAATCAGTTCTACTACTTCCATTACAGTCATATTAGAGATTGTCTCAAGAATCTCATTTTTTGATACAGCCATTTCTAGCTCCTAAGTTAAAAATTATAAAGATTATGTGGTTTATTGCTGTTTTTTGTCTTTGATTGCAGCCACCGTTCTCACTAATTTGGCGTGCGGCTCTGCAAGAGTACGGACAAATTTTTCAACAGGCGCTTTCATCACATACATTAATTTAGCCAATGCCTCATCACGAGTCGGTAAGCTAGCCACTGCATCAAGTTGTTCAGGACTATAAACCTTACCACTGACTGCTAATGCTTTGATTTCAAGCTTGTCAAATGTTTTAACGAACTCCTTTAACATTCTTGCCGCATCACTCGGAGCTTCGAGAGACAGAGCAACAAATAAAGGACCAACTAACATATCATTCAGACAAGCAAACTCAGTGCCTTCAAAAGCTCTACGAGTCAGTGTGTTTCGCACTACCCGTAAATAAACACCTGCTTTACGTGCCTCGTTACGTAGTTGGGTCATTTGGTTTACTGTTAAACCACGATAATCAGCAACGACTGCCGAAATAGCCTTAGAAGCAACTGCAGTCACTTCCTCTACAACGGCTTTCTTTGCAGCTAATGTCAATGTCACGTTACTGACCTCCTAAGTTGTGCAAACCCTAATGGATTTGACAGTTATGGTGGCCGTCTCAGAGAAATCTCAGAGCCGGTTCACCGTCTGCGCAGGAAGATTAAGCCCTAAAGCACCTGCGGTCTTCGACGGCATCGAACCATGTCTATGCCGTGAAAGCGATTAAAAGGGCGTTATATGTTACACAGGTATTGTTGCAATATCAATAGGCAACCCTGGCCCCATTGTTGTTGACAACGATATCTTCTTTAAATACACACCTTTAGATGAAGCAGGTTTTGCTTTTTTCAAATCATTCAGCAGTGCAGCAACGTTCTCAAGCAAATCTTCAGCGGAAAATTCAATCTTACCAACTGAACAATGAATAATTCCATTCTTATCGGTTCTATAACGAACCTGACCTGCTTTTGCATCTGTCACAGCTGCTTCAACATTCATTGTCACAGTGCCAACTTTAGGGTTAGGCATCAATCCACGGGGACCAAGAATCTGTCCTAATTGCCCGACGATACGCATTGCATCCGGTGTTGCAATTACCACATCGAAATTCATTTCTCCTGCTTTAATCTGTTCAGCCAAATCCTCAAAGCCAACTAAATCAGCACCTGCATTTTTTGCTTTTGCAGCATTATCCCCTTGAGCAAAGACAGCCACCCGGACAGTTTTTCCAGTGCCTTTGGGCAAGTTGGTTGAAGAACGTACCACCTGATCAGACTTGCGAGGATCAACACCAAGATTAACGCTAATGTCTACACTCTCTAAAAAATTTTTACTCGCGAACTCCTTGAGAATAGATATTGCCTCTACAGCAGGGTAGAGATAATTAGGCTTAATCTTTTCGCGAATCTGTTGTTGTTTCTTACTATTAGCCATGGTAACCCCTTATTCTAAACCTTCAATCTCTATACCCATGCTTCGCGCAGTTCCCGCAATACTTTGAACTGCAGCGGCCAAATTAGCTGCTGTCAGATCTGGCTGCTTTATTTTAGCAATTTCTTCGAGCTGAGAGCGATTAAGTTTAGCAACTTTTTTCGTATTGGGAGTTCCACTGCCACTTTGAATACCAGCTGCTCTTTTTAAGAGAGTAGAAGCCGGAGGGGTTTTGGTTACAAATGTAAAACTACGATCTGAATAGACAGTAATTACTACAGGGGTAATTAATCCTGGTTCAATATTTTGTGTCGCCGCATTAAAAGCTTTGCAAAATTCCATGATATTTACACCACGTTGACCTAAAGCAGGACCAACCGGTGGACTTGGATTTGCTTTACCAGCGGGAATCTGTAACTTAATGTATGCATCTACTTTTTTAGCCATTGTTACTCCTTATGGGTATAACGTCAATTCGCTCAGATTTATAAGTGAACTACTATGACTTCCCGATTAACAAAAAATAATCAGGTTTTTTCTACCTGACTAAATTCCAACTCAACAGGCGTTGAACGGCCAAATATAAGAACAGCCACTCTTAAGCGACTTTTCTCGTAATTAACTTCTTCAACCACACCATTGAAATCTACAAAAGGTCCTTCTTTCACTCGAACCACTTCACCGGGTTCGAATAGAATCTTGGGCCTCGGTTTACTAACGCCCTCCTCAACTCGTTGCATAATTGCCCTGGCTTCTTTGTCGGTGATTGGTGTTGGCGTTTGACTTGTACCGCCAATAAAGCCCAAAACACGAGGAATAGCGCGAATCATATGCCAGGTCTCATCATCCATCACCATATGCACCAATACATAGCCCGGGAAAAATTTACGTGTACTTTTCCGTTTCTGGCCGGCACGCATTTCCACAACTTCTTCGGATGGAACAACTACCTCACCTATTTTATTTTGCAGCTGATGACGCTCTGTTCGTGATTTAATTTCACGCATCACAAGGTTTTCATAACCTGAGTAGGCATGAACCACATACCATTGCTTCGTTTTATGCTCTTCCACCGTATCTTCAACCTAAGTGTGTTAATTTAGCGATTACCCACATCATTCCAGAATCTATCCCCCAAAGGATAAATCCTGCTGCCGCAACCATAATCATAACAATCGACGTGGTTTGAATGGTTTCCTGACGAGTAGGCCAAACCACCTTTTGCAATTCTATTTTAGAATCCTTTGCAAAACCAAATACTTCCTGTCCTTTAGATGTAAAAAAACCCAACAAGGCCACCAACACAAGCCAACCAATCCAGACAATTGCTTTTATGGGAGATGAAAAATCATAATAATAAGTTCCCATAAAAGCAAAAATTGTGACTAGCAGAATGCCAATCCACAATACCATTTCTTTAAAGTTACTTTTAGAATTATTTGATTTTTTCATAGTTATCTAGTAGTTGGCAGGCCAGGAGGGAATCGAACCCCCAACCTGCGGTTTTGGAGACCGCCGCTCTGCCAATTGAGCTACTGGCCTAATTTTAGCACTGAATGAGTGTGAAGCTTTGCTTCACACTCTTATCAACTTACTTCTTACTCAATGATTTTAGCGACTACACCGGCACCCACTGTGCGGCCACCTTCACGAATCGCAAAACGCAATCCTTCATCCATAGCAATGGGGGAATGC
>NZ_CAAAJC010000034.1 GCF_900640175.1 Legionella sp. W10-070 | reverse complement strand
TTATTATTCATTTTGGCAGTTCTTTTAGTGATTTTTCGACGGCAAATCGTATTTCACTATAGAAACTGCCTTTTTTTCAACTAATTAGAAATTTCGTTCACGGAGCCTAGTGTCTCGTCAAGATTGAATTTTCGGGTATGGCCGCCTGTCTTGCATCCATCTTTACGTGATTTTTTCCGAAAAAATGCTCGAATTAGCCCTGCTAGTCCTGTGCTTTTTTCGGAAAAAATCACATAAATCTGAACGTAACCCAGACGCCAACCCGAAAATTCAATCTTGACGAGACACTAGTTATTGCTTCATAAACATTAGAGTGAACTTCAAAATAAACCAGTTCATGTACATGATATTTTTTAGTAAATCCATCTACTAAATTTTCCCTATGTTCGTAGTTACGTTGAGTTAAATTGCTGGTAAAGCCAACATATAAAGCTCCATATTTTTTGCTGGCAAGAATATAAACATAATATTGTTTTTCCATTTGATGCAGCGTTTTTTTGCAAAGTTGGTAGGATAGGATATCCTAATGAAGCTTAGGATGTACACTGCAAATGGATCCCTGCCTTCGCAGGGATGACAGAGTTATTTTCTTATTAATTTGAAATGAACAAATTCAAATTAATAGCGGCACATTACGAAGCCGATTGTCAGGGGAAAGGGTTCATTTCATTACAACAACCGGCCGCCAAGAGTGCATAGTTCTCCTATGGCTTCAAAGGTGACTTGGATGATGCGTCAATATATTCCTCTTTTACCCTTGATGATTCTGTAGATCCCATATAACCAGGCTGAGATTCTCTCAGTTGTCTAATTTCGTCCTTATATTGTAATTGAGATTTTGGTGGCGGCTGTTTAGATAACAATTTATCATGACCACCTTGGACAAAGCTGATGCTTATCTGATCTCCATCAAATCTTATTTTGAAAGATTGGTCCTTTGCAGGCAAAAAATCAGTCTCTGATATTCGCACCAGTTTTATCTCTTGATCAAATTGCTTGAATATCAAACTATCCTCTCTGATAGACATCTCTATCTCATCGTTATAGGGATTCTTATAATTTCCCATAAATGCTTTCAATGATGAGACGAACTCCTTTTCCGGAGAGGGATTATGTACGGTCTTAAACCATTCTAAACGCCTTTGTTTGGATTCGTCATTAGGTGATAACTCAAGGGCTCTTTCAAAATAACGTCTCGCGTCTTCAAATTTACCTTCAACTTCAGCAACTTTCCCTGAAATCGTTTCTTGCCATCCTGGCTCATCGCTTTGAATATAATGCAAGTGTTTATACAGGGCTTGCATGTTAGCAACAGGGGCTAAGTCAGGAGAGCTGAACACTTGGTTTGCAATACTCATCCCATTTTCCGAATTTGTAAAAAAGGCAGCCCCTTTTTTTGCTGTCAGATTGATAGCAATAAATGCTCGCGTATTAGGGTTTTCACCATATTGATAGGCTACTACCTCATCTTTATTTCTATGGATGTGCCAACCTAAACCACAGGTCATGAAATTATCAGCGCTTGTTGGTTCAAATGCTTGTTTTATGGCGGGGTCATCCATATTCTTTAACCAGGCAGTCATGAATTTTGAAAAATCTTCGCCCGTTGTCAGTAGTGAACCAGCAGCATTAAGACGAGGGTCGCCCACATAGATTGCAGTCGGTTTTCCCAGCTCAGTATGAACTGCTACAATATTCGTGTCAGCGTCTGATGGTGGCAGAAATGTGGAGCGCCCCATACCTAAGGGTCTAAACACATATTCTTGAGCCAGAGTTTCTAAATCTTTACCCATTTTGGTTTCGATGACTTTTTGTAAGTAAAGAAAAGCCTCGCCTGAATAGGAATATCCTTTACCCAATTCCGATGTGGGAGCAAACCTTAGTGTTGAAGATAAACTGGGCCCAAAATTTGGCAACCCTGTAGTATGCGACAATACATGTCGAGCCGTCAGCTCCTTAGCCTTTTTAGGGTATTCACCATCGACTAAAAATCTTTTATATTGCAGAATATCATGTAATGGTTCGTCCAAATTGATGTGTTTATTGTTGGCCAGCTGTAACACTAAATAAGTAAAAACAATTTTGCTAAGGGAAGAGGCTGGAAATCTTGTATTACCATCTACGGTGCTTGCATCAGTATTGGGGAACTGGGTATTTTTTTTACCAACAGCGATTGAAGCACTTACAAATTCATGCTCTTCTTGGGATTCGATATAAGCATAACTCACAGCTGGCACGTGACCGGATTCAATTATTTTTTGTAAGGTAAGTGTAGAGGATAATTTAGGCATTGCTATTGAATATTGCTCCAAATTGTATTAATTATAAACAAAAATTCAAATGCAAGAATAGGGTATTCATTCCCTATTTTAGAATGCCTAAGATGTTTTATAATTGCACATAAAACAGACTGCAGGATGATAATATGGTTTCAAATCACCCAAAACAAAATCCAGATCAACGTGAATCTGCAATCAATAACAATCCTTGTGGCATTTGCCGAGCGTTAGGCTTACCTATATGCAAAGGGCATGGAAGTTCTGGTGGCGGGTCAGGTGACTCTTATGATGATCAATCACTTGCCAAAGGTCAGTCCGTTACTAAAGAACCAATTTCAATTGATTTAGAAAAATCTTTAGGGAAAAGTACTCTTTGGTTAAATTCTGATGATCTGGCTTTTGAATTTAATATCCCAGATGCTTTAATGTCAGTGAAAATTGATATGGAACAAGGAATTATTTCATTTTTAGCTAAGGAAGACCTGTCACAAGATCAAAGTATTGCCCTGCAAAAATTTTTTGAGGCAATAAAGCAAGAATTTAATGAGTTTAAGAATGATTTTTCTGTTGCTGCAAACCAAATGCAGTTAGCCCAGATGGGAAATGGATTAAAAATAACGATTTCAAATCCAAAACTATTCGATGCTTTCGTACAGCGATTACTTGATAGGAATATACTGGTTACCGAGTTAGGACCAATGCCAGGAAAGGGGCGATATAGTATCCCTGAATCGAAACAGGAAACAGAAAATCAGTATAAATCCCCAACTCCATTTGACATTAGCAGTCCAAAGCCATGAATGATTCATAGCTACTGCAAATAATAAGCCAGGGTCTACGGATGAAAATTAAAATAGAATTTAATGACATCGCACTGGTCTATATTTCTATATCCCGTGACTTGTTCGGCATTTTATGCAACAACGCCGGATAAACCGCAGAACGTAGAAGTCAGGATTTTTTCATGCGTAGGCCCTGAATAATAAGCTGGTTTGAATTTAATTAATGCTTAAGAAATTGATCAATATACATCGCAATCATTTCTTTATTGGTACCACATCCTAGTAATTCTCGAATTCGTTCAAAATAGTGTTCGACAGTTCGTGTAGAGAGCCCGAGAATTTTTGCAATTTCTTTTGTAGATTTGCCTTGCATCAGTAATTTAAGACACCTGCCTTGTTGTGGCGATAAATAAATAGGCACATGCATTGTTTTATGAAATATTCTCACTCGATGCCGGGTTTGAACAGTAGACGGTGTGGCATCATTAAAATCAGGCAAAACGATTCGATTTTCTGGCGACTTGGCTTCTAAAATAAGATCTCGTGCAATTAAATTATAATTCTCGATAAAATCATGTAGCAATTGACTATTATTAATAATCCAATGCAAAAAATCATGTTCATCTTGCTCAAAAAATAATGAATAAAGGTGTTGGTAACCCGCTTCCCGGGAAACTATATGCACTGAATTTTTTCCATATTGCTGACCGAATTGCTTTGCTACTTTAACCATAATCGGCATTAAGACAAAGCAATCCTTAAATTGTGTTTCCAATATTTTATTGAGGTATACACCCTCTTCCAGCGTTCTTCCTGAATCATCTGTACATAACATAGGAATTTTATTGCGCTCATAAAACCGCATAATCTCCTTGTTGTTAACTAACATGGTGATTTGACCCTGCCCATAGGTAATATCATGCATGAAATTAGTTAAACCATATTGATGGAGCGGCTTACTTATCTCATTGATAAATTTAGCTGTTGCGCTAGAAAATGTTGAATATTGTTTCGTTCTCATAGCCACCTCTGTATAGATTTTAAACTATTGGTGGTTTCTTGTAAAACTCGATTTAGCCATTTTCGTTCCTACAAATCACCGCGGCATCGACCGCGGTGTCCATAGTTAATCATATGAGCAACGCCATCGGTGATTTTTAGTTTCAGGTTAGTGTTTATCCAGGTTTACAGAGCTAGAGAAAAGGGCATTAAATCAGGCTGATGAGGCATCTCAACAGCCTGATTTAATGCTCTTCTTCAGATAAATGCACAGAAACTAGTACAACGTTTCACTGATTCTGTCTTAACTTCACCTGAGAGATAGATTCCCGCCTGCGCGGGAATGACAAACTGGACAGATTCAGTGAAACGTTGTACTAGTCTTTTTCTGATTTTTTTGGCGCTTTCATCCCTTTTTCCCGTGCTTTTGACAAGCCAATTGCGATGGCTTGCTCGCGGCTCTCAACTTTTTTGCCGCTTTTACCGCTATGGGCTTTGCCTTCCTTATACGCCCGTACTTCTTTTTCTACTTCTTTTTGAGCGGCTTTGCTGTATTTTCTTGTCATGACTCCTCCCTGAATTTATCTGGTTGGATAACTATAATTATAGAACAGGCAAGAATCCGCTGGCTGATTAATGATGTAAATGATAATGTTTGCAGCGAACCTTTGTATTTCTTATTGGCCCTGAACTCAAATGATGTAAAATGAGAAAATTTCTGGTGTTCGCTATGATTTCATTATTAAAATTCTTTAACGTCTATGTTCCTCAAGAATTTACAGCCATTCTAAATGAGGTTAGGAATTAATTAAGCATCAATGCGCTTCATCCCAGTCATGACCGGTTCCAAGCGATACCTGGATGGGTACGGATAATCTGACAGTGTTTTCCATTAGTTCGCGAATAGTCGAGGTGGCTGTATCAATGATGTCTTTATGTACTTCAAAAATTAATTCATCATGAACCTGCATAATCATTTTTACGGATTGATTTGTTTGTGCAGATTGCCATTTCGCAATCGCCAGCATCGCTTTTTTTATAATATCGGCAGCGGTTCCTTGCATCGGGGCATTAATAGCCATTCGTTCTGCAGCTTTTTGTCGCACCAGATTACGGGTGTTAATCTCTGGCAAATGAAGCCGACGGCCAAAGATCGTTTCTACATAACCTAACTGATGCGCCTGTTTGCGGGTGCGCTCCATGTATTCAAGAACGCCTGGATAGCGATTGAAGTAAGAGTTCATATAATACTGGGCATCCTCACGTTCAATGCCAAGCTGTTTGGCCAGGCCAAATGCCGACATGCCGTAAATCAAGCCAAAATTAATTGCCTTTGAACGGCGGCGCTGCTCATGTGTTACCTCATCCAAAGGTATTTGAAAAATCTCACTTGCAGTTGCCGCATGAATATCCCATCCCATGGCAAAGGCTTTGACTAAATTTTCATCCTGAGAAAGATGGGCCATGATACGCAGCTCAATCTGGGAATAGTCAGCTGCCAGCAACAGATGATCCGGGGGGGCGATAAATGCTTTACGGATTAAGCGTCCTTCTTCCGTACGGATCGGAATATTTTGCAGGTTAGGTTCGCTGGAAGATAAACGGCCTGTTGCAGCCACTGCCTGATTATAGCAGGTATGGACGCGCCGGGTGGTTGGGTTGATACATTTAGGTAAGGCATCAATGTAGGTGCTGACTAACTTGCTAAGACTGCGGTACTCAAGAATGACTGCTGGCAGTCGGTAATCAAAGGCCAGTTCCTGTAATACTGATTCGGCAGTAGAAGGCTGGCCTGTCGGTGTTTTAGAGACCACAGGCAACTTTAATTCCTCAAAGAGGATCTCTTGTAACTGCTTGGGAGAATTTAAATTGAAAGGTTTGCCGGCTAATTGTACCGCCTCTGTTTCCAGCTCCTGTATTCTCAATTTCAGCCGTTGACCATGTTTGGCCAGCGTCTCTTTATCAATCAGCACGCCCCGGTATTCCATATCGGCAAGGACGGTTAACAGGGGCACTTCAATTTCCTGCAGGACCGTTTTTAATTTATCGTCCAGCATTGGAAAAAGCTTGTCGTGGAGCTTCAGTCCAATATCGACTGTTTCTGCGGCATAAGGCGCCGCTTTTTCCACACTGATCTGATCAAAGGCTAATTTTTTGACTCCCTTGCCAGCGACCTGTTCATAACCAATAGTCTTATGGCCGAGGTATTTCAGAGACAATGAATCCCTGTCATGCTTGCTGGCACTGCTGTTTAAAACATAAGATTCAAGCATGGTATCAGAGACGATACCCTGTAAATCAATGCCGTAATGCTTAAAGACATTATAGTCATATTTTAAATTCTGCCCTATTTTACCGATTTGAGGATTTTCCAGTACGGGTTTGAGCGATGCTAATACGGTTTCCTGAGGCAGTTGGTCGCTGTGGTCTTGATGAGCCATTGGAATGTAAACGGGTTGCATTGCTTTCATTGTAAGGGCAATACCAACAATTTCGGCATCCAGGGGATTAATGTCATTTGTTTCCAGGTTAATGCAAACCAGCTCGGATTGGTTTAATTTTTCCACTAACCGTCCAAATAAAGCCTCATTATTGATGAGTGAAAAATCGATAATGGCAGACGGGGGAGTACTGCTCTCGGATTGCCTTCCTTCGTCGGCTAATAAGTCTTTTAGCCAGCCTTTGAATTCCATCTCCCGTGTAAGTTCGATAAGCTGCTCACGGTTTGGCTTCCTGGCAGTTAAATCAGACAGGGTGAGAGGCAGGATTACATCGGTTTTAATCGTGACTAATTTTTTTGACAAGGGTAGATAATTGAGGCTTGAGCGTAAGTTTTCACCAATTTTGCCGCTTATATTGGCAGCATTAGCCATCAGATTATCAAGAGTTTGATATTCCTGCAGCCATTTCGCTGCGGTTTTCGGTCCACATTTACTGACCCCGGGGATATTATCCACGTTATCCCCAATCAAGGTCAGGTAATCAACTATCTGTTGAGGAGTTACACCGAATTTAGCCTTAACCCCTTCGATATCCAGGATTTGACTGGTCATGGTATTAATTAATGTGACATGCGGGTTGACTAGCTGGGCTAAGTCTTTATCGCTGGTGGAAACCAGCACTGATTGCCCTTGCCTTGTCGCTTCCTGGGTGAGGGTGCCAATGACATCATCAGCCTCTACTCCCTCAACGATAAGGATGGGTAAACCCATTGCTTCCAATACAGTTAATAAAGGCTGAAACTGGCAATGTAGTTCATCGGGCATGGGAGGGCGATGTGCTTTATAGTCTGGATACCAATCATCACGAAAGGTCTTGCCCTTTGCATCAAAAACCACAGCAATCTGTTGAGGGGCATAATCCTTGATTAACTTTTTTACCATGTTTGCTACCCCATAGATTGCCCCCGTTGGCTGTCCTTTAGAGGTCACTAGTGGTGGTAATGCATGAAAGGCACGAAAAAAATAGGAGGATCCATCAATTAGAATCAGTGGTGTAATCATTAATTAGTCTCTTGCTCTGCTAACCGCTTGCCAAGCTCGCTCACCTTATCGCTTAAGTTTTTCAAATTTCTACGCATTAAAGGGATTCGGGTTACGGACAATTCCTGTTCGATAGCCTTGTCTTTAGGGCGGGCAGGACTGCCTAAATAGACATTGCCTCGTTTCAGGTGTTTTTTAGGCGGTACCCCCGCACGCGCGCCGAGGATGACCTCATCATCAATACGTACATGATCACTGACACCGACATTAGCCGCAAAAATGACGTTATTGCCGCTGGTAGTGCTTCCTGCAATACCAGTGAAGGCACAAAGAATATTATGCTTGCCTAATTTTACAGAGTGGGCAATCTGAACCAGGTTATCAATTTTAGTGCCCTCACCAATGATTGTTGCGCCGAGAGTAGCCCTGTCAATCACTGTATTGGCGCCAATTTCCACATTATCTTCGATGATTACATGACCAACATGAGGGACTTTCAGATGCTTGTTATCCACATAAGTATAGCCGAAACCATCAGAACCGATGACTGAAGAGGCATGGACGCAGACCTGGGAGCCAATCTGGCATTGGTCATAAATTGTGACATGCGGATGAATTGTAGTATCCGCCCCGATTTTTACATTAGCGCCGATATGAACCTGGCCTTTTATCACGCAGTTATCCCCAAGACTTGCCCCTGCTTCGATTACTGTATAGGGGCCGATGGTAATATTTTTTCCTAAAAGGACATCTTCGGCGATGATTGCGGTGGGATGAATGCCGGGGGCTGGCTTTTTAGCTGGATAAAAATAATCAAGCAATTGAATAAATGCTTTAAAAGGATTCACGACTTGAATGACGGGTTTTGTGTGGCTGATAATTGAATGACCAACCAGAATTGCCGCTGCCTGTGAGTTGTTTGCCAATTGCAAATTGTCATCACCCTCAGCAAAAACCAGTGAGCCGGCAACAATATTGTCGATTGGTGCCAGCGAAGAGATTATTGTTTTTTCATCGCCAACTACAATTCCACTGATTAAATGAGCTATTTCATGCAGCGAAGCATTCATCAATTTACCTTATTTATGCAAAATAGTGCGATTATACTCCGATGCTGCTTTAGTTGCGAAGCATTCAGGCTAATTTTCTCTGTACATGACAGGTTTTTTTGTCATATACAGAGGCTAATTTTGTTAAATTGGTTATATTGAAGTCATACTTCATACGCGTCTTAGCAACAGAGCCGCATTAGCTCCGCCAAAAGCAAAATGGTTGGACAAGGCAATATCGATTGGCTTTTTGCGTGCTTTATTGGCCACATAATCCAAATCACAGTTCGGATCAGGATCCTGCAAATTGATCGTTGGCAATAAAATATCATGTTGTAAACTTAAAGCCGTGGCGATGATCTCCATGGCACCTGCAGCACCAATTGCATGCCCAGTCATTGCTTTTTGGGCAGTAACCGGTATCTCATAGGCTCGCTTGCCAAATACGGTTTTAATCGTCTCTGTTTCCACTACATCATTTAATTGGGTGCCTGTCCCATGGGCATTAATGTATTGGACATCGCCAATGGCCAATTTGGCATCATCCAGGGCTGCTTGAATCGCACGGACCTGGCCTTGCTTGTCAGGGGCCGTAATGTGGTAAGCGTCACAGCTGGAGCCAAAGCCTATTATTTCAGCGTAAATGGTTGCCCCGCGCGCTTTGGCATGCTGCAGCTCTTCAAGAATCAGGATTCCTGCGCCATCTGCCATGACCATCCCATCCCGGTTCTTATCGAATGGGCGGCTTGCCAGGGCGGGGTTTTCATTCTGGGTAGACATCACCCGCAGTTTACACCAGGCTGCCATAATCGTTTCCCATAATAAGGATTCTGTCCCGCCGCATATTGCGAGCTGGAGGTTGCCGCCGGCTATTTGCTGGTAGGCGTTTCCTATGGCTTCCGCAGAAGAGACGCAGGCATTGGAAATGGTGGAATTAGGGCCTCCCAGGCCAAAGGCAATTGCCACATGATTTGCCACCGAATTAGGCATACCGCGGATGACTGTTAACGCCGGTATTTTTTTCCAGCTTTCAGTAAAGAACGACTGGTAAGCTGATTCAAGTTCAGGAGTACCGCCTAAGCCTGTACCAATAAAGGTACCGGCATAAGCTAAATCTGCCGGCGTAAGACCTGAGCGTTCGATGGCATGATGCGTGCAGTAGAGTGCATATTGGGCCACACGAGGATAGCGTTTGGGCTTATCAAATTCGGGTAAATGGGCCAATGAAAAATCGCGAATTTCTCCAGCAATCTGTGTGGGGTAGTTGGAGGGGTCGTAATTTTGGATGCGCTTTATGCCGCATTGCCCTGCCGTTGCTGCCTGCCAGAACGCTTCAAGCCTGTTACCAATAGAAGAAACAATCTCCATTCCGGTGATTACTACTCTTTTTTTCATTCCCTATCCTCTTTATCGCCACATTTCCTTAGGAAGCGGTGGTTGTTATTCGCAGCTGTCAGTCGATAACCTGGCTTGAAGCATTTTTGTGCCTGACAGACATTCTTCTTGAACGTATGTTAAAGGATATTTACCTTTAATAAATTGCAATACTAAGGGTGCTCTGGAAAATATGTCAAGCCGAATTTGACTCCTTTTTATTCTCGCAAACCAGGATTTGATTCTCGGATAAAATATGGTTATAAAGTGTCCGGATCAATTCATGAGCATGATCATTTTCGTTGTTAGTCGCACTGTTAAACAAAGCGCTGATAATGACTTGATTGCAGGGGACATAAATATAAAGTGCCCGGTAGCCCAGGGTTTCTCCTTCATAGAACCAGTAGCGGCCAATGTCAGCGTCATAAGCCTGCACAACTCCCAAACCAAAGCCGTAGGGTTCATCGGGAGTGGTACTGGTAATCGGTAAGCCGGAAGACAGGGATATTAACGCCTGCATTTTTTCTTTCTGGGCGGCTGTCAGGAGTTTGTCATCAATAAACAGGTGCTCTACCCAGTAAATGATATCTTTACTATTGGCAACCAGAGCGCCTGCTGCCCCTGCCCAGCTTAAATTGTTATCAGTTACGTCCTGTCCTAACAATTCCGGGTTATCATAAACATTATAAGAATAACCCCTGACTAAGCGTTGCAAGACATCCGTCGGGTAGTCGGGTACTGGATAAAACGTGTTCTCTAAATTGAGGGGCTTGATAATTTTATCGACAATAAGCTTATGAAATGGCAGCTTGTAAGCTTTGCTAAGAACCAAGTCCATTATGATATAGCCGGTATTAGAGTAAAAATAGCCAGGCTTTCGCGGGGGATTGTATTGTTTTGAATAAACTAAATTGAGCAACGCTGACTGGCTCCAATATTGCTTTAAGTTCTTGCTCATTAAATAGTTTATTTTGGGTGCATTACTATAATTGGGAATTCCACTTCCCATGTTGAGCAGGCTGGTGAGCGTTAAACTTCCCCAATCAGGATAATCCGCTAAATAATTGCTTAAGGTACTATCCAGGTTAATTAATGTCTCACTCTCGGCCTTCACTGCCAGTGCGGCAGTAAAGGATTTGGTAATGCTCCCTATATTGAACAGTGAGTCAGCGCGAAGGGCAGGGCTTCCCGGTTGATTAGAGACAGTGCCGGCGACATAAGTATTTATTTTGTCTTTTACTTTAATCGATACCTGGATAGCTGAAAATAATTCCTTTTTGGCATACTGGTTAAGATGTTCTTTGAGGATCCTGTCAATAGGGTTATTGGCTGCTTCGTTTGTTTTCAGGGAGGGTTTGGAGAATGCTGCGGCTGTAACAATAAAGAGCAAAAGCAGGATGGATGATCTTTTCATACGCGGCCTTATGGTAAGTTTGAGGAATAAAGTGCTGCCATAACCATGAAACTTTAAACTATCATGGCTATGGGAAGACTTGCAACTAAAGCATAGGGAAAGGCTGCGATTAAAACTGCGGTTGGTGTAATTAATGGTAGCCTGGATCCAGGCTACTACTTTTAAGGAAAAACCGCCAATAAGCAACCTTAGCGTTCATTACCAAAATAAGTATTGTATAGGGTAAGGTAAGAACCATCTTTTTCCATGGCTTCAATTTGCTGGTTGAACTGTTGAATCAGTCCTTTATTTTTAGACAGGCTCATGATTCCAATGCCATCGCCTACCAGCATGGGATTGCCCAGTGCTCTGAATTGGCCTCCGCCATTTTGTTCCCAATAGACGGCGGTTGATTCGTGGACAAAGGCTGCAGAAATGGTGTTATTGCTTAGGGCGGCTATGATGTCCTCCACATCATTATAGTTGGTGCTTTGAAATACATTGGGATAATGCTGGTTAAGGTAGTCTGAAAAAACGCTGCTATCCTGTTCCCCCTTGAGTACACCAATTTTTTTTCCTTTTAAGTCAGCCAGGGAATTGATGCTGCTATTTTTTAAAACCAGAAATGCCCCTTTGCTTAATACATAAGGCAAGCTGAAAATATACCTTGTCCGTCTGTCCGGTGTAATGGTAATTCCACCAATGGCTGCATCAATCTCCCCTGATTCAAGGGCTGGGAATAATTGATTGAAATCCATCGGAACCAACTGGCAATCCAGGCTACAGCGCTTGCATAGCGCATGGATTAAATCAATATCAAATCCTTGATCTAAGGAAATAATAAAAGGGGGGTCAAAAATGACAGTCCCTATCTTTATTTCAGCGTTAGCGGTCGAAACGTACAAAAGAAAAGCAGTGAGTAATGAGAATAAAAAACGGTATGGTTTCATGAGCAGTCCGTTGCTTAATGGTTCAGAGGAACTCTAATCGTTATACCTGTAATTATAATCCACATTCTGTGGCAGAGTATATTTTATTTTACCCCATCTTTGGCGAGGCGGGAGGCTCTTGCTCTACTAAAGGGGTTGCTGAACGCAGGGTTTTATAAATCCTGACTGTTTCTGTCAGCAGCTCATGTAATGATTGACATTGAGCAGGCTTAAAATGAGGCTCTTTTTCTTGTAGGATATATGTACAATTCATAAGTTCCAGCTCAATGAATGGTAACTCTGTTTGTTTCTCATTAGACTCTGAATTTTCCAAGGCACGCAAGTTTTTCTTTATAGCGGACAGCCGTTTTTTCAGGTAATCCGGATCAAGAGCCGTTTTAAATATTCCCCGACGATCAGCATTGACTTGCTGCTCAAGGGTTTTGACCAATTTACGTTGGTATTTGCTTTTGTCCTCAGACAATTCAATGGCTCTATGAAAGGCCTGATACATTCGGGGACGCAGATTCATTTTTTCAAGGCAGCGTGCAAATTGGTAATGTTCTTCAGCTGTAGTTAATCGCTGATAGTGCCGCTCTGCTAAATTCATCAAAGATTGCTGATAAAAGGGGGATAATCGATGATAAATCTGAGGTGCATAATCAATGAAATTTAGAGTGGTGGCATTAATAGAATTCAATATGCCTAAGGGATTATGAGCCTTAACTGCTTGTTTTAAATATAATGAAGGCTTATCTGTATCATCCGGGTCACGGTAAATTAAAGAAAGCAAATTATTGGCAAATCCATTCCCTTTCGCCGCCAGGGGTTTAAGTAGATGCTTGGCAGCAAGAATATTCTGATTCGTGCCGATTCCCCAATATTCACAACAGGCATAAAGGTAGTCTTGATTAGGGTTGGATTTTTTCGTATCCCTGATATATTCAGCATCCTTTGTGGATATTTTTTTAGTTTGAAGAAGCTCTGTCATTAGAACTAAAGCGTATTCATCGCCTTGCAGCGCTTTTTTAAGCGTTTTACTGGCCATTAGTCCTCTCTAAAGTTTGATTTACCAAATGACAATATTGTAGCACTGTGACCAATAAAAAACCAAGTCAATGTATTTATCAAAGTCTTGTAAAGTAGCAGAGTTTGATAAATACATTGACTATGGACACCGCGGTCGATGCCGCGCTGATTCGTATGCTATGAAAATGGCTAAAGTCGAGAATAGGTAACGCCGCTAATGAACCCTGTGGGCTGCCAATTAAATAGAACAATCGTTTTTCTTTTCATAATCATGCTGTGGCTCATCAGAAAAGCCAGTGCATATTTGCTCAATTCGCTGAATAAAAAACGCACCTTTGCTCTTCTTATAATTATCAGAAAAAATAGCCATTAATGTGCGAAACAGGAGATATAGGAACGTGTCATTACGATGCGTACTTAATGCAGTACGTGTCGCCTCGCCAGTTAGTTTTTTATTAAAAGCCGCGGTTATGTCTTCAGGGCGCTGCTGTTTTCCGGAAACAAGCATGTGGGAAAACTCTTCTATCAACTTTCGTTTCTGATGTAACAAGTCCTCTTCTTCCTGCTCCTCCGATAGTCTATTTTCCCTGCCTAAATGCTGGCTGTATTGCTGTAGAGCCTGATTGAAAAGCAATAATTTTTTGACCTGCCTTGCCCAGGAAAGATCTTGAGGTTCGGTGCTCCAGGCGTTATTGACTATGGCAAGCACATTATCACGTTCTACTTCAGAGGTTGCCTCACGCAGAAATTGCAATAGCAGGGTCTCTGCTTTTAACAGGGCAGTATGATGATGGATTACCGTAGTTAATTCGTTGACAGTTTTGGGTATTGCCGCTGAAATACAAAACCAGGGTTTTGGGTAAAACAAGGCTGTTTCAATTTCCTTCTGCAAGCTGCTATCTGTCTTTTTAAGCTGGGCTGTATAATCTAATTTAGCGGCATGTAACTGGAGTTTTTTTTGTAATAGCCCCTCTGGTGCCAGATAAGTTTGATAAATATGAAGCAGGTAATCTTTGTTCGTTTCTGTTTCGATAAACTCATCATTTAACAGGTAACGGCTTAACTCTGGAGCAGCATAAACCAGTGCACAGCCAATAAAAACACGGATTTTTTCAAAAGGATTTTGCAAGGAAAGCGTGATAAGAGGGGAGCCAATTATTGCATGATCCCTTTTTTCGCCCGACTCAGGGGGAAAATTGAATGAATTTATTTCATCCACCAGGGGATAGTAGTTTACTGCTAACTGCTTCCGGGCTTCGGCCTTGTTATTATAGGCGACGATATCGAGCATGCCTCCTTTTGCGTAACCCTTTCTTTTGGGATCTGCTCTGGTGAGAATATAGTCTTCTGTCGTTTTATAAGTAGATGAGGTTGACAGGCGATAGTTGCCTAATGGCGCCATTATCAGATTCTGTATCTCAGGCTCCAAAGGCCAGTTCCATGCCTCATGCGAAGTAACACCATTTAAATCATAAGAAAGTTTATTTCTGGTATTGACATCAATCCCTGAGCAGAAAAAATCAGGGATTAGCTGTATTAACTCTTCCCAGCTATTAGCAACATGTTTTAGCAGGCGATGGAGGTTAGCCCAGTCTGTTGCTCTGAGTGTTGCATAAAAGGCATCAAGGTGCCCGCAAAGGCTGTCGATTACATAGTTTTCATTGTCCTTGGTTGCAAGAACCCGCGTAATAAGACCGCCCTTATTGTAATTGCTGCCTGCTAATCGTTGGTGATTTCTTCGTGTGAGCTGACTATGCGACTGATCGATCCTGACATTTAATTCTGACTTGTAAATGACCAGGATATTGATACCCGTCTGGCAATGGATGGCTGTAGCCAGTTTGGTATGGGTTACCATTTTGGGACCGAAAGCATAAAGAAAACCGCTGCCGGCTGCCCGTAATTCTTCCTCCAATAAGTCAAAATTAACTTCCTGACAATTTAAAAAAAGCAAATCACCATCTGATGCCATAAAGGAATCGATAATCTGCTGGACAGTTTGCTGGCCTGCAGAACCGTTACCGCAATTTAGGGTAAAAACCTGAATGGTTAATGCCATGGTAATCCTGTCGAAGTCAGTTTTTCAAAATTAGCAACATGGCAATATTAATGTCAATTCTCTTAGGAGGACTTCCCTGGCTCAGTGGATGTGTTTGTTACCATGTGTATTTCAAATTTGAAGTGCCGCTTTTAATTTCTCAAGAGGAACTATCCAATAGTCGCTGAGGTTTACTATTTTAAAACCGTGGCGGAGATAAAGGTTGAATGCATGATGATTGGTGGTTTCCACATCAAGTATCAGTCTCTTTTGTCCGGAAGTTATTGCATGATTAATGCAATAGGCTAATAACTCACTTCCCCAACCCCGCCCCTGATACTGTGGGAGGATGGCGATATCAGACAAAGTGCTTTCTTGTGTTTGCCAGTGGATATGGGCTTTGCCGACAACCAGTTCATTATGCAGGGCGAGCAATACAGTATAATTGCTGTCATTCAATATCATATGAAAACGTGCAAGCATGTTGCTCTGCTGCCCGGAAAAACAAGCCTCATCAATGGCACATAAGTCAGCAATATCTGTTAGTACTGCTTTACGTATCCGAAGATTTTGAGCAGGCATCAGGATGGGTTCATAGCTATGGCGTTGCATATGTGCTTCGCTGTTACGGTAAGAAAAACCCAGATCCTGTAACCAGTTTTTATCCATTGCTGCTGCTGTAGAAAAAATCAGTGTTTTTATTTCTTTTGCAATCAATAGGGGGAGGATAGTCTTTAATAGCCGACTGGCAATTCCTTGTCGGCGGTGGGAGGGTGTAACCATAAGGCTCACTTCACAGGCATCTTCATAAAAAAAATAAACACTTAAAAAACCGATTAAGCAATGGTTTTCAAAGAGAAGGACATTATTTTCTGTGTCCCGTTTTTGTGTAAGTAAATGCTTGTAAAGAATGGGAGTGCCGCCATCATGGCTATGGCATGCTTCAGTCAAAAGCCCTACTGCGGTTAATTGGTCTTCATCCAATTGATTATTACAAATGATCATAGATTCTTCTTGGTAAATAATTTGCACATGTAAAAGTATTGCACAATATGGGCGTTTATTGCATATTTTTCTTTATTTTAAGAAAATATTTTCCAGTTCATTAGAGTCTGTTGACATTTCAACTTAAGTTGCTCACTTCCCGCGCTTTATGCTTCCAATTGGCCCTAAGTTTTTATTGACAAAACATTTTTGAACATTTCTGCAGCAATTCCTAGAGCTTGAAATCCCAACCACATTGATTTGAT
>NZ_CAAAJC010000033.1 GCF_900640175.1 Legionella sp. W10-070 | reverse complement strand
CATTCCCCCATTGCTATGGATGAAGGATTGCGTTTTGCGATTCGTGAAGGTGGCCGCACAGTGGGTGCCGGTGTAGTCGCTAAAATCATTGAGTAAAGATAATGAGTAATAATCAAAATATTAAAATACGTCTTAAGTCTTTTGACCATCGACTTATTGATTCATCAATTCGTGAGATTGTTGATACGGCAAAACGTACCGGAGCCCAGCTACGCGGTCCAATACCTTTGCCAGGTAAAAAAGAAAAGTTTACGGTATTGATCTCGCCCCATGTTAATAAGGATGCACGAGATCAATATGAATTGCGTACTCACAAACGCTTGGTCGTCATTGTGCACCCCACAGAAAAAACTGTGGATGCATTAATGAAGCTTGATTTGGCTGCAGGAGTCGACGTACAGATTAGCCTGGATGATGAATAAGTCTCATAGGCAAAGGTTATTAATGAGGTGTTACAATGACGATTGGGTTATTAGGCCGTAAAATCGGTATGACACGGGTATTTACAGAAGGCGGTATCTCTATTCCTGTCTCTGTTGTTGAGGTTATGCCTAACCGTGTATCTCAGATTAAAACCATTGATACAGATGGTTATGCAGCCGTGCAGCTGGCTGGTGGGGAAAAAAAAGCCAGCCGGGTCAATAAGCCTTTAGCAGGTCATTTTGCTAAAGCTGAGATTGATGCTGGTGATCTGATGTGTGAATTCCGTGTGGATTCCACTGATGCATATTCAGCTGGTCAGGTGATATCTGTTCAAGATGTTTTTAATGACGGACAGTTTGTTGATGTTGCTGCAGTTACTAAAGGTAAAGGCTTTGCTGGTGGTGTTAAGCGACATAACTTTCGTACTCAAGATGCTACTCACGGAAACTCACGTTCTCACCGTGTTCTTGGATCTATTGGACAAAACCAGACACCTGGCCGGGTATTTAAAGGAAAGAAGATGGCAGGACAGATGGGAAATGTACGCTGTACTACCCAAAACCTGGAATTGGTTCGTGTTGATAAAGAGCGTAACTTGCTTTTAATCAAGGGCGCGATACCTGGTTGTCCTGGTGCAAGAGTTGAAGTAAAGCCCGCAGTTAAGAAGAAAGGGGGCAAATAATGGAAATCATAACAAAAGATACGAATACACAGCTTAAGGTAAATGAGTCAGTATTTGGTTACGTTTACAATGAAGGGTTGGTTCATCAGGCTGTTGTTACCTTTATGAATAACGCCCGTAGCGGCAACAGTGCACAAAAAACGCGTTCTGAAGTAAGAGGCGGCGGTAAAAAGCCATGGCGACAAAAGGGTACTGGCAGAGCAAGAGCTGGAACTATCCGAAGCCCGATTTGGCGTTCCGGAGGTGTGACCTTCGCATCCAAAAAGCGCGATTATAGCCAAAAGATTAATAAAAAAATGTACAAACGTGCATTACGTAGTATAATCTCTGAGCTTCATCGCACTGGTAACCTTGTTGTCGTTAGCGATTTTCAATGTCAATCGCATAAGACAAAAGATTTTGTGAAAAAGATGAACGAGCTTGAGTTGCAAAGCGCCCTGATAGTTATGAGTGAAGTTGGTGAGAATGAATACCTTGCTTCTCGTAATCTAATAGGATATGAGATCTGTGACGTAGCTTCATTAGATCCTGTTGGCTTGCTGCGTTTTGAAAAGGTACTGATGACTGAAGAAGCCATTAAGAGTTTGGAGGAGCAGTTACAATGAATGCTGAACGATTACTAATGATTCTGCGTGAGCCGCATACCTCTGAAAAGACGACTGTAATGGCGGATAAATACAAGCAGTTTACCTTTAAGGTATTAAAGACGGCTACTAAGCAAGAGATTAAGCAGGCTGTCGAGAAAATGTTTAATGTTAAAGTTAAATCTGTATCTGTAGTGAATGTGAAAGGAAAAAGAAAACGCTTTAAGCAACTCAGTGGTAAGCGTAGTGACTGGAAGAAAGCATTCGTTTCATTACAAGAAAGCTACGATATCGACTTTAGCGTGACTGAATAAGGCAGATTAAGATGGCATTATTAAAATCTAAACCAACTTCACCTGGAAAGCGGGGTGAAATTCGAGTTGTCCATCATGATATTTATAAAGGACAGCCTCATGCTGCTCTTGTTGAGAAATTAAATAAAACAGGTGGACGTAATAATCAGGGTCGGATTACCGTCCGTCATATTGGTGGTGGAATCCGTTCCAAGTACCGTATAATTGATTTCAAACGAAATAAAGACGGTATCGAAGCAAGGGTTGAAAGGCTTGAGTATGATCCAAACCGCTCTGCATTGATAGCGCTGGTGGTTTACAAAGATGGTGAGCGACGTTACATTATTGCACCCTCAGGATTGAAAGCAAATGACGTTATTGTTAGTGGTGAAGATTCACCAATAAGTAACGGCAATTGTTTGCCTCTTAGAAATATACCTGTGGGAACTATTATTCATTGCGTTGAACTGAAACCTGGCAAGGGCGCCCAGATGCTGCGAAGTGCTGGCTGCAGTGGCCAGATAGTTGCAAAAGAAGGGGCTTATGCAACGTTGAAATTACGTTCAGGCGAAATGCGTAAGGTTTTAAGTTCTTGTCGAGCTGTTATCGGTGAAGTTAGTAACAGTGAGCATAGCTTGCGTTCTTTAGGTAAGGCTGGTGCCAAGCGCTGGCGTGGAATACGTCCTACTGTTCGAGGTGTTGCGATGAACCCGGTAGACCATCCACATGGTGGTGGTGAAGGTCGAACTTCAGGTGGCCGTCATCCGGTTACTCCATGGGGTGTTCCTACTAAAGGGTATAAGACACGTAGTAATAAACGCACTGACGCTTTTATCGTCAGAAGGCGAAAAAAGAAATAATTAGCTAAGAGGATATCAAGGTGACACGTTCTATTAGAAAGGGTCCTTATGTCGATCACCATTTAATGAGTAAAGTAGAGGCGGCGATCGAATCTAAGTCTAAGAAACCAATTAAAACCTGGTCTAGGCGCTCAACTATTTTGCCTGAGATGATTGATCTCACGATTGCAGTTCATAATGGTAAGGATCATGTTCCGGTATATATTACCGATAATATGGTTGGCCATAAATTAGGTGAGTTTGCCATGACTCGTACGTTCAAAGGCCATTCTGGTGACAGAAAAGCCAAAGGCAGGTAAGAGGCAATGATGGAAGTAACAGCAAAATTAAGAAATGCGCCACTTTCTGCTCAGAAAGGCAGGTTGGTTGCTGACATGATTCGTAAGATGAATGTTTCTGATGCAGTGGATGTTCTGAAATTTACTCCTAAAAAAGGCGCGCAACTGATGTTGAAGCTGTTGGAATCTGCTATTGCAAATGCAGAAAACAACAATGGTGCAGATATCGATGAACTGAAAGTGGGTGTGGTTTGTGTGGATGAGGCGGCAACTTTAAAAAGAATTAGTCCACGAGCGAAAGGGCGTGCTAATCGTATTTGTAAGCGTACCTGCCATATCACAATTAAAGTATCTGACGAGGAATAGCAATGGGACAGAAAGTAAACCCTATAGGTATACGGTTAGGTATTGTTCAGGATTGGAATTCAAAATGGTATGCTAGCAAGAATTATGCACAGCTCTTAAACCAGGATATCAATCTTCGCAAACACCTGAAGAAAAAACTTATGGCTGCAGCGGTAAGTAAAATACGCATTGAACGTCCTGCCAGTAATGCAGTGGTGACAATTCTAACAGCCAGGCCGGGTGTTATTATTGGTAAAAAAGGCGGTGGCATAGAAGCCTTAAGAACTGAAATTGCTTCTAAGTTAGGCGTTCCTGTCCACCTGAATATAGAGGAAGTTCGTAAGCCGGAGCTGGATTCCGTCTTGGTTGCAGAAAGTATTGCCCAGCAGCTGGAACAGCGTGTGATGTTTAGACGTGCGATGAAAAGAGCTGTAACCTCGGCAATGAAAGCGGGAGCCAAGGGGGTTAAAATCTGTGTGAGCGGACGATTGGGCGGTGCTGAAATTGCTCGTAGTGAATGGTACCGCGAAGGACGGGTTCCTTTACATACATTCCGCGCCGATGTTGATTATGGTACTGCTGAAGCTAAGACAACCTATGGAATAATAGGTGTTAAGGTATGGATCTTCAAAGGAGAAGTACTTCCGCAGAAGAAACGTAGTGCCGAAAGCGGTAAGTAAGTGAGGAATTACTATCATGTTACAGCCAAAACGTACGAAATATCGTAAGCAAATGAAGGGGCGAAACCGTGGTTTAGCCCAAAGAGGGTCTACTGTAAGCTTTGGGGAGTTCGGTTTGAAGGCAGTCGAGAGAGGGCGCCTGACCGCAAGACAAATTGAGGCGGCTCGCCGTGCAATGACCCGTCATATAAAGCGTGGTGGAAAAATTTGGATTAGAGTGTTTCCAGACAAGCCAATTACACAAAAACCGCTGGAAGTACGGCAAGGAAAGGGTAAAGGTAGTGTAGAATACTGGGTTGCCCAGATTCAACCTGGAAAAGTCCTGTTTGAGATGGAAGGTGTAAGTAAGGAATTAGCCATGGAAGCATTTAACCTGGCTAAGGCTAAACTGCCTTTCAAAGTTATGTTTGAAGAGCGCAAGGTGATGTGATGAAAAATACCAAAGAGTTAAGAGATTTAACGCCTGAAGAATTGCAAGCCGAGCTACTCTCCTTACGTAAGGAACAATTTAATTTGCGTATGAAAAAGGCTAATGGTTCTCTAGATAAGACACATCTTGTTCCTAAGGTCCGCAAAGCTGTCGCAAGAGTTAAAACAATTATGGCTGAGAAGGTAGGAAAAGGTCATGTCGAATAATGCAGAAACAAATGCCAGAACTGTAGTAGGGAAAGTGGTCAGTGATAAAATGCAAAAAACCATTGTTGTGATGGTTGAGCGTACTGTAAAACATCCCAAGTATGGAAAAATTATGAAGCGCAGAACCAAGCTTCATGCTCATGATGAAAATCAGGTTGGTAAAATTGGAAATATAGTAAAAATACGCGAATCTCGACCAATCTCTAAAACGAAAAGTTGGGTATTAGTTGAAGTGGTTTCCTAATATTCATTGATTTGCTTTTAAAATATTAAGAGGCCTGATATAATCAGCAGCCTTTTTCTGGTCGAATTTGGAGCTGGAGAATAGAATGATACAAATGCAGACTGTGCTCGATGTTGCTGACAATAGCGGAGCACGCAAAGTGATGTGTATCAAAGTGCTTGGTGGATCACATAGGCGTTACGCTCGTGTTGGTGATGTAATTAAAGTAAGCATTAAAGATGCAATACCACGTAGTAAGGTTAAGAAAGGTGCCGTAATGAAGGCTGTTGTTGTTAGAACAAGCCAAGGTGTTCGCCGTGATGATGGTTCGCTTATTCGCTTTGATGGTAATGCGGCTGTGCTTTTAAATAATCAAAATGAGCC
Organism: Legionella sp. W10-070; assembly: GCF_900640175.1. Classification (GTDB taxonomy): domain Bacteria; phylum Pseudomonadota; class Gammaproteobacteria; order Legionellales; family Legionellaceae; genus Tatlockia. The sequence continues at coordinate 12,130 of NZ_CAAAJC010000033.1, read as the reverse complement.
TATAGGTACACGTATATTTGGGCCTGTCACTCGTGAGCTTAGAGAACGGTTTATGAAAATCATTTCTCTGGCAGCTGAGGTTTTGTGAGAAGGATTAGTTATGAAGCGTATTAGATCAGGTGATACTGTTATTGTTATCGCCGGTAAAAGTAAAGGGCATGTGGGTCAGGTAAAGAAAGTATTCAACAACAAAATTGTTGTTGAAGGCGCCAATATTATTAAAAAACATGTCAAGCCTAACCCCCAATTAAATCAGCAAGGCGGTATTATTTCCCGCGAAGCACCTGTTGATGTTTCAAACGTTGCTGTTTATAACCCGGTTTCTAAAAAGGCGGATAAGATTGGTTTCAAGTTTATTGAAAAAGACGGCAATACCCACAAGGTTAGATACTTTAAATCCAATAATGAAATAATTGACCTTGTCTAAGTAGGTGACGGAAATGGCTAGACTTAAAGAGTTTTATAGAAAAGATGTAGTGCCAATGATGATGAGTCGATTTGGCTATAAAAGTGTGATGGAAGTACCCAGAATTTTAAAGGTTACTTTGAATATGGGTGTTGGTGAAGCGGTTGGTGATAAAAAGGTTATGAATCACGCAGTGGAAGATATGACCTTGATTGCCGGACAAAAGCCAGTCATTACAAAAGCCAAAAAATCCATAGCCGGCTTTAAGATTCGTGAAGGATGGCCTATAGGATGTAAAGTGACTCTAAGACGGGAACGCATGTATGAGTTTCTCGACCGTCTTATTAGCATTGCTCTGCCGCGAGTAAGAGATTTTCGAGGCTTGAATCCTAAATCCTTTGATGGAACAGGAAACTATAGCATGGGAATTCAAGAACAGCTTGTATTTCCTGAAATTGATTTTGATAAAACTGATGGTATACGTGGTATGGATATTTGCATAACCACCAGCGCCAAGACTAATGAAGAAGCAAAGGCTTTGCTGGAAGCATTTAACTTGCCTTTGAAAGATAGAGACAAACACTAAGAAGGGTAAATATTGTGGCTAAAAAATCGATGCTCGCTCGCGAAGACAAACGTGCCAAACTTGTCGCGAAATACAGAGAGCGAAGAAATGAGTTAAAACTTCTAATAAAGTCGTCTACTGATTTTGAAACCATTATGGAAGCACAAGCCAAATTAGCCAAGCTTCCTATAAATTCAAATCCTGTGCGACATAGCACGCGTTGCCAGCAATGTGGTCGTCCACATGCCGTTTATCGGAAGTTTGGCCTTTGCAGGATTTGTTTAAGACAGCAGCTGATGACTGGTAATGTCACTGGTGGGCGCAAATCCAGCTGGTAAATTTTATTCTATGGAGAACGACTGTGAGTATGCATGATCCTGTTGCTGACATGCTGACTAGAATTCGTAATGGTCAGCAAGCGAAACATCAGAGCGTAACCCTCAATTCATCTAAATTGAAAGAAGAAATAGCTAGGGTGTTAAAAGAAGAAGGTTATATAGTAGATTATAATGTAGAGCTTCTTGAAAATAATTTTAAGTCAATTACATTGCAATTGAAATACTACCATGGTAAGCCGGTAATTGAGCGTATTTTACGTATTAGCCGTCCCGGTTTAAGAGTTTATAAATCGTTTAAGGATTTATCTCCAATTCCTGGTTTTGGAGTTGCCATTCTTTCTACCTCTAGAGGGGTAATGACCCATATGGCAGCAAAAAAGCAGGGCATTGGTGGCGAAATTCTTTGTGAAGTGGCCTAATACTTGAGAGGAATAATATGTCTAGAGTAGCAAAAGCCCCCGTCCATTTACCTGCCAATGTTGAGCTTACCGTAGGTAAAGATACTTTGACTGTAAAAGGGCCAAAAGGATCTTTAATTCAACACTATAATAATTTGGTTAGTGTTAGTAAAAGTGAAGAAGATAGCAATAAGATAATATTTAAGCCTGCTTCAAATGACCCTAATGCATGGGCTCAGGCAGGAACTGTTCGTGCTTTAGTAAATAATATGGTTAAAGGTGTTACCAGTGGTTTTGATTTAACCTTGGAGTTAGTTGGTGTGGGTTATCGTGCTCAAGCTGGCAATAAGGCTATAACCTTGTCGCTGGGATATTCGCATCCAATTGAATATCCTTTGCCAGAAGGTGTTAGCGTTGAAATGCCAAATGCTACTACCATTACGCTTCGTGGTATTGATAAGCAACTTTTAGGTCAGGTCGCTTCTGAAATACGTGCTTTCCGACCACCAGAGCCTTATAAAGGAAAAGGTGTTAGATACGCTGGTGAAGCTATTGTTCGTAAAGAAGCCAAAAAGAAATAAGGTGTAAGTCATGAATAAACAGAAAGCCCGTATTCGACGTGGTTTAAAAGCAAAAGCGATCCTTCGTCATTCGAACAAACCAAGACTTGTAGTTTATAGAAGTGGTTCACACATTTATTCGCAGATTATTGTTCGCGATGAAAAAGGTGATAGAGTGGTTGTTTCTTCCTCTACCTTGGATAAAGAGCTCAAGTCTTCTCTTAAGGGAACTAAGGTGGAGCAAGCTCAGCAAGTAGGCAAACTATTAGGTGAACGAGCCAAGGCCAAGCAAGTAATTAATGTTGCTTTTGATCGCGCTGGCTATAAATACCATGGCAGAGTCAAGGCGCTAGCTGATGGTGCCCGTGAAGCCGGGTTAGATTTTTAAGGAACAATTATGGCATTAGATGAATCTCAAAAAGGTGAAGGGTACCAGGAAAAACTGGTTGCTGTGAATCGTGTCGCCAAAGTGGTAAAAGGTGGTCGTGTTTTTGGTTTTACAGCATTAGTCGTTATTGGTGATGGTAAGGGTACTGTAGGCGTTGGTCGAGGCAAAGCAAAAGAAGTGCCTGTGGCGATACAAAAAGCGACCGATCAGGCTAGAAAGAATATGACCTATATTCCATTGGTCGGTAAGACAATTCATCACGAAATTACTTGGAGCTATGGTGCCTCTAAGGTTTTCATGAAGCCCGCAAGCCCGGGTACAGGTATTATCGCAGGTGGAGCAATGCGTGCGGTATTGGAAGTGCTTGGAGTACAAAACATTCTGGCAAAAAATATTGGTTCTACTAACCCAAGCAATGTCGTGCACGCTACTATTGATGCACTTACTCATATCGGAACGCCTGATTATGTTGCAGCTAAGCGTGGCAAATCAGTTGAAGAAGTAATGGCAGGATAATAATGAGCAAGAAAATAAAGATTACTCTGGTGAAGAGTATTATAGGACGTAAACCAAAGCATATAGATATCGTAAAACAACTTGGCTTAGGGAAGTTGAACAGTAGTGTTGTTCAACAGGATAACCCTGCTATTAGAGGATTAATCAATAAAGTAAATTACCTGGTGCAAGTTGAGGAGTGTGCATAATGAATTTAAATACACTATCTCCAGATCCTGGCTCAAGACCAAGTAAAAAACGGCTTGGCAGAGGTATTGGCTCTGGTTTGGGTAAGACAAGTGGTAAGGGTCATAAAGGACAAAAAGCACGTGCTGGTGGTTTCCATAAGATTAATTTCGAAGGTGGACAAATGCCAATTCAGCGTCGGCTTCCCAAGATGGGCTTCAAGTCACGAGTTGGACGCTTTATTGATCAGGTAACCATCAGTGAGCTGGCTTCATTAGATGTTGAAACCATTGATATCAATGCCTTAAAAAATGCCGGGCTGATTAATAAATCAATTCGTGAAGTCAAAGTTATTCTGTCTGGTGAAGTTAGCAGCGCCTTAAAGTTAAAGGGCTTACGTGTTACCAAGGGTGCGCGTCTGGCAATAGAACAGGCTGGCGGCAGTATTGAAGAATGACTATGAGTAACCACAGGCAAGTATCAGGCCAATCTCGCGGGGGATTGGCAGAATTAAAAGCAAGGTTGCTATTCGTAATAATAGGTATTTTAGTCTATCGTTTAGGCGCTCATATCCCTGTGCCTGGGTTAGATCCGCAGAAATTGGCCAATTTTTTTGGTGAACAGCAAAATACCATATTTGGTTTGTTCAATATGTTTTCCGGAGGCGCTTTATCCCGGGTTACGGTATTTGCTATCGGAATTATGCCTTACATTTCTGCTTCTATCATCATACAGTTGTTTTCTGTGGTATCTCCAAAACTGGAGCAACTTAAAAAAGAAGGTGAGTCTGGACGAAGGAAAATTAATCAATATACTCGTTACCTGACCTTGCTTTTGGCTGTATTCCAGTCTTTAGGGATGGCAAGATGGTTGGCAGGTCAGCAAATTGCCTTGCATGCTGATATATTTTTCTATTTTACCGCAGTAATAACCCTGGTAACAGGCACGATGTTTTTAATGTGGCTGGGAGAGCAAATCACTGAGAAAGGCGTGGGGAATGGGATATCGCTAATTATTTTCTCAGGGATTGTTTCTAGCATGCCAAGTGCTATTGCTTCTGTGTTTCAGCAGGTAAAAGAAGGACAGATGCAGGCGTTAACGCTAGTTTTAATTGCCATTGTGGTTGTTTTGGTCACTGGATTTGTGGTTTTCATGGAAAGAGCCCAGCGTCGGATAAGAGTGAATTATGCTCAACGTACCCATGGGCGGAAGGTTTATGCGGCACAAACCAGCCATTTACCCTTGAAAATTAACATGTCGGGTGTCATTCCACCTATTTTTGCATCCAGTATTATTTTGTTGCCTGCCACGCTTGCGCAATTTTTTGCCAAGGGCAGGGGAATGGATTGGCTGGCTGATATAGGTATGGCTTTATCTCCAGGACAACCACTCTATTTGATTATCTATGCTGCTGCTATTCTGTTTTTTGCCTTTTTTTATGCAGCATTGGTTTTCAATCCCAAGGACACAGCAGATAATTTGAAAAAATCAGGGGCATATATACCTGGTATACGCCCGGGTGAACAGACGACTAGATATATTGATTCAGTGATGACTCGCCTGACACTGGTTGGTGCTATTTATCTGGTGTTGGTTTGTTTGCTGCCACAGATTTTAATGTTTACCTGGCATGTGCCTTTTTATTTTGGTGGAACTTCGCTGTTAATCATTGTTGTGGTAATTATGGATTTTGTCGCTCAGGTGCAAGCCCATTTGATGACCCAGCAGTATGATTCTTTGATGAAAAAAGCCAATTTTAAAGGGACCAAATTACCTGGTCTATTGTGATTATTATCGGAGTTTTTAATGAAAGTTAGAGCGTCAGTAAAACGACTTTGTCGTAACTGTAAAATTATTAAGCGTAATGGAACTATCCGCGTTATATGCAAAGATGCACGGCATAAGCAAAAGCAAGGTTGAAATCCTTGCTTGATTTTAGTTCATTATAATAGTATTCTTCTGTCCCTTTCTGGCAGAGCAAAAATAACGTTCGGAGAGACTAATGGCTCGTATTGCAGGTGTTAATATACCGGATCACAAACATGTTGTGATAGCACTTACATCGATTTATGGCATTGGCAAAACAACAGCAATTAATTTATGTAAGACTGTTGGCGTTGAAACATCAACCAAGGTATCTCAGTTATCTGAGGAGAAATTGGAAGCGCTACGTACTGAAATTGCCAAATTGACTGTTGAAGGTGATTTACGTCGTGTTGTTTCCATGAATATCAAGCGACTTATGGATCTTGGTTGTTACCGCGGACTTAGACACCGTCGTGGTTTACCATTGCGTGGACAACGTACTAAAACAAATGCGCGTACCCGTAAAGGTCGACGTAAAGGCAGCAATGTCTAATCATATGTTAGGAAATAAAGATGGCTACAAATAAGAAACAGCAAAAAGCAAGAAAAAAAGTAAAGCGCGTGGTATCTGACGGTATTGTACATGTTCACGCTTCTTTTAATAATACCATTGTAACTTTTACTGATCGTCAGGGTAATGCTTTATGTTGGGCTACTGCTGGCGGTTCAGGGTTTCGTGGCTCAAGAAAAAGTACTCCTTATGCAGCACAGGTCGCTACTGAAAAAGCAGCCGCTGTTGCAAAAGAATACGGTATGAAATCTGTTGCGGTACTTATTGATGGTCCTGGGCCAGGTCGCGAATCTACGATTCGTGAGTTGATATCACAGGATTTTAAGATTGTAGAGATAACCGATGTGACTGGCATACCTCATAATGGATGTAAGCCACCTAAAAAACGTCGTGTATAAGTTCAGGAGTTTTTAATGGCTAGATACCTTGGTCCAAAATGTAAATTATCGCGTAGAGAGGGAACCGATTTATTCTTGAAAAGTGGTGTTCGTGATCATAAATCCAAGTGTAAATCAGAAAAGATTCCCGGTCAGCATGGAGCAAATCGCCCACGTTTGAGTGATTATGGTGTGCAGTTACGTGAGAAGCAAAAAATCAGACGTCTCTATGGCGTATTGGAAAAGCAGTTCCGTAATTACTACAAAAAGGCTGCTCGACAAAAAGGGTCTACAGGTGAAAACCTGATGGTTCTTCTTGAAAGACGACTGGATAATGTTGTTTATCGCATGGGCTTTGCAAGTACTCGTGCAGAAGCTCGGCAACTAGTGGCTCATAAAGCTATCCTGATCAATGAACAGGTAGTTAATATTCCCTCTTATCTGGTTAACCCAGGTGATATAGTTGCTATCCGTCAAAAAGCAAAAGAGCAAGGGCGTGTGCAAGCTGCTATTGCGCTTTCAGAGCAACGCGCACCCTGTGATTGGTTGGCTGTTGACTCAGGTGCCTTCAAAGGTACTTTTACCACTTCGCCTACACTAAATGATTTATCTGATTATAACGTTAATTTAGTTGTAGAACTTTACTCTAAGTAAGCTCGGAGACAACCGAATGGATATACATGAAATGATGACGCCATCTGTACTCAAAGTAGATGCTAAGTCGCCTTACCACTCACGAGTCGTACTTGAGCCTTTAGAGCGCGGTTATGGTCATACGCTTGGCAATGCGTTGAGACGTATTCTTCTGTCATCCATGCCAGGTTATGCGATTACAGAAATATCTATTGATGGCGTATTACATGAATACAGCACGATAGAAGGTTGTCAGGAAGATGTGGTTGATATTCTTTTGAACCTGAAACAGGTAGCTATTAAATTAACTGCCGGAAAGGAAGCAATTTTAACCTTGAGTAAGCAAGGTCCTTGTCAGGTAACAGCAGGTGATATCCAGTTGACTCATGGTCAAGAGATTGTTAACCCTGAATTAGTCATTGCCAATTTAAATGAAAAAGGCAAATTAAATATGACCTTGAAAGTTGAGAAAGGCGTTGGCTTTCACTCCACTGATTCGTTTGTCCGGCTTCTTGATGAAGAGATTGAACAAAAATCAGTTGGTAAATTGAAAATTGACAATACCTTTTCTCCTGTCAAAAAAGTTGCTTATTTTGTTGACAGTGCCCGTGTTGAAAATCGAACCGATTTGGATAAGCTGACTATTGATTTAGAAACTGATGGTACGCTTGACCCAGAAGAAGCAATCCGTATCTCTGCTTCCATTCTGCAGCATCAGTTGCATGCTTTTGTCGATATGAAATTTGAAGAGTCGCGTGCTGATCAGAAAGAGAGAAATGATTTTGATCCTGTTTTACTGAGACCTGTTGATGATTTGGAACTTACTGTTCGTTCAGCAAACTGTCTTAAGGCGGAAAATATTTATTATATTGGTGATTTGGTTCAGAAGACTGAAACTGAATTATTAAAAACCCCCAATTTAGGTAAAAAATCGCTCACTGAAATCAAAGACGTACTCGCTTCACGCTCTTTGTCACTGGGAATGAAGCTTGAAAATTGGCCGCCAGCAAATCTTGGCGAGTAATATTAGGAGTTTTTGTCATGCGTCATCGTAATTCCGGCCGTAGCTTTAGCCGTACAAGTAGCCATCGAAAGGCAATGTTTTCAAATATGTGTACATCTCTTATTGAGCATGAACTGATTAAGACAACTTTGCCTAAAGCAAAAGAGCTACGTCGTTATATTGAACCACTTATCACTGTCAGCAAGAACGACTCAGTTGCTTCCAGACGTTTTGTTTTTGATAAACTTCGTTCAAAAAGTGCTGTAGGTAAATTGTTTACTACTTTGGGGCCTCGCTATGTTGAGCGTCCAGGAGGCTATGTACGAGTGTTGAAATGTGGTTATCGTCCTGGTGATAATGCACCGATGGCGATAGTTGAATTAGTGGATAGACCAGTTGAAGCTAATGAAAGTGAAGAATAATTCTTCCTTAGCTGAAAAAGCCCGCTTAAGCGGGCTTTTTTATTTTCTCTGACTGTGATGACTCGTAACAGACCGCCCCTCCAGGAGGCGTGTTGGGCACATCTTGTGAGCAAATGTTTTAAAAACTGTTCACATAGACAGCTGGGCTTTACAGCCCAGCCTACGTTGGTTATGGAATTATTTGATTTTCAAAACGGGATGTCGTCATCCAGTTCATCAAAAGCATTTTGCGGGGCTTGAGTTGATTGAGGCTTTTGATGCTGCTGAGTCGAGCCGGCAGGCGATGGCATGTTTTCATAATTGCCAGCTCCAGATTTTCCATCAAGCATTTGAATGTCATTAGCAACGATTTCGGTCGTATAACGATCCTGCCCTTGCTGGTCCTGCCATTTGCGGGTTCGCAGGCTGCCTTCAATATACAGTTTAGAGCCTTTGCGAACATATTCTCCTGCAATCTCACCCAAGCGATTAAAGCATATCACCCGATGCCATTCAGTGCGTTCTTGCTTATCACCAGTCTGCTTATCCTTCCATGTTTCACTGGTAGCAATCGATAAGGTAGTTACCGTATTGCCATTGGGCATATAGCGAACGTCGGGGTCGACGCCAACATTGCCTATCAAGATTACTTTATTAATACCACGAGCCATTATATGATTCTCCTGCGTGCGAAAGTTAGAATTGGCATTATAACCAATCTATTTTGAATTGCGTAGGGTATAGAGCAGTGTACCTGAAATTCGATAGTTACTTAAGACTTAGCATAAAAGTAAAAAATAAGATGATGACACTATAATGAATAAAATCACAGACTCTGATTACCTGCCTCAAGATCTGCAAAAAGAGCTCGTCTATCTGTTATCGACTAAATCCCTCTTGCCTAACAATCCAAAACCGTTGCTCTCAGGGGATTTATCAAAGAGCGATAAAGAACTTATTGATGATTTATTACAACAGCCTGAAAATGTCATTCGAATTATTTGTCATCTATACTCTGCGGATTATTGTTTAAAATTAACTAATTATTATTGTTCATTGCAGTATTTCAAAAGTTTAAAAGAAAAATATGAAACGGATGCCCAGGCTTTGACACCGGTGGAAACTATTTGTTATGCAATGTTTTCTGAGTCTGTGGAGCAAATCAGTTATCACAATTTTAATCAAGCGAAGATAGCGTTCGAGAGTCAGGCTGACAAAAATGTGTTGGAGGTTCTTAATCTTATATTGTCTACGCTGCAATGTAATCTCATTGAAGATAAGCAGGCGAAAGTCAGGATGATAAGGGAAATAGTACCTGCTTATTACTGGCACCTTCATCTGTTTACCAAATTTATAAAATTGGCAGGCAGCGATCTGTCAGAACAAAATTTTGCCAGTCTGACTCTTCGGGGAATTAATTTAAACGAAGTTGATTTAACCAAGGCTATTCTTGGTGCCGATCTGTCAAATGCTCAACTCTCCCATGCCATTTTAAAATTCGCCGATTTGGCAAGAGCTATCTTAGTCGGGACTAATCTCTCATATGCCAATTTGGAAGGGGCTAATTTAACTTTTGCCACTCTCAATCGAGCTTGTTTAAGAGGGGCTAACTTGAGTAATGCCAACATGGAAGTTGGCGTAAATATGCCTGGTGCGGATTTGTCTGATGCCAATTTGACAGCTGTCAATTTGACTGGTGCAGATTTACGCGGGGTCAATTTTTCAAATGCTAACCTTAGTGGGGTTGATTTCAGCGATGCTGTTTTTACTGGTGCTAATTTTAATGGGGCAAATCTTGAAAACACCTCTTTTTTCTTTTTCTTCTGGTCTGAGAATGGGGAAGAAAATAACAGGAACTTGACTCGAAACCTTGAGCGCCTGAAGAAAATGGTTCTGGCTCATCCCCAGGAGTTTGAATTACGCAAAGCGATTGCTGAGCATATTGTACGCTATGTCCAGGATAAAGAGCCTGGATTGGCATTGAGCCTGATTAATACAGCCATCAATCATCCTGTTTTTGTTGGCTGTTCGCTTTTTTCTTATCAGGGCATAAAATCGGTAGGAACTATAATTGGATGTTCTTTGGGATTGTTTGCCAGTCCCCCTCCTTCAGGCAGGGATATTCTTTTGAGATGCCAACAGAGTTTAGAAAAATTATTGTCGCAACAAGAAAAAGCAGTTCAGAAGCTGTGAATTAATCAGCACTGAGTTGCTGCAATAGCTTTCCGGCACTGCCTTCCTTGTAGGTGGCTCTGTCAATGCGTAAATAGATGACTCGCTCGTTTTGAGCCAGGTTGACCTCTCTGATGCCGGTCAAATTTTGCAAATCCTGAATGAGCTTCTTATCATCGCTGATGTTTTCAGGGTAAGTCAGAATAAGGGTAGATAAATAGACATCTGGCCTCATGAACAAAGCGATGCTTAGCCAGGTGAAACCTAAAATAGCATTTACAAAAAATATACCTTGATAGCCATACAGTTGATATAGGATTCCAGCCAGGGCACCCCCTGCAAAAATGCCCAGGAATTGGCTGCTGGAATAGATCCCCATTGCTGTACCTTTACTATGGGGACTGGCTTGTTTTGAAACCAAAGAAGGCAGGCTGGCTTCGAGAATATTAAAGGCGACAAAGTAAAAAAACATCAGACACCAGAGACTTAGCCAGTTTTGGTTGAATAAAGTCAACAAAAATTGCATCAGGCTGGTTACCAGTACAGCTGACACAAATACGGTTTTCATTTGACGCTTTTTCTCCGCCAGCAAAATGAACGGAACCATGAGAACAAAAGAGGCAACCATCAGCGGTAAGTAAAAATGCCAGGGTTGTGTTAAATGGCCTTGTGCAATTTCCTGTTGCAGGAGCATCGGAATGGCATAAAAGGTAGCGGTCAAAATAAAGTGTTGGCAAAAGATACCGGCATTTAAACGTTGCAGATGCCGGCTGCTGATAACTGTTTTAAGAAGCGAGGGGTTGGCTTCGCTGTCTGCATGAAAGCATTCCCTTTGGGGTGTTGGAATGACAAGGTGCAACAATATTAAACCTGACAAAGCTAACACTGTTGTTAAATAAAAGATGCTGGCCAAACCAAAATGGCTGCTTAGTGCCGGGCTGATGACCATGGCAAGACTAAAGGATAAACCAATGGTCATGCCAATAACTGCCATTGCTCTTGTCCGTTGTTCATCAGGGGTAAGGTCAGCCAGTAAAGCAATTAACACGCTGCCGATGGCTCCGGTTCCCTGCAAAGTACGGGCAAGAATCATCGTATAGATGGATTGGCTTAAAGCGCCAAGCAGACTGCCACAGGCAAAGAGTAGCAAACCGAAAGTGATAACTGATTTTCTTCCCAGCCGATCGGAGAGCATTCCCATCGGTATTTGCAGTATGCCCTGGCTGAAACCATAACTTCCCAAAGCCAAGCCTATTAAGGAGGGTGTGGCTCCCTCAAGATGCGCCGCGTAAACAGTAAAAACCGGGATCAACATGAATAATCCCAACATGCGGAAAGAAAAGATAGCCGCAATTGGAAAGACACTTTTTAACCAGGAATGCTTCATCGATAATCATGCACCTCATAATATAGTGTGCAGATGGTACAAAGTTAGCGGCCATGAGACAAGAATATATTCACCCTGGTGAGGCATTTGTTGGGTGTGCAACTCACCTATAGTCAAAAAAAGGCTGCTAAAGCAGGTTGACAAGGGTACGTCATCTCCGCCGGTGCGGAGATGACAGCTGTTAAACTTTCCATACGAGATCCTCCTATTTGTAGGGTCTACGCATGAAAATTAAAATCGAACTGGTCTATATTTCATACATTTCGTGACTTGTTCACGGGATCCATAAATCTTCGAATGCCACTGGATTCCGCGGATAAACCTTCCAATTGGCCCTAAGTTTTTATTGACAAAGCTCTTATAATGCTGTTTAAGAGCTTTTTTATTTTAATGGAGTAAGAAGTGCTTGGTACAGGAACAACAGAAACGTTTTTTCGGGATGAG
>NZ_CAAAJC010000032.1:0-20000 GCF_900640175.1 Legionella sp. W10-070 | reverse complement strand
ACAAAGAATGGTTTGCTCTGTTAAATTCTCAGGAATTTCTCCTTTCTGAAAACGCTCAATGAACGCTTGATGAGCCATTTCAGCCTGTGTTTTATCATGAAAGCGCTCAATCAATTCTTTCGCCAGACCAATTTTGACATCACGAGGATTTAAGCCTTCTGTTACCGCTTTTTTTAAAGAATTAATTTCTTTTGCTGATTTAAAACTTAATAGATCAATATATCGCCACATTAATTCATCAGAGACAGACATTATCTTGCCAAACATCATTTCAGCAGGCTCATCAATACCAACATAGTTATTTAATGATTTAGACATTTTCTTTATTCCGTCTAGTCCCTCAATTAAAGGCATCATCATAATAACCTGAGGCTCTTGGCCATAATGCTTTTGTAGCTCTCGGCCCATCAGCAGATTAAACTTTTGATCTGTTCCTCCAATTTCCACATCTGCTTTTAGCACTACTGAATCATATCCTTGAATAAGGGGGTATAGGAACTCATGAATCGCAATAGGCTGGCCGGAGTTATAGCGCTTATTGAAATCATCCCTTTCCAACATCCTGGCTACTGTATGAGTGGCTGCCAGGCGAATTAAATCTACCGCACTTAAATTTCCCAACCATTCTGAATTAAATGCAATAGTGGTTTTTTCCGGGTCAAGAATTTTAAATACCTGTTGTTGGTAAGTCTTGGCATTTTCAAGCACCGCTTCCTGACTAAGCGGCATGCGAGTTACATTTTTACCCGTTGGGTCACCTATCATTGCAGTAAAATCACCAATTAAAAAGATAACCTTGTGTCCAAACGATTGAAATTGACGCAACTTATTAAGAAGTACCGTATGCCCCAAGTGCAAATCAGGAGCAGTTGGGTCAAAACCCGCCTTGATTGTTAAGGGTTGTTCTTTTTGTAATTTTTTTACTAATTCCTGCTCAGGGAGTACCTCTTCGCAACCGCGCTTTATCTCGGCATATACTGACTCTTCGATTATCATGACAACAAAACCTTACTTTTAATGATTGACCTAACATCTTACAGCGAGTATCTTAGCCCGGTTATTCTATTCCCGCTAGATTAGAGAATAGCATCAGAATAGATTCGAGTTTAAAGGCTTCACTGTGGTTTATGACTAGTTGTGGCTGTTCATCAATCAGAGGATTGGGTTGAAGTACCTTAACTAAATGGTCAGAACCAGAAGATGACTGTAAAGTTTACTGTAACATTTAATCGATAAAAAGCAGGAGTAGTGACAATTGATTTAATCGCACGAATAAAATTGTCTTCCTAACTTTAAATGTATGGCGGTTTTAATCGTGAGACAATCCTGGCTATGGGCTTTTAAGATTAATGACAGCATTCTCGAGGATGACAATAGTAAAGGCGAAACATGGATCAACAACCCAATGTCTCATTAGAAAATTCAGCTAAGCCATCCAAATTCATGGCTTTAATCGCGTTGGTGATTGCCAGTGCTTTGCCCTTTATTTTAGTAAAATCTTTTTCGCATAAACATAAAACGCATTCTCCTTTCCAGCAATCAGCAGCTGAGGCCCCCAAATTAACCGCACCACCTGTCTTGCCTAAAAATCAACAATTGACCAGAGAGCGAAACGCTTCTTCCCCGGAGAGCCTCAACGTAAACGTAACAGACAAAGTCACTCCCGACCTTATGCAGCAGCCAAAGCCCGCTGGAATCATTGCCACATCCCAATTACCAGAACAAAAAACATCGCCATTGGAGAAAAAGATACCCGGCCGCGAGTGGAAAACTGTCAAAACACAAAGCGGTGACTCATTGGCTATCCTGTTTAAGCGCTTAGGCTTGAGTGCTCAAAATTTGCAAACCATTATGCAAGATATCCCCCAAACTAAAGCGCTGACCAATTTAAAGCCCAATCAACAGCTGCAGTTGCTGATTAAACAGCAAACCTTGGAGAAAATGATTGTTCCCTTTACCAGCATGCAAAATCTTGTTATTTATCGCGAAGCAGATCACTATAAAAGTAAAATTAATTCACGAAAAATGGATAGCCATAATCATTATGTAACAGCAACCATCCAAGGCTCTCTTTATGGTACCGCTAAACGTAATAATATCCCTAATAAACTTATCCAACAAATGACAGAAATCTTTACCTGGGATATTAATTTTGCAAAAGATGTACGGGCTGGCGATCGCTTTACTATCATTTACAAGGCATTTTATATTGATGATAAACTGGTCGGGACTGGTGATATTGTTGCGGTAAGCTATAAAAACCGCGAACGAACTTATCAGGCCATCCATTATACCAATAAAGCCGGTCATTCAGAATATTACAGTCCGGAGGGAACCAGTTTAAAGAAAGCCTTTGACCGATATCCGCTTCGTTTTAGTCATATCAGTTCAACATTTAGCCTTGGCAGATACCACCCCATTCTCCACTATAAGAGAGCACACAAAGGAGTAGACTTGGCGGCGCCAATTGGCACCCCTATCCGGGCAACAGGCAGCGGCCGCATTGAGATTATTGGCCGCCAAAGCGGTTATGGAAATATGATAAAGATAAACCATAATAATACTTATAGTACTGTTTATGGTCATATGCTGCGATTTCAGAAAGGATTAGCGAAAGGTGACCTGGTGAAGCGGGGGGAAATAATTGGTTATGTTGGACAAACAGGCTTAGCCACTGGCCCTCATTGCCATTATGAATTTCATATCAACCGACAACCCAAGAATCCTACTACCGTTAGTTTACCAAGAGGCTTCCCAATTCCGGTTAAAGAGATGGTCGCTTTCAAAGCCAATGCGGCCACGCTTTTATCACAACTCAAATTGTTTGAGGAAGCACGCCTGGCAAAACGCTAATCTGGATTCAACGGCGTTATTGGCGTTATTTAAATAGGTAATGACAAATGATTACGCTGGCAATCACACCGGCTAAATCAGCCAGCAATCCAGCAGGAATAGCATACCTGGTTTTTTTTATACCCACCGCCCCAAAATAAACTGCAACGACATAAAAAGTAGTTTCTGTACTGCCCATCATTGTAGCTGCGGTTTTGGAGATTAGAGAATCTCCACCATGTTCATGAATTAATTCAGCCATTATTCCCGTCGAAGCACTACCTGAAAAAGGTCTTATCAAGGCTAAAGGCAATAACTCCGCTGGCATTCCCAATGCTGACAATACCGGAGCAAGCAAGCTGTTTACAAGCTCAAAAAAACCTGAGGCGCGCAACATCCCTATCGCCACGATCATGGCAATCAAATAAGGGACGATGCTGATTGCCGTTTCAAATCCTTGTTTTGCCCCGGTAACAAATACATCAAAGACATTGATTTTCTTAAAAACACCGTATAACGGGATACCTACGACAAACGTCAGAAAAATCCAGTTTGAAAGTTGATTAGCGAAACCGATCATAATATCACCCCTTGATACGATAAGCAGGCAGTTTGGCTAATTTTTTAACTGCAATAATCGCTACCGCTGTGGAAACCAGGGTTGCAGCCAGTGCACTAAAAATTACGTTTCCAGGATGCATGCTGCCGTTTGCAGCAAGAAAAGCAATTGCTGTGGCCGGTATTAATTGAACACTGGAGGTGTTAATGGCCAGAAAGGTGCACATCGCATTACTTGCTTCCTGAGCATTATTATTAAGGCGCTGCAACTCTTTCATCGCTTGCAGTCCAAAAGGTGTTGCGGCGTTTGCAAGCCCCAACATGTTGGCTGCAATATTTAAAACCATTGCCCCCATGGCAGGATCTTCAACAGGAACATCAGGAAACAGTGGGCGCATAACTGGTTTTAAGGCACGGGCAAAACGCTCTACCAGGCCAGATTCTGAGGCGATCCTCATGATTCCCAACCATAGCGCCATGATGCCGGATAAGGCCAAAGCAATTTCAAATCCAAGCTTCGCAGAATCAGTAACCGCATGAACAACCTGATCAATACGTCCCTGAATAACCCCAACGATTACCGAAAGGAAAAGCATCGAAAGCCAAATTATATTAAGCATTCTTGTACCCCAAGAGCAATGCAGGTTAAAATAGGATTTCTCTTCAATAAAAAAGAAAATGAATCGATTTCATTATCCCGTAAAAACCATGAAACAAGTAATTTATTTCATTTGTTTCACTCTCTTGCTGCTTAACTCAGTAGCCAACGCCAATGTCCACCCGAAACAACAGCAGACTGAGGAAACAATTTCCAAACTATACCACAGATTACAGGACATCCCGAACTTGGACATGGCTGCTCGTCTTGACACTATTAGCGCTCAGTTTTTAGGCAGAGCATACCTTTTAGGCGCCTTGGGAGAAGGTGTTAAAGCCCGCTTTGATCAAGCTCCCAGGTATCGAGTGGATGCCTTTGACTGTGATACCTATGTTACAACGGTGCTTGCTCTGGCACTAGCCAATAATCCAAAAGAATTTAAACAGTGTTTGGCCAAAATTCGTTACAAGGATGGCCGGGTCACATACACCAGCCGAAATCATTTTACTTCTATTGATTGGAATAAAAACAATCAAGCCCAGGGATTTATCAAGGATATTACAGAGACTTTCAAAGACAGGAATAACAACCCTGTATCAATCACAGCAAGCACATTAATTGACAAGCCTTCCTGGTATGCGCATCATACAATAAAAAATATACGCCTGATTTCTCAAAATGAAGAAGAACGCTCAAAACGGCTACAGGAGCTACAAACCCGGGGAGCTAACCTGCCCAAAACAATATCGCAAGTCCCCTACATTCCATTTACCGCCCTGTTTGATAAAAATGGCCAGGCCAACCGGCATTTATTTGCTCAAATACCCAACGCAGCGATTATTGAGATAGTCCGTCCTGATTGGAATTTACGTAAAGTAATTGGTACCAACTTGAATATCTCTCATTTAGGTTTTGCCTTTTGGAGAAACGGCGTTCTTCTTTTCAGAGAAGCCTCTTCCACTTATGGCCGGGTAGTGGATGTACCACTGATTGATTACCTGCATGAAATGCGTAATAGCCCTACAATCAAGGGGATTAACGTGCAAATTGTTATCCCGCAGCAGCCACTGCCCGAAGGGTGCAAAGCTATATGAGACAATAAGTGCCAATGGCAATAGTTCTATTGTACGGTAAGTTATAAAATTCAATATTCAGATTTGCAGAATAATTACGCATCAGGAAAGCAAACAGTTTCTCTTGCCAATGAAACATTAAGGTCTTTTTACCTTTTGATGCCATGATATTAGGGATTTCTACCAAATAAGTCGCGGTATCAACGTTCACTTCAAAGGACAAGAAATGTCGCTTATTCAGTATCTCCAGTGCCCGTGGAATAGACACAATATCCATAAAACCGTAATGCAGAGTGAGCCGATAAATTTTTGAAGCCAACTCAGTCAACTCAAACCTGAAGTCTTCAGCAACATAGGGTTTATTTTCAACTACATAATTTACTATCAGGATGTTTTCAGGAACCGCAAGGCTTAATTTCAAAAAATGAAGGAAGCTCCCCCCGCTTTGATCATAGGGGTCAGTAATAAAAATCCCGGTAATGCCAGGCAGCTGATTTAGTGCTTTATAGCGAAGTTGCTTAATAATTTTGGTAATATCTTCCTTTTGCATATAGAAGCAGGTTCGCAAAAACTGCATGCCATTATTCCAGGTAAACATGATGATAGCGACTATCAACGCGAATAGGACTGGAACCCAACCACCCGTTAAAAATTTAAATGAATTAGCACCCAAAAAAGTCAAATCAACAAAAAAGAAAAGACTAAAAATACCAATCACCTGAAGCAGAGGCCAATGCCAGACTTTTCTGGCAGCATAAGCCACCATAACCGTCACCAATAGCATGTCCAGGTTAACAGCAATTCCGTAAGCATGAGCCATACCGCTGGAGTTTTTAAAGGTGAAAATAAGAATCAAAGTTCCGATAAGCAGAAAAAAATTAACCTGAGGAACATAAATTTGCCCAGCCCGCTCCGTTGAGGTCTGAATAATTGGCAGTCTGGGGTAAAGTCCCAGTAAGACCGCCTGTTTAGTGATAGAGAATGTTGCAGAGATGACGGCTTGTGAAGCAATCACCGTCGCGGTGGTCGAGAGTATCAGTAAAGGGATAAAGAACCAGGTTGGGGCAAGCAGATAAAAAGGATTTGTAATTGCCTCAGGATGTTGCAGGAGATTTGCGCCCTGGCCAAAATAATTTAATAACAGACCAGGTAAGGCAACAAAAAACCAACTGTAGCGAATTGGACTCTTGCCAAAGTGACCAATATCTGCATAAAGCGCCTCTCCGCCTGTGACTACCAGAAAAACCCCGCCCAGTAGGAAATAACCTTTCAATCCATTCGTATGTAAAAAATCAAAAGCATAATAAGGATGAACGGCCCCAAGTACTATCGGATTTTGCATAATTCCAATGAGGCCCAAGGCACCAATGGTAATAAACCACAGTAAAATAATAGGGCCAAATGCTTTGCCTATTTTACCTGTCCCTTTGGATTGGCTTACGAAAAGTATAAATAAAATAGTGCAGGACAGCGGCACAATAAGTTGCTTAAATTTGGGGGAAATGGTCTCCAGCCCCTCAATGGCAGAAGTTACGGAAATAGCCGGTGTCAACATCCCATCACCAATAATCAGTCCGGCACCAAAAATAGCTAACAGGTAAAAAAGATGCTCATGCTTTGTTTTTTTCTGCTTCAATAAAGCCAGCAGAGCAAGAATTCCCCCTTCTCCCTCATTATCGGCACGAAACACAAAGATCAGGTATTTGATGGAAATAACGATGATTAATGACCAAAAAATTAATGACAAAACCCCTAAAACATCAACGATGTTAATCGGCAGATCACTTAGTGTCTCACGGATAGCATAAAGAGGGCTGGTGCCGATATCTCCATAAACGACCCCCAATGCTCCCAATGACAATGGAAAAGAAAAGTGTGGCTTGTCTCTCATGAGAAGCTAATTTTTATCAATCATTGATTCAATCACTACTATAACTAAAACGAGGAGCATTGCGTAGTGTTTTATAAATTATTTCCCCCTTGCTTCCGTCCGTATTGTTGCAATTTCATGAAAACATTAACTGTTGATTGCGAAATAAATATGGATGCTTAATAATGGAAAAATTCATTAATGTAAGGAGTCGGAATGGTTTGCAAAAGCCCTGGTAGGCATTTGGCCTTTATCAGCTTTTTGTCTTTGGCGTTAAGTGGTTGTTATCATCCTCCTTATAATAATTTTAAGCCCTATCACCGCGTCTATGTAACAACCCCCCAAGGTGCAGTTGCTGGTACGGCCGCAATGGCACTGGCAGGCGGCCCCATCCTGGCAGGTACAGTGGCTGGGGCTGCCGTTGGTGCAGGGGTTGGGCTTTACAAAGATAGCAAACGGGCAGTCATTAACGAACTGCAGCAACGTGAGATTCAGTACATCGAATATGGCGATACGGTAACGCTTGTTGTTCCTACTGATCGCTATTTTATGTTTAACAGTCCAAGATTCAACCAGCTTTGCTTTGCCGGTTTAGCTGATATGATTAAATTAATTAAAATGTTCCCCCCCTGTCCAATCTATGTGGCCGGCTTTACCAATGATGTTGGCTCTCGCTACCATAAGAAAAAACTGACGCAAGCCCAGGCAGAAGCGATGCTTACCTTCCTATGGGCAAATAATATCGCTGCCCAACGATTAAATGCCGAGGGTTATGGTGATAAGCATCCGGTCTCTGATAACAAGCTCATTCATGGCAGTGCTCAAAATCGCCGCCTGGAGATTCAATTATTTTATAACTGTGCGGTTGCCCAAGCCCCCCGGCCTGTGCCACTCGTAGGGTATATAAAGTAAGCTTCAGGCGGTTGCTAACTGATTAGGTGTAATAATAATGAAGTCCAGATTCATTGGTGGTGTTCTGTTAATCGTAGGTACGTCTATTGGCGGAGGAATGCTGGCTTTGCCAGTGGCAAACGCGGCAACAGGTTTTTGGCAGTCTTCCTTTTTTCTATTGCTTTGCTGGGCAGCCATGACATTGGGCGCTTTCTTTATATTAGAAGCAAATCTATACCTGCCACCCGGTAAACATATGGTTTCCATGGCTGCATCCACCCTGGGAAATCCAGGACTTGTTATTGCCTGGTTAAGTTATATTTTCTTACTGTATACCCTGCTCTCTGCCTACATTTCCGGAGGGGCTGATGTTTTTGGCAGTTTATTTGGCCACCTGGGCATTGAATTGAATGAATGGCAGACCAGTACCCTATTTACTCTTCTTTTCGGGCTTGTGGTTTACGGCGGGATTCGTCGGGTAGATTTATTAAATCGCGGGCTTATGTTTGGCAAATTAGCTGCTTATTTCATCCTGGTAGTGTTCATTGCCCCCCATATTAAAATGGATCATTTTCAAGGCGGTGATTATCACTATATTGTGGGTACGGTCATGATCCTGATTACCTCTTTTGGCTTTGCGATTATTGTTCCCAATTTACGTGATTACTTTAATGACGATATTAAGGCGTTAAAAAAGGTCGTTCTTATCGGCTCACTGATTCCCCTGCTCTGTTATCTGGCATGGGATGCCGTCATTATTGGCAGCCTGCCAACAGAAGGGAAAAAAGGCCTGGCAGCCTTAATGCAGGATGAACATCCCACAAGTGCGCTGGCGATTATCCTGTCAGAAACCGTCCAAAACACGGTAATTAACTCTCTTTTTAATTTCTTTACTTCTATCTGCATGCTTACGGCCTTTTTGGGAGTGGCACTTTGTCTAATCAGCTTTTTGGCAGATGGGCTTAACATGAAGCAACGTGGATATCAGGGATTGGGCTTATTTTTATTGACCTTCCTGCCTCCTCTTCTTATTGTCATTTACTATCCGGGGGCTTATATTCACGCCTTAAACTATGCCGGCATTTTTTGTGTCATTTTGCTGTTACTCTTGCCAGCATTAATGACTGTTTATGGCAGGAAAAAATTTCTCCCAAGGTATTTAGTCCCTGGAGGAAAAATATCTCAATGGCTCGTGATTCTCTTTTCTCTTGTGTTATTGTTAAATGCGGGTTGGCAATTACTTAAATAACTATGTATTCTAGAGTCTATAGCTCAGAAAGCTGAAAATAGTTGGCGATAAAGGGCATGATTAACAGGGCGTTTTTCTTGGGTGATGAGCCTCGAACATTGCGTATTATTAAAAGTGAAACCCTGGATTAGTACCGTTTCCATTTAATTTTGACAGGTTGTCTTGTGCAAATTGTTCTGTTTCTTGTCATCCCCGCGAAGGCGGGGATCCATGCAGGATATAGCACGGAGCGCCTTAAAAATGGATTCCCGCCTTTGCGGGAATGACAAACAACCTGTCAAAATTAAATGGAAACGGTACTAGAAAAGTCGCACAGCTAATCGCCCTTGGGGATAAATAACAAGGCTATTGACACTGGGAGGCCTTGTAACTTATCATTTTGTTTAATTTTTATGCTAAACGGACATACCTGTGCCTTCTTCAAAATTTATTGGCGGTATTTTGCTTATTGTTGGCACCTCTATAGGTGGCGGGATGCTTGCCTTACCTGTGTCAACCGCAGAAGTTGGTTTTAGTAACTCCATTTTGTTTTTGGTTTTTTGCTGGCTGGTAATGACGATAGGAGCCTTGTTGATCCTTGAGGTAAATTTACGCTTGCCTTCAGGAAGCAATATGGTTTCCATGGCCAAGCTAACCTTGGGGATGCCAGGACAAATTATTGCCTGGATTACCTATCTCTTCCTTCTTTATACCTTGCTGGCAGCTTATATTTCAGGAGGAAGCGATGTGTTAAACGGCATATTGCTAAAAGCGCACATCAAGTTGCCCAGCAGCTATACCTCTCTCCTGTTTACCCTGATCTTCAGTCTGGTGGTCTATGCAGGTATTCGTGCCGTTGATTATGTAAATCGTGGTCTGATGTTTGGTAAACTGGGCGTATACCTCTTGTTAGTCATTGTAATCAGTCCCCACATTAACATAGCAAGTCTCAGCGGAGGGTCGTTAAAAGCGATAACTGGTAGCCTGATGATTTTAGTGACCTCCTTTGGTTTCGCATCCATAGTACCCAGTTTACGTGAATATTTTAACGATGATATTAAAACCCTACGCAAAGTCATCCTGTTTGGCTCTTTAATTCCTTTAACCTGCTATATCCTATGGGATGCTGTCATCATGGGAGTAGTCCAACGGGAGGGAAGTAACGGACTAATTGCTTTAATGACCACTGAACATGCGACCAGTGGCTTGACCGATGCATTATCCGGCGCCGTTCACAACCAATGGATAACCGGCTTTTTCAGCTTTTTCACTTCTATTTGCATGGTAACTGCTTTCCTGGGTGTGTCAATTGGTTTATTTGACTTCCTGGCTGACGGTTTAACATTAAAAAAATCAGGTCTTCAGGGGAAATGGACCTTGGCCTTAACCTTCGTCCCTCCCTTGGCTGTGGTTTTGGTTAATCCTGGCATTTATCTGCATGCCTTAAGCTATGCAGGCGTTTGTTGCGTCATTCTGCTATTGCTTTTACCTGCCATAATGACCTGGCGTGTTCGAAAAATCGAGCCTGATGGCGGTATTTGCCTGGTTCCAGGAGGCAATTTAAGCTTGGGCTTAATCACATTAACCGCTCTCTTTTTATTAGCTATTGCCCTTTGACGATAATCATCTTAAGCTCGCCAATCAACCGCATCAACGGCCAAAAGCGAGGACAAAGCCTGATACTTATTTGAAATGTGCCGCCATTTTTCTCGCTAAATTACTATTTAGTAAATCCTCAAGTTTCAGGGCATCTACCCAATAAGTTTGCAGGGCAAGAAGAGCTTTGTATCCTAATTCCAGATTATTTGCCAATAATTGTTCAAATAATTTGATAAACTTTCCTTCCGGATTTTGCGGAGCCCTCACCGGAACAGAGGCTTCCTGCATCATTTTTTCAAACATATAATTAAAATCACTGGCAATCATCTTGGGTACTGGCAAATTACCATCAAAAACACGGTGATCGGCACTAATTGAAACAGGCAGCATGTCTTGCGGCTCAAAAGTTTGCGTCTTTTGATTCCAAACTGGCTTACGCTCTACTTCCAATAAAGTAAATTTTATCGCTTCATTACTTCGCAATGGTGATTTAGCCTGTGCATAACCACAAAATCCAATATTGCTGACCGATACAACTGAATTCCCCGGCATAGGGTAATCATAATAGTCATTAACAAATTCATATAAGGCATCGTTTATAAGCTCTCTGAGAAAAGGGTGCTCCTTTTCCAGCTGCTCTCGTTTTTTGAAACAAAAGACCATCATTTTGATGATATTTCTAATATTAAGAGCCAGTTGCTGCACAGTTAACTGATGGCAATTTTCAAAAACGATAGTTCCTATGTGATCCTGGCAATCAGGTAATTTAATGATAAGCCCAACATAGGCTTCTTTACTATGGTAAAATTTTTTATGGTTTAGAAAGGAACGAAAAGCATCATGCTCACTTAGTTCCTTACTAATCGCCTGCATCATTAACGTGGTTAGTGTTTCCGGGGGAAATCGTTTATTAAAGAAATCCAGACAAGTCACATTAATATTAAACTGACCCACCATCGTCGGATCACTGGGATTGCCCCATTGAGTCATAAATACCTTACGAATAGGCGTCATTTCCACTTCATAATTTGATTGGGAGTAGTGCTGTATTCTTGGGAAAAGCTCCTCACCTACCTTCATGAAGAAAAGCCAGTTTTCACTGGGCGTTAAATCGATTTTAGCCAACTGCTGAGTATGCTTGTCATTTAATGAACGCAAAAAATCCAGCGCCCCATCGATACCTAACAAACTTGATATCGATAACATGTATTTATATTGTAAAAATATATTGGTTAAAAGCTGCTTTTCCAGAAATTCAAGCTTCTCACGGACAAGGTTAATATCAGGCAGGCCAATATCCCGGTAAAGATCAGCTTCACAGACATGGCGGTGTTCGTCATCAATAATTGTGGTGAAGACTTCAGGAGCAATATCCGCACGCTGAAAACTCTTAAAAATCTCTTCAATCCACCCTTCGCCAATTAAATTCAGTAAGACAACTGCCACCTTTGGGCATTCTTCGTGGCGAATAAAATTACACAATATTTCTATATTGTCATTGTATGCCGGCGGTAACGCATGTGGTTCGCATAGCAAATAGACAATTTTGGTAAACACCAGGCCATGAAAAATTTCATCCAGCAACTGCATGCGCATGCGTTGCTTATGTTCAGGTGTTGACATTTTATCTTCGAACTTCAATGGAACCTGAATTGCGAGAACCTCTAGTTGGGCAAGCATTGAAAAAGCATAGATATAAAGCAACTTATCATGCTTTAATTTAAAGGGAAGGCCTTGTTTGAACAGCTTGGCCATCCGCTCCTTTATGAGCGTCTTTTCCTCCGTTGAAATTTGGTTCCAACCTTCTAAAATCCATTGTTCGGATCCCCATGATGGCCTGAGCAATTCGCTAAGTTCGTTCACTTCTCTAATCCAACCACTAATCAAGTTGCCTGAATCATAACTACTGCAGGCAGACAGCGTCAACTACAACTGCAGATACTGCAAGACGAAATCATCAGACTATATAGCTGTTTTAATTTCCTCTCAGACATTGTCTTGTTGCAAATAAAATAACGGGAAAACCATCTGCGAAGGATTATACCAAGCATTCATTGTCATTTCTTGCCACTCAATCTGGCATTAAAGTTTTTCTTTTAGATTGGAAATCTTATCCGCACTGTCTTTAAACATCTCACGCAAATCTTCAAGGCTATCATGGTTAATCTGCAAAAATTCCTCATTAGATAAATCATCGGCAATGACCATATTCACCAAGGTTTGCAGGCTGTTTACAGCTCTATCAACCTCATTTGCCAATGTCAGTAAACGCTCCTTTTGTTCCTGAGAAGACTCTGCGTCAAGTGATATAGCATGAAGTTTGGCACTAATCTCCGCCTGCAGTCCTTTCAGCTTCTGTTCCAGACGCAATATATTGCCTTGTAAATCTTTATCTACCGCTTCTAAAAAAGTAGACTCTGTATGGGCTTCGTCATTCATTGGTATTCCTTATTTGAAAGGTTACTATAAGCCTAGCGTATTGATTATATATTTCGCCAGGTAGATAAAACAGTGGTATAATTGCATTTTTTAAGTACAAAAATAAAGTCTATGTTATTGCATTATCTCTTTATTATGGGTATTTGTGTAGAAGCAATTACCGGGGCTATCGCAGCAGGCCGAAAGAAAATGGACTTCTTTGGAGTAATGCTAATCGCCTGTATCGCTGCTTTGGGTGGAGGAACTGTCCGCGATGTGCTGTTTAATACTCATCCCCTGACTTGGGTAGCCCACCCGGAATACCTTCTTTATACTTCAGGCTGCGCCTTCTTAACAATTTTTATTGCCCATTCCCTGGCACGAATTATGAAAATATTTCTAATCCTTGATGCCTTGGGATTGTCTGCCTTCGTTATCATCGGCACTCAAAAAATTCTCGCCAGTGGTTTATCGCCTAGTATTGCCGTGCTCAGCGGCATGATAACAGGAATTTGTGGCGGCATGTTACGCGATATACTTTGCAATGATATCCCTCTGGTTCTTCGTAAAGAATTATATGCGGTTATCGCCTTGGCCGGAGCCTTATTATTTATTTTGTTAACTCATCTCCATGTACCCAAGAATATCAATGTCTTAGTTACTTTAATTACTATTTTCCTGACTCGGGTAATGGCCATAACCTTTCATATCGAAATGCCAAAATTTGACTATGCTAACAGCCTGCGCAAGCGACGACAGAAGTAGCAAAATAGCAGGCACTAGGCTAAGGGCCAGCGCGCCCTCACTTCCACGGCCAGCTCCTTATCTTGCTCGCCTTGAAGCAAATGCAGGCAGCCAGCATAAGCCACCATTGCACCGTTATCGGTACAGTATTCCGGACGTGGAAAATAAACCTCTCCCCCCATCTCCTTGACTAATTGAACCAATGCCGTCCTTAACGCCCGGTTAGCACCTACTCCGCCTGCCACCACCAAACGGTTGATACCAACTTGCTTGATTGCCCGTCTACATTTGATTACCAAAGTATCTACAATGGCCGCTTGAAATGCTTTTGCCACAGCGACTCGGGTATCATCATCCTTTACACTGTTGTTCCAGACTGTTAGCGCATGGGTTTTAAGCCCGCTAAAGCTGAAATCAAGGCCGGGTCTGTCAGTCATCGGACGTGGAAATGCAGGAAGCTCTCTTCGATCGGCAAGGGTTTCATCAGCAAGAGCGGCTAAAATAGCCCCCCCTGGATAGGGCAATCCCATTAACTTCGCTGTTTTGTCAAATGCTTCCCCCACCGCATCATCCAGGGTTTCACCTATTAAATGATATTCTCCTAAAGCCCGTGCCTCAATAAGTTGGGTATGGCCGCCTGAAACCAATAAGGCCAGAAAAGGAAAATCAAGCCGCTGCGAATCAAGTTTGGCAGCCAGCAAATGAGCTTCAAGGTGATGGATGCCTATTGCCGGGACATTAAGACCCAAGGCCAGCCCTTTCGCGAAACAAGCACCCGTTAACAAGGCTCCAACCAGTCCTGGTCCAGCCGTATAGGCCACAGCATCAATCTCTTCTTTACCGATACTCGCCTGCCTTAAGGCTTCATCCATCAAAGGAACGATATATTTCACATGATCGCGTGAAGCCAATTCTGGCACAACACCCCCATAACGTTGATGGGTAGCAATCTGTGAGTGAAGAGCGTGTGCCAACAACCCCTTCTCAGAATCATAGATTGCTATACCTGTTTCATCACACGATGACTCAATACCTAATACACGCATTACTTAAATCTCTGACTTCTGTTCACCGGTTTTTCTACAATAGGAAACAAATCATTAACACCCCCAGCCACGATAAACTATACTTTCTAACAAAGGAATCTTCAGGGATAATGATAATTAAAGAATTTGCTTTATTCACATTACGAAAGCGACAAGTTTCAAATGATACTAGCATAATGTCAATCGTTTCATGGAATTCTGCCCACATTAAACTTGACGATTACCTTAACTGGCACTAGAATTGCCAACCTATATGTTAAATTAAACCAGAGGAAACAATTAATGCCTACCGTTCGTGTGAAAGAAGGCGAAAATCCTGAATATGCACTACGTCGTTTCAAACGCTCCTGTGAGAAAGCAGGGATATTAACCGAGTTACGCCGCCGTGAATTTTATGAGAAGCCAACTGCTGAGCGTAAACGTAAGCAAGCTGCAGCTGTGAAACGTCATCTTAAGAAAATTTCCCGTGATTTATCTGCTCGTCGTAATGTCAAGCGTAGACGCAAATAATCATGATGACCATTAAAGAGCGTATCAATGCTGACTTAAAAGATGCTATGCGTGCCAGAGATAAAATGAAACTGGACACGCTACGTCTTGTTACCGCTGCAATCAAGCAGGTTGAGGTAGACGAGCGCATTGAAGTTGATGATGAACGCATGCTGGTTATTCTTGATAAGCTTGCCAAACAGCGTAAAGAATCAATTGCTCAATTTGAAGCAGCCGCCCGGAATGATTTAGTCGCCCAGGAACAGTTTGAGCTGGATGTAATCAATCAATATTTGCCTGAACCGCTCTCTGAAGCTGAAGTAACAACCCTGATAGCGGATGCCATTACCGAGGTAAAGGCCGAGAAGATGAGCGATATGGGTAAAATTATGGCCATCTTGAAACCTCAACTGCAAGGACGGGCTGATATGAGTAAAGTCAGTGCAATGGTAAAAGCCAAACTGAGCTAACCATACCATGTCTGGCTTAATTCCACAGCCATTCATTGATGAACTGCTTAACCAAACTGATATCGTTGAGCTCATCGACAGTTATGTCCCCTTGAAGAAAAGTGGCAGCGGTTTTGTTGCCTGTTGTCCTTTTCACAATGAAAAGACCCCTTCGTTTAACGTTATCGCGAAAAAGCAATTTTATTATTGTTTTGGCTGCGGTGCCAGCGGTAATGCCATCAGCTTTGCCATGAATTATTTTAATCAAGGCTTTGTCGAGGCAATAGAAACCTTGGCTTCCCGATTAGGCTTGTCCGTGCCTCGAGAAGGGAATACCGATAAGAATCAACAATCCGTCAGTTTATACCAATTACTGGAGCAGGTCAGTCAACTTTATCAGCGAACACTGAAATCCCAAGGCCAGGCAGCAATTAATTACCTGCGCCAGCGAGGAATGAGCGGGGAAATTGCTAAACGCTATCAGCTAGGCTATGCACCAGCGGGGTGGCAAAATCTCGAAGCATCATTTAAACGCTATAAAAATGAATTGATTGCAACAGGTATGCTGATTCAAAAGGATGGCAAGACCTATGACCGCTATCGACATCGCATTATGTTCCCCATTCATGATCGGCACGGACGTATTATCGGGTTCGGCGGAAGGGCCATTGATGCAACACAGAAACCTAAATACCTAAACTCACCGGAAACGGTTCTCTTTCAAAAAAGCCGCGAACTATATGGGCTACATCAGATTTTGCAAGAACATAAATCGATTCATACGATCCTGATCGTAGAAGGTTACATGGACGTCATCGCATTAGCACAACATGGCATTAACAACGCCGTTGCAACGTTAGGTACTGCAACAAGTATCTATCATATACAATTACTAGGTAAGTATGCCAAACAATTAATCTTTTGCTTTGATGGCGATACTGCTGGCCGACAAGCCGCCTTTAGAGCATTGGAAGCCTGCCTGCCTCAGGTTAATACCGGACTTGATGCCCGTTTCATCTTTTTACCTGAAGCCCATGATCCTGACAGCCTCGTTCGTGAAGAAGGCAGCGTCAATTTTAATGAGCGACTGCAGAAGGCCACTCCGCTTAACCAATTCCTTCTTGATACTCTTTCCAAAGAAATCGACCTCTCTACCCTTTCAGGAAAAAGCCAACTGGTTAATGCTGCCAAACCGTACCTGTTCAAAATGCAAGAAGGCTCCTATACCCAGTTACTGCTGGACGAGCTGGCACGCTTAACCCACATAGAGAGCCACCGCCTTAGACAGCTTATTCATGATAAACCCAGCAAAAAAATACAAAACGTCACTAAAACAATCGCCCGTTCCCCTATCCGCCTTGCAATTGCTATACTTATACAGAACCCTGAAATTTATGCGGCTTGCAAAAACCAGGTCAATCCTGACTTGCTGGATGGAAAAGGACAGGAAATTTTACAAAAACTGCTTCATCAGCTTGCACAAACACAGGAAGCGAATACAGCAACCCTAATTGAAAAATGGCGAAATACATCACTATTTGTACCGCTTGTTAAGTTAGCCGGCTGGGAACATCAAGTGCCGGAACAAGCGTTAGCAAAAGAGTTTGTGGACATTATTTTATTTTTGCAAAAACAGAACTTGGAAAATAAAATAAACCGATACATTGCAAAATCGCGTAATGAGGGCTTAACTATAACAGAAAAACTTTCATTGCAAGAAATGCTAAGACAAAGGCATCAAATAATGGATGATAAAAAATAATGCAAAATATACTGGCATGTTTATTATTGCAGGTTTATAATCAAAACCTTTTTGTAGCTTTAACCTCACCTATAAGCGCCTATGACCATGAATGATCAAGAACAACAACACTCGCAAATCACAAAAGTCATCAGATTAGGTAAAGAACAGAATTACCTCACTTATGCTCAGATCAATGATTTGTTACCTAACATTGTTGATACAGAACACTTTGATGTTATTATTTCCATGCTCGAGGGCATGACTATTAAGGTATTCGAGGTTCCTCCAAGTGAAGACGAACTGGCACTACTCGGAAATACTGCAGAGGCGCCTGACGCAGATGATGTTGAAGAAGCAGCAGCTGTCCTTGCTTCTGTAGATAAAGAAACAGGGCGTACAACTGACCCGGTGCGCATGTACATGCGTGAAATGGGTACGGTTGAGCTATTAACACGCGAAGGTGAAATTCGGATAGCCAAACGAATTGAAGAAGGGATCTATCAGGTTCTTAAGTCACTCGCACATTATCCCGAAACTGTCCAGTTAGTTTTAGAAGATTACGACCGTGTATTAACTGAAGAGATGCGCTTAAGTGAAATCATCAGTGGCTTTTCTGATGTTGACGAGGAAGCACCCCCAGCCAGTATTGGTTCCATGCTTGAAGAATCACAACAGGACGCACTTGTTGCCGAATCAGCTTCTGTTGAAGAAGGTGAGGATGAGGATGGAGAAGGTGGTGGTATCAGTGATGCTGAAGAAGGGCCAAACCCAGAACAAGCGCAAATTTATTTTGATGAACTCAGAGAGAATTTTCATAAGGCGATGGATGCCCTAAAAAAATATGGTCGCACAGCAGCTAAAACTGTCGAACTGCTGGAGATCATGTCCGATTCATTCCTTAAGTTAAAATTAACTTCAAGACAGGTAGATCGCCTCACGCGCCACTTTCGCCAGTTGCGTAACCATATTCGCGAATTTGAACGCAGTGTAATGCGCCTTTGCATAGAAAAGGCACGAATTCCCCGTAAGCTATTTATTGACACATTCCCCGGTCAGGAAACGGATGCAACCTGGTTGAAAACCCTGGTCAGTAAACATGCAAAAAAACTGGACCTCACTCGCATTGATGAATATCAGGAAGAAATCCAAAGTCTGCAAGCTAAGTTGGCATCTTTTGAAGAGGAATTTGGTTTAAGTATCAGCGAAATTAAAGACATCAATCGAAAGATGTCTATTGGCGAAGCAAAAGCAAGAAGAGCCAAAAAAGAAATGGTTGAAGCCAATTTGCGTTTAGTGATTTCTATTGCAAAAAAATATACCAATCGTGGCTTACAATTCCTTGATTTAATCCAGGAAGGTAACATTGGCCTGATGAAAGCGGTCGACAAATTTGAATATCGCCGTGGTTATAAATTTTCCACTTATGCAACCTGGTGGATTCGCCAAGCCATAACCCGTTCAATTGCTGATCAGGCACGTACCATTCGTATCCCGGTTCATATGATTGAGACAATTAACAAACTCAACCGTATTTCACGTCAGATTTTACAGGAAACAGGACGGGAAGCTACACCTGAAGAATTAGCAGAAAAAATGGATATGAGCGAAGATAAAATACATAAGGTATTAAAGATCGCTAAAGAACCTATTTCCATGGAAACACCCGTTGGTGATGATGATGACTCTCATCTGGGTGATTTTATTGAGGATAGTAACATCGAATCGCCCATTGACCGGGCGACTGCTGAAGGCTTACGTGAAGCAACGTTAGAAATTCTTGAAACGCTAACCCCGCGCGAAGCCAAAGTATTGCGCATGCGTTTTGGTATTGAAATGAATACCGACCATACGCTGGAAGAAGTTGGCAAGCAATTTGATGTCACACGAGAAAGAATCCGTCAGATTGAAGCCAAAGCACTACGCAAACTACGTCACCCATCCCGTTCAGAGAAGCTCCGCAGCTTCCTGGAAGGTGATGAAAGTTAAGCTATGCAACGACTCAGGCAGGTTCAACCAGCGATGGTTGAATCTGTAAAACAATAGCCAAGTAAGTATGAAGGTGGCTAAGAATCTTAACTAAAAATAAAAATTTTTCTGGTAAAAATTTCTTATAGCCATTACAATTGCATCTCTTCGGGCCCATAGCTCAGTTGGTTAGAGCAGCGGACTCATAATCCGTTGGTCCTAGGTTCAAGTCCTAGTGGGCCCACCAATAAAATCAAGTAGTTAAGAGTAGTTCCAAAAATTTGAAGACCTCTGAGGGGCACTGATGGGGCACTCAGAAATAATAAATACCAACTCATAACGATAATAAACAGTGATTGGCTCTTCCCCAAATCCGGGGGCACTAATCAAGAACACAAGGCTCTTCCCCAAATCCGGGGGCACTAATCAAGAACACAAAACTTTAACCCTTAACCTATAGTTTTCAAAATTTCTAAATCCGTAGGCACGACGCTGA
>NZ_CAAAJC010000031.1 GCF_900640175.1 Legionella sp. W10-070 | reverse complement strand
CTGGACTGCATTGTGGTTAAAATCAGGCAGGATAAACAGGTTATTAATAAATCCATTTATCTTGCGCTTGGTGTTAACCTTGAAGGCCAGAAAGAACTTCTGGGCATGTGGCTATCTGAAAATGAGGGTGCCAAATTCTGGTTGAATGTGCTGACAGAGCTGCAAAATCGTGGCATCAAAGATGTTCTTATAGCCTGTATTGATGGCCTTAAGGGATTTGCCGATGCTATTAATACGGTATTTCCGGAAACCAAAATCCAGCTTTGTATTGTCCATATGGTACGTAACGCCGTGAAGTACGTTCCTTGGAAAGATTACAAAGCAGTCACTGCCGACTTAAAGCTTATCTACAAATCAGCAACAGAAGATGAGGCATTGCTTGCACTAGATCAGTTTTCTGAGCGCTGGGATAGTAGATATCCGCAAATAAGCCGCTCCTGGCGCAGTCATTGGCATAATCTCAATACTTTATTTAATTATCCAGAGGACATTCGAAAGGCTATTTATACAACAAACGCCATCGAATCTCTCAACAGTGTCATCAGGAAAGCCATTAAAAAAAGAAAGCTGTTTCCTTCCGATGAGTCGGCTAAAAAAGTCGTTTACCTTGCTATAATGGATGCTTCCAAAAAATGGACGATGCCCATTAGAAATTGGAAGGCTGCTTTAAATCGGTTTATGATCGAGTTTGAAGAGCGATTAATTGATTTTGTTTAAACAATGACAGTTACACAGAATTATTTACAGGGTCAAAAAATATCTATTCTGTCTTTGGTTCTCATAAGCACTTCGATATACTTACCTTGCTAATGTAAAGAGATTAATTGCCAGCTCTCTCGGACAATAGAAATGTTCCCGACTTTGGTAGAACAATAACTTGTGTTTGTTTAAAAATAAAGGAGTAAAAATGAACTTTAAACTATCTTTAAGCATAACAGCTGTAGCCACTACCTTGTTATGCCAGGCAGTTTTTGCTGAAAAAAATGAAATTACGTTTAAAAACCAGAGAGGCTCTGTTTTAGAATTGAACATTCTGGCTGATAATAAAATCGCTGGCTATTTTACAACAGCAGTAGCTTCTAAAACTTGCCCTGAAGCAGTTAACAAAAAAAGACCTATTACGGGTTATCTTATTGGGAATGCAATAACGTTTAGCGTGGTTTATCCTATGTGTGAATCAGTTCTCAGTGTAAGTGGTAATTTTGACAATGAGAAAAAATCTATCGATACCCTTGCTATATTAAATAAACAGGCAACCGATGTTACTCATGAAGGCCCCGGTGCACGCTTTATCGGACATGATTCTTACCAAAAAATAGGCTAAAAATCTGATGAGTAAAACCCTAGCCATTCGTTTTGCTGTTTATCAAGATTTGGATTTTCTTTATAATTCGCTCGTAGAGCTATTTACAGAGCAGCAAGTGCTAGATAGATTTTCGCAAACAAAAGAAACTTTGTTGCAAAATTTTTTCTCAGCACAGCCAATAGCTGAAGCCCTAATAGCCGAATTAGATAATGTACCAGTGGGATTTGCAATTTTCTCGATGACTAATCGTAACTTTCTTCTTTTTGATGGCCCTGGCCTTTACCTTCATGATTTATTTGTGAAAGAACAGGGTAGGCGTCAAGGAATTGCTACGAAATTATTGGCTAGATTAAATGAATTAGCAAAGGAGCGTTTATGTACTAGAATAGATTGGGTTCTGCTGACTAAGAACAACTTGGGTCGAGATTTTTATTCCAGCATAGAAACAGCAAAACCTGTAGACTATATCCAGTACATGAGAATTAATAGCACGAATGACCAATAAAAAAATAAACGAATCTGTAATCATGAGCACAGGAGACAAGACAATAAAGGCCAATAATAAATGGCTAGGAGTAAGAAAAGTATTGTCTAGATGTTCTGAGCGCGATTTAATTGGATTAGTGGCAGATTTGTATGCTCTTTCACAATCAAATAAAGATTTTCTTGAGGCGCGCTTTATTAAAAATGAGCAAGTACTTTCACGTTATAAAGAGCTTGTAAAAAAATATATTGCGCCAAATGAGCCATGGAAAAATAATCAACAAATCAGCTTAAAAGATGCAAAAAAGGCAATAAGTGACTATAAAAAAGCAACTAATGATACACTAGGACTTATTGATTTGATGGTTTGTTATGTTGAATATGGTACAGATTTCTTATGTGAATTTGGCGATATGTATGAGCAGTATTACTGCAGTTTAGAATCAGTTTTTAGCAATATATTAAAATTAATAAAAAATTTTGACGATGAGGAAATTTCTGGTTTTGAGCAAAGACTTCGTGTTGTAGTTAAAAAAGCTGAGCATATGGGATGGGGATATTATGATGCAATATCTGATATGTTAGATGCTGCAATGTCTTGAACCGTATATTTTTAAGAAAACATTATAGGTTAAACGTGCATTATCAAAAATAGCGATTGAGGCACTGCTAAAATTAGTTTTTCCTATTGGATAGACCGTTGTCTGGACACAAGTCCTTCAGCTATTGTTTTGATAATCTGCAAGCAGTTCATTAAGGATCATTTTAGATTTTTCCGCTTCGCCAGGATTAACACCACATAACCCAGCGCAGACAATCAATGCTTTCCACAATGCCCACCCTTGCCCACGAGCCCAGGTGCCTTGGTCTAATTTTAGAGCTTCTTGAAAGACATTTCGGCTTTCGTCTTTGAAAAAAGTCCAGGCAATTGCTAAATCGCAAGCTGGGTCGCCAAGTCCCAATTGTCCAAAGTCGATTACGGCACTTAGTCGGCCGTCATTTACTAGTAAGTTACCTGTTGCAATATCACCATGCACCCAGACAGGGGATTTTTGCCAAGTCGAAGCTAATGCAGACTCCCATATTTTAGTTGCAGCTTGGGTATCAATTTTATTATTAAGTAATTTTATCGCTTCTCTTGTCTCTCTATCATAGACTGCAAGATTACCGCCACGATAGAAGTTATGTTCTCCTGCTAAAGGACCACCGGTGGCATCACATCCCTGCAACGTCACTAAAAATTCTGCCAATGCAATAGCAAATCGGTTTAAATCATTAATACGATTTATTGCTGCCGTATCTCCTTTAAGCCATTTATAAACAGACCAATGCCAAGGATACTCTTTGCTTGGTTTACCCATGGCAAGGGGCTCTGGAACTGCTACTGTCAAATGCGGGGCTAATTTAGGTAACCAATATTGCTCTTTTTCTACTTGCCCTGAGTATTCCGCATTGGATGGTAAACGCACGGTCATCTGTTCACCGAGATGAAAGGTTCGATTATCCCATCCACTAAATTCTACAGGCTTAATTTTTAAATTTTCCCATTCTGGAAATTGGGTTTTGATCAGTTCTCGTACAAGAGAAACGTCGATATGAATGTCATTGGTATTGGGCATTATTAGCACCTGTTAATAATTCGGTTAATTTTTTAAAATAAGCTTCATCACCACCATCTTCTAATGCCCAAGCCCATGCAAGTACGGCTTGAACGTAACACCAATCAATGATGCGTTGCTCAGATAAGTTAAAGATTTTAGCAAACTGTAAAATGCGGTTATTAATAATATTTAAAGCATTATTATGTTGCAGCAGTTCTGGCATAGGGTTTCGAATAAACGCTGCAATGTCATAGGCTGGTTCTCCTATTAGGCCTTTAGGGTCAATAACAACCCAGTTATTACCATTTTGTAGAATATTGTCGTGATGCAAATCGCCATGAAGCAGGATAGGTTTTGCAGAGGTTGAAATTAATTTCTCACGCAACGTCCTCGCTTTGTCTAGTAATTCATTGGGTATATTAAGACTTTTATCCAGCGCTGTAAGCCAATCATTGATATGAGGAAAACGATGAGTGTTAGGTATAGGGGCTTCATGTAACCGTCTTAAGCATTCACAAGTAATCTGTATGGCATTATTATCTTTTTCGAAAAAATAGGCTTTTAAAGAAACACCTGAAACGGCACGCTCAAGTAGTAGCATCTCCTCGTTTTCCATCAGCACATTAACTGCGCCAAATCCCGCAAAGGCTTTAAGCGCAAGCGCTTCTTGTTTTAATGCATTACTATCAAGACCTATTTTTAAGACAATAGGTTGTACATCTTGAAACCCTGATAAAACGTAATTGTAGCTTAAATTTTCAAAAGGCTTTAAATGAGATAATCCATAAGTTATTTCTAACCGTGCAATGAGCTGAGGTAAATTAGCAAGCCATTGCTTTCCCTGTTCAGCATACAAATTAATTATATTTTCTTCTAATTTTTTCATGAAATATTTTTTGTAAACCATAACACTAAATCGTCATCTACCGGAACGCTATCACCTGGTGGCACTACCTGATAATTGTAAGTTACACCGCACCCATCCGGTGTATAGCCTTTTTTAATATATAATTTTTGGGCATTACCATAATCACCATACAATCCAACACCTAAACCAACAACGTGGCTGCGAGTAGCAGCTAACCGTTCTGCAATTTTTAATAATTGTGTGCCAATGCCTTTATTCCGATAGGGTGGCAAAACATTTAAGTCCATAATTTCTGGGATGCCTTGCTCTTTAAAAGGTTGATAATAAGAACTCCATTTTAATGTCACGTAACCAGCAAGTTGCTCCTTATGTAGAGCAACCCACATAAACCGCTCATTAATGGTTTGCTCATGCCAGTAAAGGTTAAAAGTTGATTGAGGTTTATGCCAATGGTGGCGAGCGAATTCGTTAACTAGAAGAGGAATGTCTGTTTCCTCAAAAGCACGTATTTCTATTTGGTTTAATGTTGAAATATGCGAGTCATCTTTCAAGTCTTTACGAAGAAAATAAAATATCGAATTTTTATCAAAACCTCTGCGCTCGAACTCTACATGGAACCCTAGCTTCTTGTAAAAATCCAAAGCCTCCCAATCAAATGTATTGACTGCAATAAAATTACATTGACTCTCCTTTGCTAAAGCCTCTGCTTTTTGCATTAACTGAGTGCCATAGCCTTTACCGCGCAATTCTTCGGCGACCCACAGCTGCCCGACATACAGGCCACCATACATGTTGTCACCGCCACATCCGCCCATGATTTTTCCATTTTCATCACGAATAAAAAAAGCAAAAAAATCGAGCTGTCTCATTCCCTTTTTTTTGCTTAGCTTGTTCCATGATGCCATCATTTAATACTTGGATGTCTTCTGACGTGGGATTTGTTTCATAGCTTATTTGGTAATTCATTAATTTTCAGCCGTTTTTTAAAATCGTTTAATAATGCTTCTGCTTGGGCAATACAGGTTACTACCGTACTCTCAGGAATAATATCCCCTGAATAATCGGCAATATTGCGTTGCTTACGCATAGCATCGAGTATAATTACTGTTTTTTTATCAGTACCTAAAGTCTGGGGCAATAACTGAATCATCGTTTGATGATGGCCAGGCTTAGACGTTAAGGTTCGATATCCATGGGCTTGAAGTGCTGCATTTGCTAATTGCATAATGGCCTTATAAGCAGCGTCAAAACGATTTTCAGCGCTGACCAAGTCAATTTTTGAATCTACAATATTGCGTTCAGCAGCATGCAAAAGCCGTTTTATCGCATCTGGATTCGATGGTATCTTTTCCAGGCTGATACCTATTAAGTTATCCAAGGTCATTTTCAGCTCCCATGATAAATAGTTTAGGATTATTTAAAATCTCTTGGATGAAGAGTTCTTGCTTTTGTAAAGAGGCCTTCCATTGTTCTCTCGAATATATTTTGGGATTAATTTCTCGTCCTAAACTGGTTTGAGCAGAATAAAGAGCGGTTACTATTTCTGTAAAATCAATGTCACCAATAACAAGTACATCGATATCAGAGCCCAGATTTTCAGTTCCTTTTGCTACCGAACCAAAAACACAAGCCACTTCGATTTTTTCAGCTAATGGAGCTAGCGAATTAAATAAGACATCCACCAAACCAGATGTTTTTTTCAAAATGCTGCTAAGTTCTGGGTAAATAGGTAAATTACGATTAGCTTGATAGTAGACCTGATTACCACTGAGCTCGCGTAATAGTATATTAGCCTTAGCAAGTTTGGATAATTCTCGATGAAGCGTACCTGCTGTCGTACTTGTTAATCTTGCAATCTCTCGGACATGATAGCGCTCATCAGGGTGTAGCAGTAAAAGCCCAAGTACACGCCGTCGATATTCAGAAAATAAT
Organism: Legionella sp. W10-070; assembly: GCF_900640175.1. GTDB lineage: Bacteria > Pseudomonadota > Gammaproteobacteria > Legionellales > Legionellaceae > Tatlockia. Next base: position 16,354 of record NZ_CAAAJC010000031.1, on the reverse strand, counting down.
ATGGAGGTATCTAACATAATTTCCACATGAAGCCAAATGAGCTTCAATCATAGCTCAATAAGCTACACTATTCAATGAGTAAAACAGTGAAGTTAAATCTCACCAAGAGTTGAGGTGCTTGGATTGGTGGGAGTGACGAAAGTGATAAGTGTGATGACTGAAAAAACTTATTTTTTATTCCTGTTGATATGTTAAGTCGCAAATGACTCTAATAGTGCTATTTTTATACTATACATTTTCTCCCCTAAAAGTTTAAAATTAGATACTGCTATAATTTTGTTCTTTTGCTGGCGGGCGAGGAAAGTAGAAACTGTAAATTTGATTAAGGCTAACGAAATAAAGCCTAGCAGCGTGCTAAAAGGAACGTTTAGAGGAGCGTTTTTGAAATTTTGAGTTTAATAGTTTCGAGCTAGGACGCCAAAACCCTTACTGGGCTTGGCTCCCCGGGACGGGCTCGAACCGCCGACCTAATGATTAACAGTTATAAAATTATGGCTTTTAAGGACTTTTACCAATTTTTAACATTTCCTGACAACCCTTTGTTTATAAGGCTTTCAGCTATTATTCTGGTATAATCTCTTTTATTATGTTTTAATTAATTCTTCGACACATGTTCGACACGTTTTAGAAACGCATAAACTGGAAGCCAATATGAGAATCACAAAATCAGCTCTTGATAAATTACCCAGACCTGTTTCAACCACCTCGGGACGAACGGCACAAAAGCGATATTATGATGATTCCATGAAGGGGTTTGGCGTTAGAATCACTTCCGGTGGTACAAAAGCCTTTTTTGTGGAAAAACTGATAAAGAATAAACTTTCTCGAATTACATTAGGTCGCTACCCAGATCTCACGGTTGAAATGGCAAGAAAGGAAGCCCAAAAGCTGCTCGGGCAAATTGCTACTGGAATCGATCCTCTTGCCGAAAAGCGCGCTGAAAAAATGCGGGAAATGACCTTAAACGATGTATTTAATGATTATATCCAAGTCCGTAAATCGCTAAAGCACAATACCCTTTATAATTACAAGAAAGTTTTAGGCACGGGTTTCGCTGGCTGGGGTGATAAACCATTTCTTACCATCACGAAAGACAAAGTAGCCAAGCACCATAAAAAATTAGGACAGGAACGTGGCGAAGCTTATGCCAATTTAGCCATGCGTCTATTGCGAGCCCTTTTTAATTTCGCCGCCGGTCAATATGAAGACTCACAAGGAAGATCATTAATTACTGAAAACCCAGTGAAACGCTTATCCCAAACCCGTGCCTGGTATCGAGTTGAGCGTCGGCAAAGCTATATTAAAGCCCATGAACTAGCTGGTTGGTATCTTGGTGTGCAACAATTGCAAAGTGAGATTTTGAGAGACTACCTGATGCTTATCATACTGACAGGCCTACGCCGTCAGGAGGCTGCAACACTACGCTGGGAGCAAGTGGATTTAAAAGCCAAAACGCTTACTATCCTCGATACTAAAAATCATGACTCCCATACATTACCGCTCTCTAGCTACCTGTACGAATTACTCTTAAGACGCCGGCAAAACAAGAGCAATGAGTATGTTTTTCCCGGTACCGGCGCTGCTGGTCATATCATCGAACCACGTAAGCAAATGGCTAATGTCACCAAGCTCTCAGGTATTCATTTTACCGTTCACGATTTAAGACGTACCTTTATAACCATTGCCGAAGGGTTAGATGTATCAGCTTATGCCTTAAAACGCTTAATGAATCATAAAATGAATGGTGATATTACCGCAGGTTACATTGTGACTGATGTTGAGCGGTTGAGAAAACCAATGCAACAAATTACCGATTACTTTTTGAGATGCATGAGGGTAACTGAGCCCTCAACATTACCCGGTTAACCCCTAATAGATAACTATATTTTGTTTGTTCTTTTTCATTTTATACGTGAACTATTAAAATCATAATATAGTTATTTTGGATTTATGCTATATTGTATATATAGTTTTTCACACAATTAATGAAAATATGAATGCAGATTATAGTAAAAAAATGGGGTTTGAAGGCTTAGGAACGTCGGAAAGACAATCATTAGCTCGGTTATGGCGTGCGTCTAAAACAACCATCACCGCTGAACTAGCTGCAAAAGTATGGCAACTAACACCAGTTCAAGCGGCTAAACGCTTAGCCCAGCTAAATAAAAAAGGCTGGCTTGAGCGAATTAGCCAAGGTGTCTATATATTGGTTCCCATAGAATCTTTAACCAGCGATATAGTACCCGAAGAACCTTTTGCTATAGCATCCGAGATGTTCGCTCCTTGTTACATTGGTGGCGTTAATGCGGCCAACTACTGGGATTTAACAGAACAATTATTCAGAACCATTACAGTCATGACGGAAAAAAATGTGCAGAACAGAAACCCCGTTCTTGCTGGAACAGAGTATGTTCTACACACATTAAAACCAAAATATTTTTATGGTCTAAAATCAATCTGGCTAAGTGGTGTCAAAGTCAAAATTTCGGATCCAACGCGTACATTGATTGATATGCTCATGTTCCCAGATTTTTGTGGGGGAATTAATTTTATTGTGGACGTTCTTGGAAACTATCTTAAATCTGAAATGAAAAATATTGAGCAATTTATTGAGCACTTAAAGCTTGCCCCAAATGGTGCGGCTTTAAAACGCCTTGGTTTTCTTCTTGAGGCTAAATACCCCGAAGAGCAAAAATTGATGGATTATTGCCAAAAAAACTTAACCACCGGCTATGCCAAACTTAATCCAGCTCAAACCTGTGATAAATTAGTCACTAAATGGCGAGTATGGGTGCCTCAATCCTGGAAGGAAAAAGCAGTATGATTAACAAACAAGACATTCTTGATGAAGCAAAAAAACATAAGCTACCCGCAAATACTATTGAAAAAGATTATGTATTGAATTGGCTTCTAGCTGGTATTAGTGAAGCGAAACAATTACAACATGGTTGGGTATTCAAAGGGGGTACCTGTTTAAAAAAATGTTACTTCGAATCGTATCGATTTTCAGAGGATCTTGATTTCACGATATCCAATATTGGTGATCGAAACCCAGATTATCTCAAGACAGTATTTGTGGGTATCGCTGGTTGGGTATATGAACAAGTCGGATTAACCTTTCCAGAAGATGGTATAAGCTTTGAATTATATAAGAATCCAAGGGGGGAACTTTCTATTCAAGGGAAATTAGCATACATAGGCCCTATGCAAAGAAGGGGAAACAATCCAACTCTTAAATTAGACTTATCCTGGGATGAAATCTTGGTTGAGCCACCAATTCAGAAACCCATTTTCCATCCTTACAACGATGATGCTTTTGATTATCAGGTTCAAACCTATTGTATTGAAGAAATATTTGCAGAAAAGCTCCGAGCATTTGTTGAACGAATGAGGCCAAGAGATCTATACGATATTATTCATCTGTTTGATGACCCCAGATGGTCACCTGATCGTAAAAAACTTATATCGGCTTTAGAAAAAAAATGTGACTTTAAAAATGTTACCGTTCCAACGCTTGAATCAGTTAACGCTATGCCCGGCAAAGCTGATCTTAGTGCTGATTGGAACGGCATGTTAGCACATCAAATCTCTGAGCTTGAAACTCCAGAATTTTATTGGGCAAAACTTCCTGATTTGTTTAACTGGTTGTATGGCAACTAGAAAAATCATGTTAAAGAGTTTTTTACAGACATACAAAAATCACGAGGGACACTGGGGACAAGTGGGACGCCCGCGTCATTAGTGGGTTTTAGCTGTCCCAACCTTGTTTTGCATCATTGGGACGCATGGGACACATTCATTTTTAAAACTATTTTCAGTAACAATCAATATCATTTGATAACACATCTTTGAACTCGATCTTTTGCCCTTGACAATCTTTGAGGGAATACGCGATACTTTTTACAAGCTTGAAGTTAGAGCTTTTATTTCCCACCCAAGGCTATTTAGCAGGAGCTAAATTCAGCTAAGGAAAGGATAGGAACAATGTTTTGTTCTGGCCAGGCCGGAAAGGCATTGGGATTCATCAAAGGATTGACTGGTTCAGCATTATGCTGTGTGAATAATCAATTGCGGAGACTCCTATGCCTGCACAAAAAATATCTAGGCTAGATCTATTAAACGAATTCGAATCAGCGCCCCATTCTGCGCTTTTTAATCAACAAATCATCGCGGCAGTTTTAAGCTGTTCCACCCAGTTACTTGAACGTAACCGTTGGGCTGGTGGTGGTGTGCCTTATTTGAAAATTGGTCGCAAGGTTTTATACCGTAAAAGCGATGTACTTAATTTTCTCCAACAACAAAAAGTTTATTACTCAACCAGTGACGAAGGTCAGTCGCAGCTTGTTGAGAATGCATAACAATTACTTTTTTTGATTTGCCGGAATGCCTTGGTTTCATTCCGCTGCATTGAATGTTGTTTGGAGAACAAAGTATGTCAAATAATCACGTTATTGAATTACCCAATACACCAAAAATACGAGCAATTGTTTGCGATTATGCGGGCGGTCGGTTTCGGTTAACGGATGAAGGGTTAACTTTTATCGGCATCGATAAAGATGGCAGCCCCTTACCCCCTCGATGGATATGCTCACCCTTGCATGTTGTTGCAAAAACACGAGATGCTCAAAGTGGTGAATGGGGTCGCCTGCTGGAATGGCAGGATGATGATGGCATAACCCATCAGTGGGCGATGCCATTGTCCTTACTGCAAGGTGATTCCTCCGATGTAAGACGAGAGCTGGCAAGACTTGGGTTGAGTATTTCACCCAACAGAGCAGCACGTGATCTGCTTACCTCCTATTTACAGGTTTTTCCGGTTGAAGCGCGTGCACGTTGCGTGGATAAATTAGGCTGGTATGAAGATGTTTTTGTCACCGCAGTTCGGTGTATCGGGCAATCAACAGAGAAGATTGTATTCCAGAATACCCACGCTATTGAGCCCGCATTGTCTTCAAAAGGCAGCCTCGAAGAATGGCGAGATTCAATCGGCCGTCTTGCGATTGGCAATTCAAGACTGGTGTTTGCCATATCAACAGCCCTTGCGCCAATACTGGCAAAGTTAGTAGGGGAAGATTCGGGCGGTTTTCATTTCAGAGGCGCATCATCATCTGGCAAAAGCACCGCTCTAAAAGTAGCTGCCTCGGTTTGGGGCAATCCACAATCCTATTGCCGTTTATGGCGTAGCACGGCGAATGGCCTTGAAGGTCTGGCAGCATTACACAATGATGGTTTACTAATTCTTGATGAGCTGAGTCAATTGGATTCCAGAGAAGCTGGTGAGGCTGCTTATTTACTGGCCAATGGTCAGGGAAAAACACGTGCGTCTCGTACTGGTACGGTCCGAAAATCTGCTCAATGGTCTTTATTTTTCCTCTCGGCTGGGGAGGAGTCTTTGACAGCTCTTATGGCAAAAACAGGGCAGCGCAGTAATGCAGGTCAGGAAATACGCCTTGCTGATATTGAAGCGGATGCTGGGTGCGATATGGGTATCTTTGAAATGATTCATGATCAATTGAGTCCAGCAAGCATGGCTTTATCACTTAAGCAATATACCAGCCAATATTATGGCGTCATTGGTGTGGAATGGCTTAAAAAAATTGTTACTCATCGACAGAAAATAATCAAATTTGTTACTGATACTATTCAAACCTTTGTTGGTGCGGTGATCAAGCCGGATGCAACGGGCCAGATAATCCGTGTGGCCAGGCGCTTTGCATTGGTAGCTGCTGCCGGAGAGTTGACCAGTCGTTTTGGTCTGACTGGGTGGAAAGAAGGTGAGTCATTCGCTGCTGCTGAGAATTGCTTTACTGCATGGCTGGATGCTTTCGGTAAAGATGGCAACCGCGAAGACCGTGCCATTATGGCGCAGGTGAGAGCCTTCTTTGAATCGCATGGAGCCAGCCGTTTTGACAGTGCAAATCATCCCAACAATGAAAAAATTATCAACCGAGCTGGTTTTTATCAAACCGACAATGAAGGTTTTCGAATATATATGGTGTTAACCGAAGTGTATAAAAACGAACTCTGCAAAGGTTTCGATCAACGCAGCGTGACCAAAACTTTATTGCAAGCAGGATGGCTGAAATCCGCCCCTGATGGTAACACCTCACACAAGCCAAGAATTAAAGGAGTTGGAACGCCAAGACTGTATGTGTTTACCAATAAAATTTGGGGAGGGGAATAAAATGTTATATGCAAAGCAGCAAAGTTCGTGTTTTTACGTTGAGCACCGAAGGTGCGAATAAGACTTGTGAAGGATGGTAGCCAGCTTGCTGGTTAGCTAACTTCACCTATCTTGCCCTGTATTTTGAAATTTATTTTAGAACCGCAATTTGGTAATTATTCGTTATTGTTCGTTATATAACGATTAGTAACGGGAATAATCATAAATAAACGAAAATAAATAATAAATTACCGAAAATTACCCAAAATGGCTTTGCAAGTTACCGAAAAGGTCGAAAATAAATAGAAATAAATGATAAAACTAAAAGGATTGAACAACTATTTTTACGGAGAACTGATAATGAAAAAAACCTTAGTAGAAACAATCTCAACTTATGGGCAGAATCCACAAAGAACAAACGCCAGAAAAAACAAGGTAGAATTTTTAGCCTTGCAAGAGGACATTTCCGAAGCCTTAGAAAAAGGGTGGTCGGTTACCGCTATATGGGAAACCTTACGTGATGAGGGAAGCTTCACCGCAACCTACAATACGTTCCGCTTATATGTATTGAAATACCTGAATAGCCAAAAAAGCGTATAAACCAAGCCATCTGTCCCAAGTGCCCCACTTTCAAAAAGTGCCAAGGGACGGCTCTAAGCCAGTAATGACGGGCTTGCCCCATTTGTCCCTTGTGTCCCATGCAAAAAAAACAACAATGAATAAATATGGTTGAGACAGATAGCAAGATGGGGATTGATAGCTTTTGTAAACTTAGTGATTGAGATATGACCACAGCGTATTACGTGACTTGATTCCCATTTCATTTTGAATAGTCTGGCAGGCTTGAGCATGTCCTGCTTCTGGCAATAACATTTCTACTACGCGCCGTTTTGCATACCAATACCGCCAGCTTTTGTTGCTGGGAAGGTTATACTTTTTAAGTTCGCTGCTCCATGATGTTCTTAAATGCGAATGACCATATTTTTTGATGAGGTTAATATCCGTATCTATTAAATGATTCAACTCATTTAAGATAGCCTGCTGCTGTTTGGCACATGCCGGAATAATACGTTCCATTGAATTAAAAGCAATATCACCAGAAATTGTTAATTGACGGTCTTGGATATTAACGGGAGCTCTAATCTTGATGGCCTCGTTAAAGGTAAGGCCAAATTGCATTTGCAAAGCCATAATGATGCGAACTGGCGGATAGGTCAGGCACTGCCAGAAATCAGCATCCATTTTAATGCGTTTTTTACGTGGCTTAGTGCGGGTTAATTGCAGGCTTTTGTTATCGATATAAGGCACATGACAATCTAAATCGGCTATAATTTTTCTTATAATAACCATATAGCGCATGATGGTGGTAGGTTTGATTCTTTGTTTCTTCCAACATTTAACCAATTTGTGAATATGTTGGGTTTCAATATCCTGCCATCTTGCAGGTGTATTTTGACAGGCATACAAGCCATGAATCATTTTATCAAGAACAAACGCACGACGTTTTCTTTCTTTATAGGTTCCTTCCTTATTCATTTTCATTAGGTGGTAAGCCTGTTTTCGCAATGAACTATTTCGCATCATCCGATCCCGAAAAGGTAGTTACAATGTGGTATTTGCCCTGTTTGAGTTTAGTGTTGGTCGAACGGTTCAATTCAATAATGAAACCCGGCAAAGCCGTATAGCTCGAAGTTTGGGCAAATCAATCGTTATAAAGCAAACGATCTCGCCATGGTACAACGTATTTTTTGAGGTGTTTTTCTCCTTTTATTTGCTGGTTGAATATATAAGACAAAGCCAAAAGCTTTATCCCTGATTAATGGTCATTATCCTGATGATTATGGCTCTTTCGAACCGTCTCTATCGAATGACAGAGTTCCATGAAGATGTTCCCGGCTGAACGTCCAGCCACGGGGTTAAGGGAACAAAGTGGCTTAGCATTAGACGCTTAAGCGTTTCGCTGGATTTCACCAGCTCATCAGTAATGCTTCAGCTTTAAATTATCAAAGTGAGGATCTTGGGGCAAGCAATTTAGGGTATTATTTTATCCTTTCTCGCGGAGCGCGTCAGGACAGATAGGTGGTTGAGGTTTGATTTTATTGGGTTGTAGAGTTTGTGAGTTACTGCGTCACTGCACAGAATACAGTGACGCAGTATTTATTGTTAACCAGCTCTTTTTTGCACTAAGCATTGGAGTTTGTATTTGAGTGCATTGTTCGGTTTTCTTTAATAAATATAGCAGTAAGTTTTTCAAACTCCACAATTATGAATCCAAGCACACCAATGATGCCTATTCCAATACCGTAAGATAGAGCAAGCGATTCTGTTTGAAAAAGAAATTGCATAAACGGCAAATAAGTAAAACTGATCTGCAGCATTGCTACAACCCCAATTGCAATTAACACAGGTTTCGTACCATGTATACCCCTCCAAGTGAACGAAGGCCCATGAATGTATCTTGAGCTAAACAGGTAAAATATTTCAAGTAATACCAATGTATTCACTGTCATTGTGCGTGCTGTTTCAATACTTTCTCCTTGCCACAAAGCCCACTGAAATACACCAAAAACACCGAACAGAAATACGATGGAAACAAATACTGTTCGCCAGACAAGGTATTTGGATAATAGTGGTTCATGGGGTGGCGCAGGTGGTCTTTTCATAATATGTGGTTCTGATGGCTCGAAGGCAAGTGCCAAACCTAATGCCACGGAACTGGTCATGTTGACCCAGAGAATTTGTACTGGAGTAAAAGGTAATGAGAAATTAAATAAAATAGCAACAGCAAGGCTGAGCGTTTCTCCGCCATTGATAGGCAGCAGGAATAAAATGGCCTTTTTTAAATTATCATACACCGTACGACCTTCTTTAACAGCGGCTACAATTGAGGCAAAATTATCATCCGTTATAACCATTTCGGACGCTTCCTTGGCCACCTCAGTACCTTTTTTCCCCATAGCAACGCCAATATCTGCCCGTTTCAAGGCCGGCGCGTCATTGACTCCGTCACCAGTCATGGCTACCACATATCCTTTTTCCTGCATAGTCTTAACCAAGCGCAGTTTATCTTCCGGGCTGGTTCTGGCGAATACATTCGTGTGCTCTATGGCTTCAGAAAAGGCTGAGTTATCGAGAGCATTTAATTCATCTCCGGTAAGTGCTTGATGCCCTTCACCGATTCCTAGTTGATTAGCAATGGCCAGTGCTGTGATAGCATGATCGCCCGTGATCATTTTGACTCGGATGTTTGCAGCATGGCATTCTTTAACTGCGATAATTGCTTCTTCTCTGGGTGGATCGATGATGCCGACGACACCAAGCAGGATCATATCCGTCTCAATATCATTCACTTTTAGTGTGTTTTTAAGGGTGTTTAGCGGTTTGTATGCAATGGCTAAAGTGCGTAACCCAAGTTTTGCCATTTCTGTTACCTTTTCCTCCCAGTAATTCCGCTCAAAAGGTATTTTTTGATGGTCTTTTAGTTGAAAGCTACAACGCTTGAATATGGCTTCGGGTGCACCTTTTGAATAGATGGTTGATTTTGATCCATGTTGATATAAAGTGGCCATTAAACGGTGCTTTGGATCAAATGGAATGGAGTCCGTCAATAAAAAAGTTTTTTTCAATTCCTGCCTGTAAATACCTGCCTTGGCAGCAAGCGCAAGAAGAGCGCCTTCCATTGGGTCTCCATCCAATTTGGAATTTTTATAGAAATCAATTTCGGCATCGTTGCAGAGTACACAGGCGGTAGATAAATCGATTAAATCCGAGTTGGCCACTGGGTTTGTTTTTTTCTCATTAATAAAAAAATCACCTTTCGAGCTATAACCAGTCCCACTGACATGTAAATCAGTGGCCGCAAGACAAACTTGTTGTACAGACATTTCATTTCTCGTCAACGTCCCTGTTTTGTCAGAACAAATGATGGAAACGGAGCCCAGAGTTTCGACAGCCGGTAATCGACGGATAATGACATGCCTGCTCGCCATACGCTGGACTCCTATAGCCAGTGCAACAGTCAAAATGACAGGCAGTCCCTCAGGAATTGCAGCGACGATAATACCCACAGATGCCATAAACATATCGTGGGCTGGAATTTGGTGTAAATAAAAACCAATGGCAAACAAAAGCCCGGCCAGTGTTAAAATAAATACACTTAACCAACGTGCAAATACCGCCATTTTTCTTAGTAAAGGGGTTGTTATGGATTTTACTTTGATTAACAACTGATTGATTTTTCCTATTTCTGTTTGTATACCCGTTGCTACAACAATGCCCTCCCCTGTGCCAGAGGTAACTAATGTGCCTGAGAAAGCCATGTTGGTGCGCTCTGCCAGTGGTGTATTGTCTGGTATTTCTTTGGTGTTTTTTTCAACAGCATTTGATTCACCTGTAAGAATTGCTTCATCGATTCTCAAATTCTTACTAGCGTACAGCCTAATGTCCGCAGGAACTTTATCTCCCGCTTGCAAAATAAGCCAATCACCGGGTACCAACTCTTTGGCCGGGATTATAAGCCGCTTATCTTCTCTTCTTACTGTCGCATTGGGAGAAAGCATTTCACGTATCGCCGCAATGGCTCGCTCCGCTTTACCTTCCTGTATAAAACCAATCAAGGTGTTGATTAAGACCACACCAAATATAATGGATGCATCAATGAATTTTCCAAGATATAAAGTAGCCAATGCCGCAACCAACAATATGCAGATGAGAATGTTTTTAAACTGAGCTACCAAGCGGGCAAAAGCTGATCGCTGAGCTACGGATGGTAACTCGTTGTATCCAGAATCAATCAGTCTTTTTTTTGCTTCCAACTCCGTCAAGCCAGATTTTGGAGATGTGACAAACTCATTCTGAATATCGTTAAATGGGCGACTGTGCCAGGAAGGTATTGTTGTTATTTTCGGCGTCATAAACTCAGTTTTGTCCTCAAGTCAAAGTGGGTTAATCGCTTAACATAAGCATCATCAATAGTCTTGAACCGGCGAAACAAAGCCGGGTGGCTTTAGTGCTAAGAGAGAGCAATCCATTTTATGGAGAATATTCTCGGCTGTATTCCCAATGATAAAACCAGCTATTCCTGTTCGGGCTACCGTTCCCATCACTAAAACATCGATTTTTTGTTCAGTAATGAATGAAGGAATAAGATCGGCTGGATTGCCTTTTAATTGATAAATATTCTGCTTCTTGCCAATTCCAGATTGTTTAATCAGTTCATGTAATGCATGAAGATGTTTATTGCTATCCCGGGTCGTCACTTCATTGATTTGTTGCTGGGGCACACTGACTAAGTAATGGCTATGTAGATATCTTTCTATGGCAGAGTCCCAGCAAGATACGATACTGAGCTCGCTATTATAGTGTTTTGCGATAATTTGCGACATTCTTAGAAGATTCACAGAAAGATCATAGGCTACTGGCGTATCATTTGTAGGGTCAATGGCGACTGCCACACTAGGTTTATGGCTTGTATGACCAGAAACCCGATGGATAAAAAGCGCACATGGACACTTGCGCAATAAAGCCATATCTAATGCCTTAAATCCTGCCTTGTTTTCGTTATCTTCCGCTTCTTTAACGACCAAATCATAGTGCTGACGTATGACGCGCTGGACAATTTTAATATCTGGTGTGTCACCCCATTCTATTTCTATGTTTATTTTTTTTACGGGAAGGATTGATTTGGCAACTTCAATTTGCTTGTATGCATTGTCTTTAAGAAAAAGTCCATAAGGTTCTTGATGAGTTGTGATAGTATCAGGAAACTGAGGGCATACAATTAACACATCAAGCGTGGCTTTATTCTCCTCGGCAAGCAGTACGGCCTGCTCTAATGCTTCCTGCTCACCATGAAGTCGGGTGCTAATAAACAAAATACGATTAAATTTTTTCAAAAGTGCACCTCCTTGATAATTAAATCAATTGTTCATTAGCCGGCAGTTATTTTTCCACGCTCAGCACACGTGCAGCAAACGGAACCAACGTACCTTGAACAAGTATAGACGTTAGGACAATAAAAAATACATGGTTAAAAATAATATCTGCCTTTGGTATCCCTGCAACCAGTGGGAATGTGGCAAGAATAATTGGAACAGCTCCACGTAAACCTACCCATGAGATCATTAATAATTCTTTATATTGAAGTTTACTGTAAAATAACGTAATAAAGACACTGATTGGCCTTGCAATCAAAATTAAGAAGAAAGCAAGCAAGATATCAAGACTAATATATCCAAGCAGTTTTGAAGGAAATACTAATAATCCCAGTGTGATAAACATGATGATCTGCATTAGCCAGGTTAGCCCATCGTGAAACTGTATTAAGTTTTCTTTATTGGTAAATTGGTAGCCTGACATCGTTAGCCCTGTTAAATAAACAGCCAAAAAACCATTTCCATGCAGCACCGTTGTTATGCCATATGTAAAGCATACAAGCGCGATGGTTAATACCGGATATAATCCTTTGTATTCAAGTTTTAGCATATTAATTAGTCTTGGTATGTGATGACCCATGGCCCATCCAATTAAAACACCAATTGTGACCTGAGCAACGAACATCAAAAATAAGTGAGTTATCGTGGTGCTTGGAACAAGGATAATTTGAATCAACCCAAGGGTTAATAATACCGCGGTGGGATCATTGCTTGCTGATTCCAGCTCAATAACGGCTTGAAGTTCTCTTTTAAGATGTACTCCCTTTGAGCGTAAGATAGAAAAAACAGCGGCTGCGTCAGTGGAAGACACGATGGCACCCAGCAACATGCTTTCATTGAATGTAAAATGTGTCACATAATAGGAAAAGCTCGCAACCAGGAATGCCGTCAATACAACAGCTATGGTTGAAAGTGCAATTCCTTGTTTTGCTATAGGCTTAATAGTTTTCCAGTCAGTATCTAATCCACCTGAAAATAGAATCGATATAAGGGCGGCAATACCAATTGACTGGGCCAGTAAAGCATTGTCAAAAGCGATTCCGCCCAGCCCTTCAGAACCTGCCAGCATACCGATAATAAGAAAGATTAAAAGAGAGGGTACGCCGATGTGTTCTGAAATTTTACTGCCTAATACACTGAGAATCAGCAAAACTGATATACCTATAAAGATGTATTCAATGGGTATTTGCATTGTTCTCAACGAGTTAAGTTAGGCGTAAGTTTATGAAATCATAAAGGCAATAGATAACAATGAGACACTTCACAATTATGACGGAACAACCAGCATATCTGTAGTGCTTGTTCTTAACAACCTGTCAATTGTCCTTCCTATTAGAATGTAATGCAACAATGAGTGCCCGCGCGTGCCTGCCACAACGAGTTGAGCATCCCAGATAGATGCGTATTTTACTATATCGTTTGCGGGGTAGCCTCCTATAAATTTTGTTGAAAAACGAGTGGCATCGACCTCACATTCCTCTAAAAATCGGTCCAGTTTTTTTTGTAAATTCTGACTCATTTCATCATCGAACTGTTGGTTTTTACTGATATCGTCAAGGTATTTTCCGTACCAGACATCGGCAATATGAAGCAGCAGAAATTCTGCATCAGGATAGAGTTGAAAGGCAGTTTCAGCCGCTTTTTTGCTCGCGTCTGAAAGGTCGGTGGAGACTAAAACGCGTTGATAATAGTGATCAGGTTCTTTTTTTATCAGTTGAATTGGGATGTTAGCCTGCTTGACCACTGATTCTGAATTGGTGCCAAGAATATAGTCATTTAGATAATAAGTGCCATGCGCACCCATGAGTACCAGCTGAATATCATTATCGTTGATATACTGGTTAATCTGATCAGGGGCACGGCCTGTGAGCGTGGTAAATTTGATTGGATAAGAGGTAGCTGTATCTTTTAATGCGCGGGCAAAAGCGTGTTCGGCCTCGTTAATTGCACTCTCCTCATCATGAGAGCTGTCTGCCTTAATCAGGGGTAGCCAATTTTGATTAATAACATGCAGACAGGTCAGCTCTGCCTGGAAAAACTCTGCAATTTGAATGGCTCGTTTCAAGGCAAAATGGGCGTGTCTGGAAAAATCAGTCGTTATCAAGATCCTTTTAAGCGCCATGTTCTGCCTCCAAGAGATAGTTCATAAGGTTACAGTATATACCCGTGATCCTTCAAAATGCGTATTTTCTGCTTTTCCTTTTTTGCCCTGCTATAGTTTAAAAAACTCGCAAAGGAATAGCCATTACTCGCTTTTTAAACTATAGCAGAACAAAAAATAAAGACGCATTTTGAAGGATCACGGGTATAGATGAAATTTTCAAGGTATTTTTGAGGCAGCAGGCGCTTCAAATTGATTTGCCAAATCGCTCTAAAACATAAAGGCTCATGTTTTTCGCAATTTCTTCTTCAGCAAAAAATACTTTGCCTGGTCCCTCGTGTTTTAATAACGATGCTTCATCTTCATTATGTGTTCGAATAACAATTTCTATGTTTTTGTTGAGCGTGCGGGCGCATTGAATCATTGGTCTTATGTTAAAGGTATCCGATATGGCAATAACAAGCATATCGGCACGCGCAATATGGGCTTGAATCAACACAGAGGGTACAGTGGAGTCGCCGCAAATGGCAGGTATTCCATCAGCCCTAAGCCGTTCAATCACCTCACGATTTTCATCGACAACCACATAAGGGATATTTTTTTTAAACAAGAGGTTTGCAATTTGTTTACCCACGCGCCCATATCCAACCAGAACAATTTGCCCTGCGAGGTATTTTTCGCTGGTGGTCATGGGTAATTCAGCTAAAGGATCGGTTGATCGTGCAAATAATCGGGCGAATTTCGATCGTGATTTAGCCCAAATCTGAATAGGCTCTATCAGTTTAAAGACCACAGGATTGATGGCGATTGATATTAGAGCGCCAGCTAGAATAAAGCTCCGCCCTTCAATGGGCAACAAGTTAAGCCGCACACCAAGCTCTGCAAGAATAAAAGAAAACTCTCCGATCTGCGCAAGACTGGCTGAAACGATGCATGCGGAGCTTAATGGGTAACGAAAGGCAAGGACTAAAGCAAACGCAGCGATTGATTTGCCAATGACAATAATGCTTACGACAAGAAGGATCTGTAGCGGTTGTTCAAAAACAACATTGGGATCAAATAGCATTCCTACGGCCACAAAAAACAGTACGGCAAATGCGTCTCTTAGTGGTAAGGACTCTTCAGCAGCGCGGTGACTGAACTTGGATTCCCGCATAATCATTCCGGCGAAAAAAGCACCAAGTGCGAAGGAGACACCAAATAATTTGGCTGCAGCATAAGCGATGCTAACCGCAGCGGCTATGACACAAAGGGTAAAAAGTTCCCGTGATCCGGTGCGGGCAATATGCCAGAGCAATTTAGGAAAAAATCGGCGCCCCACAAATAACATCAAGGCTATAAATGCGGAAACCTTAATGAGTGTAATTGCTAATATTAACCATAGATTTTGGTCGGCATGGTGAGATGCGCTGCCTCCTAGCCATTGTGACAAAGGAGGGAGTAAGACAAGAACCATGACCATAAACAAGTCTTCGACAATGAGCCATCCGACTGCGATGCGCCCATTAATTGAATCAAGTATATTCCTTTCTTCAAGCGCTCGGAGCAGCACAACGGTACTTGCGACTGATAAAGCAAGCCCGAAAACCAAAGCGCTGCCAAATCCCCATCCCCATGCAGCAGCAACACATGTACCAAGTACTGTTGCGACCGTAATTTGTACAATAGCACCCGGTAGTGCGATTTTACGGACTTCAAGCAAGTCGGCTAATGAGAAATGCAAACCAACCCCAAACATCAGAAGCATCACCCCAATCTCTGCGAGCTCTTGAGCTATCTGCGCATCAGCAACGAACCCGGGGGTAAAGGGGCCTATCATGATGCCAGCCAATAAATACCCAACCAGTGCCGGCAGTCTAAGTCGTACTGAAATAAATCCCATGAGTAACGCTAAGCTCAGTGCTATGGCAAGCGTGGTAATCAAGGGAAGACTATGCCCCATTAATGAAATCCTGCTTTGTTTTCAGATATCATTTATTTCTATCTGTTTAATCAACTCTAGTCAAGTTGAGTGTTCGATACCCTTATGAGTAAAGTAATAGAATAACAGAAGGGTTTCAGGCTCTACCCCAATTAAGGGGGCACTTTAATCAAGTTAGTATAGACTAACCCTTTGATTTGAGGGTCAAAAGGAAGATTAAGATGCCCAAGAAAGAT
>NZ_CAAAJC010000030.1 GCF_900640175.1 Legionella sp. W10-070 | reverse complement strand
CAGCATTATAAGAGCTTTGTCAATAAAAACTTAGGGCCAATTGGAAGCATAAAGCGCGGAACGTAGGCTCTGGCTCCAATTGTCAACAAACCCTAGTATAAAACTTTTCTAAAACTTTAACAGAGCAGAGATTAAAATTAACACCCATAGCGAACCGCTTTCAATTCTGAATAACATTTGCTTTCTCCTCAAAATAAAGAGATGACGGGCATCAAATTTTCCTTTAAACTGGCAAACCGTTACTAAAAATAGATCTTAGTAGCTGTTGTACCAATCGATAATTATGGATAATGAGGAGACACAACATGCCTGGATTTACCTTCCCTAAACTTGAAGTCTTAGAAGCAAATCTCACCGCCCTTACCAAGAAATTGTTAGATGCACATGGAGTTGGTGAGGTGAGTAAATTGCCAACGCATCGACAGAAACACTTAGCAAAAATTGAGACAGCACTCCATACTGCCGAAGATTTACAGCCTGCTTTATTTAATAATCAAGAAGAATTGGAAACCTATCAGGCAGCTATAGTGCTTGACACCTATCTTGCTATTAAGAAAGAGATTGAGACAGATGAGTATTATACTGAAGGTTATCGTGCTAAAGTTCTTAAGAAGATTCCCATTGCCTCAAGATGGACGGATCCTTCACGGAGTGTTTTATATAATAATCTTAAAGAGGCAATGGGGGTAAGTGAAAAAAATCCTCTTGATGAGGAAGCCCTCAAGATAATTCAGGAAGTTCATTCCACACTCGTATTAAACCAAAATCCTTTGCCAAAAATAAAAAATCTATATGCAAATGGTATTCTTCCTGAAATTGCTCAAAATGTAGTAAACAAATTACAACATGTTGAAGCTGACTCAATTAAACCTGTTCAAGCTCCTTTTGATCAAGTTACAGATCAAATTAAATCTTTCTCCAGAGATACATTAAGAAATACTGCAACTAAACAAGATACTTGGACGAAAGATGATTTAGATCAAACAAAAGATGCCATCAGAGCTTTCAACCAAGCTAAACTAAAAAAGGTTGAGACAAAAGAAAGTTGTTTCAATCCTGAAGGCATTTTTACATACCAACGCGAAATACACCCTCAGCCGACTAAAGATGAACCAGCTCTGGTTAGCAAGTCCTTCAAGTGATAACCCTTTTCTCATCTCCAGCCGGAATGCCAATGCAATCCGGCACTTTCTTCTGCGAGGGCCGTGACATTTCGTCTGCAGTTTGTAGGTTGGGCCTTGGCCCAACAACTCTCGAATGTCGTGCCATCGAATGTTGGGTCTTGGCTCAACCTACATATTTTTTTCAATTATTATTCTAGGTTCAATCACCATTTAACTATGCCCAAATAGCAATGGCAGCAAGAGCAATGGACGAGATAAAAATGGAATCACAACGGTCATATCGAGTAGCGATTCTTCTCCAGTGCTTGAATCGATTAAATGCTCTCTCAATGAGGTTTCGCATTTTGTAGGTATCTTTGTCATACTGGCGCTGTACAATGCGGTTCCGTTTTGGAGGAATAACAGCTGCTGCCTTCATGCTCTGTTTAACATAATGAACAATACCATCAGTGTCATAACCTTTGTCTGCCAGTACAGCATCTGCTTTTGCTCCTCCAGCAAAGACTCAGCCTGGGTGCAGTCAGCAGTGTGTCCTGCTGTCAGTTGAAGCTTGACCGGCTTGCCCGTCCCGTCTGTGACAAGATGTATTTTTGTGCTTAATCCTCCTCGACTTCGCCCCACAGTCGAGTTTTTTTTACACCTTTTCCAGTCGTTGCATGCTGATGTGCTCGTACAATACTGCTGTCTATCATGCGGTAACGGTTTTTGCTATCTGCCAGAAGAACTTTAAATATTTTTTCCCATATACCAGCATGAGCCCAGCGCCGAAAACGATTATACGTCCGTTTCCATGGGCCATAGCTTTCCGGTAAGTGATGCCACATTGCTCCGCTGCGGATCACCCATAAACACCCATTTACAAATAAACGGTTATCTGTGCCTGTTCGACCCCTATCGGTTGCTTTCCTAGGAAGTAATGGCTCTAATTTACGCCACTGTTCCGCTGTTAATTCATAACGCGCTGTCATTTACCAACCATTCCGTTGAAATTGAGAAATAAGACAGTTTAAGGAATTTTTCATTTTATTCAATTTAAATGGTGATTGAACCTAATTATCCATTATAATGTTCTATTTTTAATCATCTAGTGCACCTAGCCCGCTCAATTAATTTGCAACGATTCTTAATAATTGCATAATGTGACTATTGTACAATTAATGTATAGATCAAAATAGCTACAAAGCGAAGCCAATGGGTTGGGTGTTATCATGGGGTTTGCATTATCACTTCTTTTAAAGGAAATGCGCAAGAAATTTCCTTTAAGCGATCAAACGCTGGAGATTAGTCCAGAAGTTCTGAAAAACATTAAACAAATTCAAAAAATTTGTAACAAGGACTATTTTAATCAGAGTTTTTATGGGAGTGCTGCACTAAATAGAAAAATATTACTCGATAAAAGGATTGCTGATTTACTCACACCAGAAACAATAACAGGGATTTTATCAATCCATGCCAGTACAACTAACCTGCCTAAGAGTCAAATTGGCATTTGGCGAAACAGTTCAGGTTATATCAGCTTCGCTGCTGCTCTATTCTATGGTTTTAACGAAGGCTTAGATACTATTCAGCTAATGCCTAACAATGAACCTCAATATAGTAGTGAACAATACCAGGATCAGAAAAAGAGATTTGAAGAAAATACCAAAAGAATAATTAACAATATTAAACAAGCTGCGATGGAGCTTGGAATATCAACAGAAGATGAACGATTTCAGCTTAAGGCTGAAAAGAATCAACCATTGAGTGAATTGTTTCAATCAATTGAAGATACTATTGGAAGCCTAAAAAGAGACAATAAAGGGGATGCACTCTTGTTTGTGCCCACTTACACTCCAGATGACATAAGACAACAAAGCATCTACGGTTTTAAAACAATTTGTAGTATTCTAAAAATAAACTATAGCATTCATTTAAACGCTATTGTTATCGATCCCCCTACTACAATCGACCATTTTATTAGTCAATTTCTTTCTTCAGAAGAGGCTCTTCTTGACGGGAAAGTAATACATCTTTTTTATGACAGGGCTCATTTAGAAGCTTGTATCGAACAAGATACCAAAATTATCTTCCAGAATAAAGAATATTATTTGAGAGATATTCTAAGAGAAATGATAAAAAAATGTGAGACTTCTGAAGCTGTAAGTAAGACTGCTAAAGAACAATTTGATATCAGATTAAAACTTTGTGATGCTCATCTTAGAGCGAGTTTTTCTTCTTACTGTAAACAGGAATCTCATCCATCAAAAAAATCTGAAGAAGCTGCTTTTCCCTCTGGATATAAGGAAATTAAAAAACTACTATCTAAAATCGAAACTGAAATTGACAAAGCACTATGGAATTATGGCAACCTTGGAAGTCTTTATGCAGAAAGAGATTTCCTTAGAAAAATTATAGAAATATATGACGACACAAATGGTAATTTGCCTTTAAAAAAATGCCTTGTATTAGCCAAATGGCATCATCCTGAAGGTTTTAAACAAGTATCCGATCATAGAGGAGTTAACTTTTTCTTCAATGTTCTGGATAAAAAAATACCCCAGAATCCTACGCAAGGTCCAAGACTTAAAAATAATGCCAGTATCACCTTGGAGAAATTGCTACACACTTTGCTAACAGACTATAAATCAATTGAGTGTTCCTACAATGCTCTTGATGAATTAGAGATTACTATTGACAGTATTTATTTTAATGTAACCCAAATTTTACTGAATGATCCTGATTTTGAACACATAACATTTACGGATGAGCATTTGGGAAAATATGCTGATTTTGTTACCCAAAAAGCCCTTTATAAACCCCAATTAGCAGTTAATAACAACCTAATAATACCATCCCCTGCTGATTACGAACAATTAGACAAGGAAGGGATTTGTTCTCATCTTCATTATGCTGAAAAGCTTGGTGTCACAGTATATTCTTCTGATTTTTATTCCTTTATTCAGAGTTTCCTACGAACGAAAGGTCAATCAGAACATTTACAAAAAACGTCTCCAGATGAATTAAAAAAGCTCATTCCTGAAATATTATTAAGCACAGCTATAGCTGCACATGGACTTTCACGAACTACGTTAAAAAATGCTGATACAGCTCACCACGAGCCGAGTGTGAATTACCGTAAAGAATTTACAAGCCCTAATTTCAATTTTTTTAAAAGTCGATTGGAATCTTTACGAACGAAAAAACCATCATTTGAGAAAGGATTTTTAAGCACAAGTGGCAATAACAGTTTTAAAAGAGATGCTAATACCTTTACTGTGTTTTATGAAGATGAAGTCTCGAATACTCTTGGGAAAAAAGTCGAAGCAATATCCAGGTACAGATCAGAAAAAGAATTCCTTTATAACCCAGGAACACAACTACAATATACCGATTATTATAAACATGGGAACCGTCATTTTTTTGCAGTTAGACCAATCCGCTCTATTGATGGAATTAAGGAAAACACTTATTCAAATCAGAGGCTTTCCAAGCATGAATTGGAAATAATCGATAAGATGTTCGAGCAGCATCTTATCAATCACAAGCACTCATTTTTCCGGCGATTGTTTGATACGGTGTCAAATGGTGACAAATTAAATTGTATCAAACAAGCTAAAAGTGAAATCAAAAAGACATTAGATGAGCTTAAAACACAGGAAAACTTAACAACTGAACAATTAGGAACTTGTAAGGCGGCTCTTGAACAAGCTATTGAGACTAATAAGGCACTCGTTGTTAAAGGATTTCTTCCTGCTTCTTTAGGTAAAACTGATAAAATACTGCAAGAGGCTTTGCTTCGCGTCAATCGCGCTATTCAACTGATAAACCCTCAAGAATCAATTATGGATAAACCATTGATGACTTAAAAATTTATCAGATAACATCCCTACTATCCTCAGAAAAAATAGGCTCTCCTGGAATTTTTCGACTTTCACTAGCCCACTCGCCTAAATCGATTAATTTGCAGCGATCAGAGCAAAAAGGCTTGTATTGGTTCGCCAGGTTCCAGGTATCTTGTTTACCACAAGTTGGACAGTTGATTTTTTTACGATTGTTCATAATACCTTGTTCATTTTAGCGAAGAGAAAGGGATTCGCTATTTTCAATTTCTGAGTCAAGCTTTTTTAGCGAGGATGAAGCAGGCTGGCTAAAGAGCCTGTCTTTACATAACTTACCCTCTTTCAAGGATTTTTCATGCGCTTTAATCAACTGTGCTGCCACATGAAAACCTCGACTTATAGCATAACCATAAAGAGTTTTCTTATCGTAATGAGTCTCTGTTCTTGCGCCATTCTCAAGCAAACAGTTAACCACGTCTACTGATTCCCTGCGCTCATCATGTGATTTTTTATTAGCCATTGCCCAATGAAGAGCAAGTTTACCCTTCTGATCCGGAGTATCCAATAGGGCTCCCATATCAATTAATTTTTGTACTGCTTCTACTGAGTACCCATATTCACAGGCAACGCCAAGCATCGTATTACCGAATCCATCAAAAGCATTAGCCGCGAAAAAGAGAATATTCTTATCCATATTATCCGGACAAAATTGTAAAAAACCTGGCAACCCACTCAGTACCAGCCGCATAGGGAAAATTTGGCAATATCTCTTTTATTTGAGCGAGTTGATTCTCAGACATTTCATTTTCGCTCTTTATAGACTAGCGTCGATAATCTTTAAGTTGGAATTCATACTCTTTCATTACATTAATTCCTTATTAGGGTATCGCAGCCGAGCATACCGTACTTCGGTAAGGCAGTATAGTATGATCATTGCCATCCCACATCGTCTGGGTACAATGCTTGTATTTGCAAAATTCAGCAAGGCTTGAGCGTAGCCTTGATGAAGCATAGCGTAATCAAGGTTTATTTATATCAATCCTTCAATTATTATCCTTAAATCCAACCATCGAAAGGAAATAAAGAATTGGGGAATTATCGAAGAAGTCTCGTTCCAGGAGGAACATTTTTCTTTACTGTGACCTTGCGAAATAGAAAATCAGGCTTGCTGGTAGAGAAAATTAACCTGCTTAAAGAGGCGGTTCAGACAGTTAAAGCGCAACACCCCTTTCAAATAAAAGCCTACGTGATTTTACCCGAACATCTCCATATGATTTGGCAATTACCGCAAGGGGATTCAAATTACTCTCAGCGATGGAAAAAAATAAAAGCACTGTTCTCAAAATCGCTAAATAAGACAGATTTACCATTGGTTAAAACAAGGCACAATGAATATAGTCTTTGGCAACGTCGATTCTGGGAACATACCATCAGAGATGAAGCAGACTTTGACAACCACGTGAATTACATTCATTTTAACCCCGTCAAACATGGATTAGTTGAATCGTTGCACCATTGGCCTCATTCCTCATTTTAAAGGATCCCGCAGGCATCCACCAAGTCAATATCCTGTGGTTTTAGCGGTTCGCCAAGAAAGATCTCACCTACCGTTTGAAAGCGTCTAATCGAATCAGTCACCAGGTAGCTAACCGTACCCTCTTCAGAGGAGGCTAAATTAAGCAAATTAGCCTTGGCAAGAAGCTGATGTAATGACTGTGCCGTGGCTTCAGCTGAATCAACAATGGTCACTCCCGCAGGCAGCAGTTCCCTTAATAAGGATTTAAATACAGGAAAATGGGTACAACCCAAAAGCAAGGTATCTTCTTCAGTGAAACCAGCCAAATAATGCCGCAATGCTTCTTTGGCAATGGCATTATCAACCATCCCCTCTTCTGCCAGTGCAACCAGCACGCTACAGGCTCGTGCACTGATGGAAGCCTGGGGTAGTTTTTCGCAAATTAGACGCTGATAAGCATTGGAGGCTATCGTTGTTTCAGTCGCCAATACGGCAATGCGGTGATTTTTAGTTGCCGCCACCACAGCAGAGGCACCGGGCGCTACAACCCCTAAAACCGGGATATCAGGAAGAATGGCCTGCAGATGGGGCAAGGCGGCGGTAGTGGCGGTATTACAGGCAACAACCAGGGCTTTAATTTGCCGCTCCACTAACACTTTTGCCATCTGCAAGGCATACTGCTGCACGGTATCCTGGCTTTTGGTCCCATAAGGCAGACGTGCTGTGTCACCTAAATAAATAAACGATTCATGCCTTAAGTTCGTTTTCAGGGCTCGAAGTACGGTCAAGCCCCCCATCCCTGAGTCAAACACGCCAACAGGCAAATTATTATTCATTATTATCCTCTGTATTTATTCCTTTATCTACGTGCCAGGACCTCTGGAGATAGTAGGCAAGTCTTCTTCCACTGCTGCTGGCGCATCAGACGTCCCTCTTTTCAGCTCCTCCAGTTTATCTTTCATGGTGCTGCCAACTTTCTCAGCAGCCTTAATAATTTGTTGCTCCTCTGTTTTAGCTGCATCCTTTTTACCGAATTTATCCTCATTAACCTTTTCTAGTGGTGTAAGAACTGCAGCGATGATTTGCTGACAATTAGCTTGTTCTTTTACTTGCTCAAAAAGCGAAGTTTCAGCGAAGCTTTCACTGTATTTAGGCCACTTTCGAGCCCTGAATCCATTTTGTTCCGGCCTAAAACCCGCAGTACACTTAATGTGTCGGTTATCAAATTTCATATTAGGATCAGATTTGCCAATGATCATGAACGCAGTCCAGATATGTTTAGCCATTTCAGGATCAGTTTCTGAGATAACAATTGGATTCTGCTCTGTTGGTGGGCGGCTTAACGATTTAGTGAGATTGCCTGCCATCTCCATTGCCAAAATGAACCTACCCATGGCATCGGCAGGTTTGTTTGAAACGGTGTAAGCCATACTGGGATTAAATTCAACCCTGTCTCCTCTTTTCTCTGGCTTCACATTTCCTGCGCCGCGCTCTTCCAGATAACTTCCCGTATACTCTTTATTACCAACTTGACATGCAACAGAGTGCCTTCTTAGCTTTCCAGGCTCAAGTATATCTTTGTCATCCCTGGAGTAGAGTAGAGGGGCGGGAGTATTAATCGTTATAGAATTGACGTCAGAGGATACGCCAGGAACCTGATCAACCTCCGCGCTCCTAAGCAAAGCTGCTTTTTCCGAAAGATCATAGTCATTGGCAGAAGTCACTTTTCTTATATGGCCGGTAAGCATCTTCATCGACGCCCTGCCTGCCTTGGCAGCTTCAAGAACTTCCAGAATACCGGCTTCCCCATGCAGCTTATCATGGATTTGCTTATAATGCTGATACCCATTTTCTGCCTGCTCGATTTGAGCTGCCAACTCTTTACGACGTGCAGCAATTGCTTCTTTAGCCGCTGGAATATCAAGATCAGACAAGCTCGCCTGCTGTGCCTCTAATACCTTAAGCTCCTGGGAAAAGACTTGCATCATGGAACTGCTTATCTCATCTACATCTCGATAAAGAGGGGCTAATCTTTCTGCCCTCTCTTTGGCAGTGGCTTCAAAAATTGGATTAAGTAAATCTGTAGCCTTATCATTAGTGCCAAGAAAAAGTATCTGGTCACGAACGTCCCTGTCCGTTTCCTCTATCTCATTATGGCGGTCAATATAGGACCTGACTTCAGCTTTTTGCGCTTTGATCAACGCTTTTACTGCTGTTTCTATATCTGGAGCAGTCTTAGCGACCTCAAAGGCCTTTTTGCCCGCTGCAATCTTGGCTGCCTGAAAGGCTTCAGGGGTTAGTTGTTTTTTAATCGCTTCGGCATCGAAAACACCAGCTGCAGAAGGAGATTTCTCTAGTTCCTTTATAAAAACAGCTAAAGTAGGTGCTTTTTTAAAGGCAGCTATAGCACCATCTATTTTTTCTATCTCATTGGGGAAGGCTTTTTTCTTGGGCAGAGCCATCAATTGTTGGAGAATCGCTTTATCAGAAGCAGATGGAGATGGAGCATATGCTGCAATTAAATATTGATTGAAATCATGTTGAGTTTTTACTTTGTTGCTAATTACTCCACCATTCTTAGGTTCTAATGTTGCAGTATTATCATTTCCTGTAAGCCCAAAAGCAGTGAATACTAAGGCATCTGCAGGTTGATTTATTGCCGCAGCAATCGCTCCAACTCGCTGCGCATACTCTAGAGATCCTGGTGGAGGATCGAAGTTATTAGGAGCAGCATTTAACAATACATTGTTAATATTATCAATCATCGTCTGATCTAAATTAATGGCTGGGGTAAAATCAGCAAGAATCCTGGCCACTTCAGGGTTGGCAATGTTATTAAAAGCCGCAAGCCCCTTATTCTCTTCAGCAAGATTTATCGCCAACGTGTTTAATGCGTCATCCTTGATTCCGCTGTTGCCAGCAAGAATAAAGTTTATTTTAGCCCTGAGCTCGGTTTTCTTTTTTTCTGTATCTTTTTCGTCGCTTTGTACATTCATCAAGGAGCGAAGGGCTTGAGGATTCCTCAACAATGCCTGTTGCATTTCCAAAGACAAGGCAGAAACCAAGGCAACCAAATGTGGACGGTTTTTAAATTGAGAGTAATTTGCTATCTCATGTTTCAACGCATTCGTACAAGCCGCCTTTTGTACGATTTTCATTGAGTCCTGACTTACCCAGTCCTGAGCAGTCACTCCCAATCCTGTAAGCGCTGTATTAAATTGATTAATAGTTCTGGCTCCTGCAAGCTGCTCTAAATTTGCAAGCGGTTTATCAGCAGGATAGTTCTTTACCAAATTTTCAACCATCTTCGCCTGGAAATTTTGCTTATCTTTAGCGGGCAGATCCTTAATTAGATCAATGGCATCGGGGTTATTTATCTTATCTTTTAACCCGTCATACCCTGCTTTCGATAAGTTGATTTCCTGGTTATCTCTGATATGTTTTTCAATGGCAGCATGAGCACGGAATATTTTTGAAAATGGTGTATCCAGACTGCCGCCAAATAAGTTGTCGATTGGTGCCGCGTTGGAACCAAGTAAATCCTTAGCACCCTGCACCACATCATTAATATTTCCATTCACTATATTTCCAAGCGCCACACTATTGAGAGCGGCAAGTTTATTTTTTGCCACGAGAAGAAAGGCTTCCTCGCGTGCTTCTTTCAGATGGTCAGCAGCAGGATCGTTTATCTTAACAGCCACATCATGAGGTATTCCAAGTGCTTCAACTGCGCTGATCATCTTGTTTGCATCATCTGCATTTAATAGATCAATAAGTAGCAAATTATTAGACTTTTTAATCTGCTGTAGGAGTAATAACTGTTGAGCCTGCTTTTGAATATTGCCTGCTGTACCATCAAGAATAACATCCCCAGTTGTCACATCCCAGGCTGGATAACTTGCCAATTCGGTAGCTAAAGTAGCTAGCTGGGTTCTTACTTCCGAGAAATTTGACGCTTTGATAATGTCCTGTAACTGGGCTTCACTCGCATCTTTTAACTTCTGATTAACTTTTTCTTGTGCAAGGGCTTGTAATCTCGTTTTTGCTGCTTCCTTAATATTGTTGATTGCATCGTTTGTTAGCAGAGTTTCGGTATCAGGAGCCCATCCTGGATGATTGGCGAAATTGCCAAAAAACTTTTCATCAGCAGAAGCAATTACTCCTCTAACTTGAGTAGCATCAGCTGGCGGTTGAAGGATGGCTTTTAGCAATTGTTCACTATCAGCATCATCGAGTGCTAAAGCACTTATCCCCAGGGTGATTCTTTTTTCTGCAGCTAATTGACGAAATACGCTAAATGTCTGAGTAGGCTGCGGATCTCTATTAGCCCAAGTCCTCCAACTACTAAGGTTATTTGCCCCATCTGCCGCCAAAAAACTTTCGTCGTTATTTATACCGGATAAATCCAGTCCATTCAGACCACTCCAAAAATCTTTCTTATCAAATATAGCGGTTCTAAATTTATCTGGTTCGGCAACAGGATCAACCTTAAGCATTCCATCCAGAGCATCTTTGTAAGCAGCCCCTTTATGTGTTTCTAAATTCTGGCTTTGCAAGGCAGTTAAAAAATCTTTGTTTTTTGTCATGGATCACTCCAACAATTCTAATGAATTTATTTTAAACTTAAATTCTTAAGCCTTCATTAAAGTTTACTAAAATTTTGCAGAAGACTTGATTTGCGTAAAACTTATTTCTATTTTTAACAGTATAGCAAGCGATTGGACAATAATATGAAACAGGGAATTTGTTTCTGTATCTTGCTGTTTTCAGGAGCCTTGTTTGCTCATCAACAAGGCTGTATCATCGGTAACAAGCCTGATCGTCCGCGTTATGTCTGCATGGACGGGCGTTCACTTTGCCAGAGTCCTAACGGCTGGATATGGAAGGCAAAACGCGGCTGCTTTATGAGCAAGATGCCCTGTTGTAATTATGAGGCAACGCATTACAGCTATTCGAGTAACCCTGCTTATGTTTATTATTCCTATAAACAATGCCGCGAGGGCTATCCTTATCGGTTGGGAGAAAATCAGACCCATTAATTCAGGAATAACTGTAACTCACCGTCAACAGGATGGTGAGTAATAGCCAGAGGAGCATATTGATAAAAAAGGCGTGGTTAAACGACTCAAAACGTTTATGCTTTACCCAGAAATTAGCGACAGCTACCGGCAAAACAGAGCAAATCATCAGCACTAGAATGTTGGCCACAAGCAGCGCACCGTTAAACGGTAACCAACTAGCGATAAGCGATGCCATACGGTGCAATAGCGTTTTGATTGCCAGTAATCCCCAAACCACCCAGTCTTCATAATAGGCAATCAGGGAAGAGGCCAGCAATAGGGGAATAACCACTGGCATTCCAGGAGCAGCAAATACCTTTTTTAGTACGTTGGCAATTTCCTGGGTAAAAAAGACCGTAATTGAACCTAAAAAGACGACTAGCGCCACAGTATAAATCATCGTGCTTACCCTTTTTCTTCGAGAAATTCCCAACGCGCATAGAGTTGCGCAAGGGTTTGCTCATCCGCCGCAAGCTCCTGATTACAAGTGGCAATGCGCTCGGCATCCTGCTGATAAAAATCAGGACTGGCCATTTTTTCCTGTAATTGGGCAATTTTCTCTTCCAGGGCTTCAATTTTTTGCGGTAATTGAGCCAGTTCCCGCTGCTCATTGAAACTCAGTTTGGCGATATTTTTATTGCGTTTAGGCGGTTTGGCAAGCGTTGTTGTTTCACGCTGCTTTTTTTGCAGCCGGTAATCATCATAGCCGCCCAGGTATTCATTAAATTGACAATCCTGCTCATAGATCAGCACACTGCTTACCACCTGATTGATAAAGGCCCGATCGTGGCTGATAAGCAACAGGGTACCCGGATAGTCCATCAGTAAATTTTCCAGCAATTCCAGGGTTTCAATGTCCAAATCATTGGTAGGTTCATCCATAACCAGCAAATTGACCGGTTTAGCCAATAATTTAGCCAGCAACAGGCGGTTTCGTTCACCGCCGGAGAGGGTTTCCACCGTCTGATTAAAGCGCTCCGGCGGAAACAAAAACTCCCGCAAATAAGTTGCCACGTGTTTTTGCTTGCCGTTAATGGTGACATAATCGGCACCTTCGCCTACATTAGCCATCACCGTTTGCTGCTCATCAAGATTGCGCCTTAGCTGATCAAAATAGGCTACCTCTAATGAGGTGCCATGACGCAGGGTTCCTGAATCCGGCGTTAACTCCCCTAGTAGCAGCCTTATCAGGGTTGTTTTGCCACAGCCATTAGGGCCAATGATACCAATCTTATCACCCCGGGTAAGCAACAAGGAAAAATCGCTGATCAGACTTTTACCATTAACACTGTAATTCAGATGCTCGGCTTCAAGCACCAAAGCGCCTGAGCGCGAGACATCGAGTGATAGGGTTTGCACCTTGCCAAGTTGCTCCCTGCGTGCCTTATACTGCTCACGCATCGCCTTTAAGGCACGAACACGCCCCTCATTACGGGTGCGCCTTGCCTTAATTCCCTGACGAATCCAGACTTCCTCTTCTGCCAGACGTTTATCAAACAGTTCATTTTGCCTTTGTTCGCTCAAACGCAGTGCTTCCCGCCTGTCGAGATAGGATTCATAATTGCAATCATAATTGTAAAGCTTGCCCCTATCGACCTCTACGATGCGATTCGCCACCTGCTCCAGGAAGGCCCTGTCATGGGTAACCACCAATAAACTGCCGCGGTAGGATTTTAAATAAGACTCCAGCCATTCAATTGCATTGATATCCAGATGGTTGGTAGGCTCATCCAACAATAATAAATCAGGCGCTGCGATAAGCGCTGCCGCTAATAACGCACGGCGTTTCATCCCCCCGGATAGCTGGCTCATTTTAACATCAGGATCAAGCCCAAGACGGCTTGCCATCATTTCAACCTGCGGCAATAAATCCCATGCCTGTAAATTATCCATCTGCTGTTGGCAGGCAGCCAGTTGCGTCATCTCGTTACCCGCTGACAAGAGACGGAACTGAGCCAGGGTTTCACCAATCTCACCTAATCCCTTAACCAGAAAATGGTAAACTGTCTCTCCGGCAGTCAAGGGGACTTCCTGAGTCAAGCCGGCAATACGCAGGCCGCTTATCTTGTTTATTTGGCCGCCATCAGCAACCAGTTCACCCTGCAGCAAACGCAATAAAGAGGATTTACCCGCCCCATTTCGCCCTACCAGAGCAATCCTGTCCTGGGGTTGAATATGCCAGCTCACTGCATCAAGCAAGCGATTTCCAGCGAGATTTAAGGTGACATTATGAAAAGAAATTATACTCATACCGACTCGTTTAATTTACACAACATGAAGACTTAAATGACTTCAATAGAACCCAGTTTGGCGTTTTTATGCTTTATCAGCAAATAAAAGGGTACGATTAAAACTGCGGTTTTTCCTTGAGTAGTAGCCTGGATGGAGCGCTAGCGAAATCCGGGGTATGGGTTTATTATCAAGCTCCGCTCCCGGATTTCGCTGACGCTCCATCCAGGCTACCATTCAATTACCACCAACCCGGCTTTAATAAAATCAAACAAAAAGCACAGTGCTAGCAGCGCTAACGCGAGCATTTTTGTTTGATTTTAACAAAATAACCGTTGGCTTGACGCAGTTGATAAAGCATAAAAACTCCGAACTGAGGTTAAATATAGCAATATTGATAATAAAATAGCTATTCTTTTCTCAGAATTAAACGCTTATCTTTTTGCGACAACTCAAATTGCGATAACACATTCATGCCTAATAAAATGAGCCTTTCATCTGCTCCAGGTACAATCACCACTTTGACGTTACGTAATGTAAAACCGGCAAACGATAATTCCTCTGCCCTGGCTAATGAACCAGTGACCTTGCCACTTGCAGTTTCCATCGTCACGCTATAACGTCCCCGCAAACGCATTTTTTCTGCGACACCTTGAGGAACGGCGACCAGGGTCGCACCGGTATCCAGCATAAATTTCACCGGATAATTATTAATTGTCCCATCAATATAATAGTGGCCTCTGCCATCAGGCGTAATGGTAACCGTGCCATGATTAACCTCATACGTCCCTTCCTCTGCACTGGTGTAGTAGTGGAAAAACCAAAACAGCAGGCCAAAAAAAATGAGCCAGGCAACAATAAACATAAAACGCCCTGTTTTGGCGTATTGGTTATTATTCACGTTTTATCTGGATGATGACAGCACCATGATCCCTTCAACTTCAACCTGAGCACCACGAGGCAAAGCGCTGACACCGATAGCCGCCCTTGCAGGATAAGGCTCAATAAAATAACGGTTCATCGCTTCATTCACCAAAGGAAAATGATTAAGATCAGTGAGATAGACAGTGAGCTTGACAAGCTTGGCAAGACTGCCTCCCGCTGCTTCACAAACAGAAGCCAGATTATCAAAAACCTGGTTTATCTGCGTGCGGATTTCATCACTGCATAACTGCATGGTTTCAGGATCGAGAGGAATCTGCCCTGATAGATAAACGGTATCGCCACAGCGAATCGCCTGACTATAAGTGCCAATAGCTGCTGGTGCCTGTTCACTATGAATCGGTTGCATTAATTATTCTCCTGCTTTTTACGGTAAAGACGCATTACTACCTTGTTAGTTCGCAAACGACGCATCACACGTGCCAAATGCGTTCTGTCACGCACACTGATAGAAAATGTGACTGCATTGTGGCGGCCATCACGCGGATCAACATTGATATTGCCTATGTTTGACTCCGCCTCAGAAATTGCGGTAGCCAATGCCGCCAGAACGCCTCGCTGATTAGCGACTTCTACCGTGATGTCCACCCAATACTCACCTTGTACCTGCTCATCCCAGCGTAAAGAAATCAATTGATCCGGCTTGCTCCGGCCTTGATTGATATTAGGGCAATCGCTGGCATGAACAATAATTCCACGCCCTTGCTGAAAACGTCCGACAATGTTATCACCAGGAATAGGCTGACAACAATCGGCAAAATGGACAACCATCCCTTCAGTACCTTTGATGGCTAAGGGACGGCTCTTATTCGTCGTGGCTTTCTCAAGTTCCGTGCTTTCCTGACTAATAACCAGACGCTTGGCAATGACCATCGGCATTTGATTACCAATGCCAATCGCATAAAGCAATTCATCTGCTGACTTGTAGTTTAAATCATGAAGCAAAGCCTGGAGTGTTTCAGGCGGTACTTTGGCATAATCACTGGAAAGTTCAGCAAGAGACTGTTCCAACAAGCGCTTGCCAAGGACAATGGATTCTGCATGCTGCTGGCTTTTTAGAAAATGACGGATATTGCTGCGCGCCTTTCCGGTCACCACAAAATTCAACCAGGCCGGATTGGGATGAGCGCCAGGAGCAGTAATGATTTCTACTGTCTGACCATTGGTCAGTGGAATGCTGAGCGGCACCAGGCGCCGATTAACCTTTGCAGCAACACAACTGTTACCGACACCAGAATGAACCGTATAAGCAAAATCAACCGGTGTTGCTCCCTTTGGCAATTCCATAATATGCCCCTTGGGAGTAAACACATAAACTTCATCGGGAAATAAATCAATCTTAACGTTTTCAATAAATTCCAAAGAACTCCCGGTACTTCGTTGCATTTCCAATAAGCGCTGTACCCATTCACGGGCGCGCAGCTGTGCTTCATTGACCTCAAGACCGGAAGACTTATAGATCCAATGGGCGGCCACCCCATTTTCCGCCACCTTATCCATATCCCGGGTGCGAATTTGCACTTCCAACGGCACGCCATAAGGACCAAACAGGGTGGTATGCAGCGATTGGTAGCCGTTTGCCTTGGGGATGCCAATATAATCTTTAAAGCGCTGAGGAACCGGTTTGTAAGTACGATGCAGCGCACCCATCACCCGATAGCAGGAATCAATATCCTCGGTGATAACTCGAAATGCAAACACATCAGTTATTTCAGTAAAAGAGGCTTTCTTCTGCCGCATTTTGCGATAAATACTGTATAAGTGCTTTTGCCTGCCGAAAACGTGCTCATAGGGGATATTAAGCTGTTTTAGTGCCTGAGCCAAATCCTGTTCAATGCGTTGGGTTAGTTCCCGTCGGTTGCCACGGGATTTTTCGACTGCTGACTTAATCGCCCGATAACGCATCGGGTAAAGTGCCTGAAACCCTAAATCTTCCAGCCCGATATAAATCGCATGCATACCCAAACGATTGGCAATTGGCGCGTAAATTTCAAGTGTTTCGATGGCGATACGCCGCCGCTTGACTGCAGGCATGGCGCCTAGTGTGCGCATGTTGTGGTAGCGATCGGCAAGTTTTACGATGATAACCCTTATATCCTTTACCATCGCCAAAACCATTTTACGGAAGTTTTCAGCCTGCGCCTCAGCCCGGGATTCAAATTTGATTTTGGTCAGCTTGGTAACACCGTCAACTAAAGCAGTGACCTCTTCTCCAAATTGCTGAATCAGGTCTTCTTTGCAGATGGAGGTATCTTCGACAACATCATGAAGCAACGTTGCCATGATAGTTTGGTGATCGAGACGCATTCGAGCCAAAATTAAGGCAGCCGCAACCGGATGAGTTATATAGGGCTCACCTGACCGACGCATTTGCCCTTGATGTGCCTTTTCTGCCACCAGATAAGCCTGATAGCATTTTTCAATCAGCGGCTGCTCAAGGTAACATTTAAGCTCTTCATCAAGCTCCTTAAAGTAGCTCACGCAACACTCCCGTCCCTCAAACTACCGCCAAAAACATCTTCAGGCTGGAAGCCTCCTGGTAATGTAAACTTCATTTGCCGCTTTTTTCCATCGATAAACCACAGATTTTCTATGTCTAATGAAATAAAGTTAACAAGCTTGGTAACAAGAACAGCAGGGCTGTCAGCCAACGTATCAGAAAAGAACTCTGACTGTTAGTCCTTGTAAAGAATATCGGGCTTAATCAGTCCTTCAGCAATTTCGCGAAGTGCCACGACGGTAGGTTTGTCATTTTCCCATTCTACCAGAGGCTGCTCGCCACGTACCGCAATCTCGCGGGCGCGTTTGGTCGCGACCATCACCAGTTCAAAACGATTTGCTACATGCTCTAAACAATCTTCTACGGTTACACGTGCCATAAACATCCCCCTCCAGAAAACTAATAGTATATTGCCAACGGTAGTTAAGGGTCTTTCGTTAATTCATAAATACCATCGTTTCTGACCTTTATTATTAAATATATCAGAAATTTACTTATTCTGAATCAACGGTAACTTAACTCACTCTAATAGGTGCGATTAAGAGGCTTTATTGTCGATAATTCTTACGTCTCGCCAACAAACGACAAGAAGTCAGTCGAGAAACCCATACTTTTAACCACACCCCTTCCACAGCAAAAGCTTCATTTTACTGCGATGATAATAGGAAAGATAGTAGTTTACCCTGTTGTACTG
Organism: Legionella sp. W10-070; assembly: GCF_900640175.1. Lineage (GTDB taxonomy): Bacteria > Pseudomonadota > Gammaproteobacteria > Legionellales > Legionellaceae > Tatlockia. Next base: position 4,852 of record NZ_CAAAJC010000030.1, on the reverse strand, counting down.
CCTGACGCTTCATTTGCAAGCGATTAGCAAGTACAATTGCCTGCAATTCGGAAGCAGCCTTATCAAAGCTATCATTGACGATAAGGTAATCAAACTCATTAAAATGACTTAATTCATCCTGTGCACGTTTCATACGGCCTGCAACCACTTCTTCATTGTCCTGACGCCTGTCTAAAAGACGTTGCTTAAGAATAGCCAGCGAAGGGGGAACAACAAAAACAGAAACAGCCTCAGGATAAAGTCGCTTGATTTGCTGCGCACCCTGCCAGTCAATGTCTAAAACCACATCGATGCCCGACTGCAACCGCGCGTTAATCTGCGTCACAGAAGTTCCATAGTAGTGATTAAACACCTTTGCATATTCAATGAAAGCATTATCAGCCACCATTTTTAAAAACTGTTGCTCGTTAATAAAAAAATAGTCTACACCCTCTTTCTCACCCGGTCGTACGCGGCGTGTGGTATGAGAGATTGATACCTCAATATTATCGGTCTCACTAACCAGTTTTTTTACCAAGCTGGTTTTGCCGCCGCCTGAGGGGGCTGCAACGATGATTAAGTTGCCTGTATAAGAAGTAGTCATAATTTCTACTCTATGTTCTGAATTTGCTCACGCATTTGATCAATTAATACTTTCATTTCAACAGCAATCTGGATTAATGCAACTGAATCTGATTTGGAGCTCAGTGTATTTGCTTCCCGATTCAATTCCTGCATTAAAAAATCCAAACGGCGGCCTGTCGCTTCGTCGCTGTCCAATACACGGCTTACTTCATCAACATGAATCTGCAACCGATCCAGTTCTTCGCTGATATCCAGCCGTGTCAGTATTAACGCAATTTCCTGCTCTATTCTTGAATTATCAACCTCTAACTGCAGCGTATTTAACCGGGTAGATAATTTATCCCTTACCTGACCTGCAACCGACGCGCTTTGCTGGCGAGCTTGCTTAACCTGTTCTTTAAGTTTATCCAAACGCGCCTTAATATGGACTTTTAGCGATTCCCCTTCTTTTTTCCTTATCGCTAAAAGCTGGGTTAAAGCCTCCTGGAATAACTGCTCAGCCTGCTGGGCTGCTATTTCCAGATCAGGCTGACTCACTTGCAAAACGCCAGGCCAGGCCAAAACAGTGCTTAATGATAAGTCATTAGCCAGAAATCGGGTTGCGGCTAATTGATTGCCTGCCTTGATTAAACCATCTGCCAATCCCTCATTGACAAGCATGGATGATTCAGCGCAAGAGGCATCCTGAAACTTCAACTGACATTCTAACCTGCCACGGGTAATCTTGCCACGTAGTGATGAGCGCAAAGACGCCTCCAGAAAACGGAAAGCCTCCGGAAGACGAAAGGAAACATCCAGGTAACGATGATTAACTGATTTAATTTCCCAACAAAAAACGCCGGCATCAAGCTGTCGCTCTATCCTGGCAAAAGCGGTCATACTGTGAGTCATAAATAGTACAAATTCTCCCAACGTGGGCGCGACTATAAACTATATCTGTACAAATGCAAGTCTCTTTCTGATCTCCAGGCAATAAGCCAAGGTGATATCATACCATTTATCTAAAAAATAGACTTGAGTGATTTAAATTGTAATTCACTCTGTATTCTACAATACAAAGGGCAATTAAACTAAACGGTGGTGAACAGCCACTGAAAAGTTTATAATCACCTATTTGTCGAGGATTAACTATGCGCCCAAGTAATCGTGAACCGAATCAACTACGCCCAATCAAAATAACCCGTAATTTTACTCAACATGCCGAAGGCTCTGTATTGGTAGAATTTGGCCAAACTCGTGTGCTGTGCAACGCTTCAGTCGTTGATGGCGTACCGCGATTCTTAAAAGGTAAAAATCAGGGCTGGGTTACCGCAGAATATGGCATGCTTCCCCGCGCTACACACAGCCGAACCGAACGCGAAGCAAGCAAAGGCAAGCAAGGCGGCAGAACGCTTGAAATCCAACGACTGATAGGCCGCTCCCTTCGTACCTGTGTCGATCTGAAGTTGCTGGGTGAAACGACAATTACCCTCGATTGCGACGTACTCCAGGCCGATGGTGGTACCCGCACAGCAGCCATTACAGGTGCCTGTGTCGCCTTAAAAGATGCCGTAGCCTGGATGGTATCACGGGAAAAACTACGTAAGATGCCTGCTTTTAACTATGTTGCTGCTGTCTCCGTAGGGATTTACCGTGGACAGGCCGTTTTGGATCTGGATTATGCGGAAGACGTACTCGCTGAAACAGACATGAACGTTGTAATGAATGAAGAAAATCATTTCATTGAAGTACAGGGCACTGCAGAAGACAAAAGCTTTACCCGTGAACAGCTCAATACGATGCTTTTACTGGCAGAGGGTGGTATTGCTCAATTAATCGAGATGCAGAAAAACGCTTAAATAATTAAGCCTTGATACAATCTGTAAAACGATACCCGAGATGGGGCGATTTTAACTGCGGTTTTTCCTTGAAAGCCTGGATAAAGCGCCAGCGAATCCAGGCTACCAATTGTCCTAAGAAAAGTCTAACTAACATTTAAGAGCTCTGTTACTTGGTTATCGATTGTTTATTCAACCAGAGCAACTGCTACCGTTTCCATTTAGTTTTGACAGGTTGTCTTGTGCAAATTGTTCTGTTTCTTGTCATCCCCGCGAAGACCGGGATCCATGCAGGATATAGCACGGAGCGCCTTAAAAATGGATTCCCGCCTTTGCGGGAATGACAAACAACCTGTCAAAACTAAATGGAAACGGTACTACTATTTATTAACACCAACCGCCGTTTTAATCACACCCCGAGAACAGGGCTTTATTGACCGCTATCGCCTTTGCTGTTTCCTTACTAACCCAATTTTTGTTAACTAATTGCATCAGATGTTGATCAAAAGTCTGCATCCCTTGAGCTGCCCCTGTTTGTATTACCGAATACATTTGCGCAATTTTGTCTTCACGAATCAAATTGCGAATGGCAGCATTACAAAGCATGATTTCTACTACCGGTAATCGCCCGCCATCTGTTTTCTTGATCAAATTCTGGGTTATTACTGCTTGCAAGGATTCAGCAAGCATTGAACGCACCATAGCCTTCTCTTCACCAGGAAACACGTCAATCAACCGATTTATCGCCTTTGTTGCTGTATCAGTATGAAGGGTTGCCAGCACGAGATGGCCTGTTTCTGCTGCGGTGATTGCAAGACGAATTGTTGCCAAATCCCTTAATTCCCCAAGCAAAATAATATCGGGGTCTTGACGCAAGGCAGCGCATAAGGCGGCATTGAAATCCCGTGTGTCTCGGTAAACTTCGCGTTGATTAATTAACGAGTGCCTGGAATGGTGAATAAACTCTATGGGATCCTCTATAGTCAGGATGTGTTGGCAACGCGTCCTGTTAATGTGCTCAATCATTGCCGCTAATGTCGTACTTTTCCCTGCGCCAGCAGCACCAGTAATCAACACTAACCCCCTGGTATAAGCAGAAACCGCAGTAAGTACCGATGGCAAACCCAGTTTCTCCAGCGTAGGAACCTCGACAGGAATAGTACGAAATACAGCAGCCGCCCCCCTTGCCTGCATAAAGGTATTCACCCGAAAACGCGCCAACTCGGCAAATGAGAAAGAGAAATCAGTTTCAAAATTCTTCTGATGGATTTTGTGCTGCTCCTCATTCATTAACTCACCAAGCCAGGTGTTGATTTGTTGATGTTCAAGAACGGGTAAATCAGTTTTATGTATCTCCCCGTCAATACGCAGCATTGGCGGCAAGCCTGCAGACAAATGTAAATCCGAAGCGCCATTGCTGGTAGCCAGCAATAAAAGTTCTGCAATATCCATAACATTCCATGAGGTTGTCTGCGTTGAGCTTAACGCAAATGGAGAATTAAGAGCAAGATCAGCAGATTTTGCGTTATAGTTAGTATCTTTCATTATTTTGACAGTAACTGAGATGAGTATTGCCCAGAGAATCCATAAAATTGAAGCGCTTATTAATTCAACGGCAAAATATTACCAACGAGCGCCCCAGGAAATTCATTTATTAGCTGTAAGCAAGGGGCATTCAGTGGATAACATTAAGGAAGCCTTTGATGCGGGATTGAGGGATTTTGGTGAAAACCATCTGCAGGAAGCGCTTATAAAGATGAAAGCCTTGCATGCGTGGCCTATCTGCTGGCATTTTATAGGTTCTATACAACGAAACAAGATTAAACATATCGCTCAACACTTTACCTGGGTTCACAGTATAAGCCGTCCAGAGATAGCCGTCTTACTTGAAAAAAATCGTCCGCAGGAGTTACCTCCCCTGAATGTCTGTCTGCAGATAAATTTTGATAATGAAGAAACCAAGTCTGGCATAAAACCACAACAAGCCTATGAACTTGCCGCAACGGTCATGAATTTACCCCGATTGAAATTGCGCGGCTTAATGACTATTCCCAAACCTCATTCTGAGGAACAGCAACAGTATGAAAGCCTGTTACGCTTGAAAACCCTTGTCACTGAATTAAATTCAGCCATGCATCTTTCCATGGATACTTTATCGATGGGGATGAGTGATGATTTAATCGCTGCCATCCGGGCAGGAAGCACGTATTTGCGTATTGGAAGGGCCATATTTGGTGAGCGATATGACTAGGGTTTGTTGACAATTGGAGCCAGAGCCTACGTTCCGCGCTTTATGCGCGGAATCTAGTCTCAAACCTTGTCAAGAGGATGATTAGTTTCGTGTGGTTTGCGTGGATCCCGCGCATAAAGCTTCCAATTGGCCCTAAGTTTTTATTGACAAAGCTCTTATAATGCTGTTTAAGAGCTTTTTTATTTTAATGGAGTAAGAAGTGCTTGGTACAGGAACAACA
>NZ_CAAAJC010000029.1 GCF_900640175.1 Legionella sp. W10-070 | reverse complement strand
ACAGCATTATAAGAGCTTTGTCAATAAAAACTTAGGGCCAATTGGAAGCATAAAGCGCGGAACGTAGGCTCTGGCTCCAATTGTCAACAAACCCTAGTAGATTGTCATAAAATCAACCAATCAATGCAAAATAAATCTATAATTAAATAAAGCTCATTGTCTGGTTGCAGTATGAACATCCCTATGTACCCCAAACACTTGCTTCAGTTACTTAAAAAAAGAAATCATATTTATCAATCCAACTATCCTTTACCAATTGAACACAATGATGGGGTTGTAAGAGAAATGCGGCTACAAGACAGTATTGAAAATAACACCGATCCTAACGACATGCCGCTTGAGGTTGCAAAAAATCTGGAATCCAATTTAGGCCCTATTGATACCGAGGGAGAGCTTGAAGCCAAAGGGTTAAAAAACAAAGACCTGCCGGATAATAAGGAAGCCCCACTATCTCCCAGATTTTAGATAATCAGGTAAGTTTAGGATGAATACCGTGGTCAAGACCACGGCAATTCGAGATACTGAAATCCCTATACCGAGATTGGCAACGGGGCGAATAAACGCTGTTCCTGCCCTTCATTTTCCTCCGCCGCACAGTTAATACGAGCAGCAACCTTTTCTTCCCTGCCTGTTTTTGCATTACTGAAAAAGAAACTTGATTTAAGTACCCCTGTGCGAATCGCACCTACGACAAACCCAACGCCAAATAACATACCAATGACCATCAAAGCATCAGCTAAAAGCCGGGGAATTCTGTGGCGATGGTTAAATTCCTTATGTGCCAGGTCTTTCATGTCCTTTTCTTGTTTTATGAGGGGATTATCTGAGAGACGTATCTCTAAAGCTTGCTGATAAAAGTTTTTTAAGGAATCAGTATATTTTTTACCGTACTTGTTGTTTTTATTTAATTCGGTTTGCTCCTTGTAAAACTGGTTTAAAATGAATAAATCGTTAATTAGCCCATCAGTAAATTTAGACAATTTTTTATTACTAATTGCATTCTTAAGGTCTTCATCATTTTCAGTCATTTGAATTAAACGCCCATATAAGCCATTTACTTCAAGCAATTGGGTATGCTCTGTCTCCAGTTCATCTTCTATAAGCTTCTTATTTTTTAAGAAATCATAGCTAATTTGCAATGTTGCGATTGCTTCCAGTTTTTGATTTACATCAGAGATATCAGACAACTCATTTGATTGCAGTAATTTTACAGCAAGGCTCCATTTTTCTATATAACCTTTTTTGTACTCATCCTGTAAGTCTTCAGGAAGATTTGAAAAAGCATTGTGCAGTTTTGAAAAAGCAGTCCGTGTCGGCTGTTGATTAATTTGGTCCAATTGGTTTTTATATTGGGTTTCTTTATCTACCAACTCTGTATAAGGTTGTTGAGAAGCTTCTACTTTTTCTTGACTTACCGTTCTTTGCAATCGTTGAGGCAATTGCTGATCAATTTTTTTCATTTCTAGAAAATTATGTTGTATTTTTCTGGAAGAACGTGTTTGCACAGACTCATCAAAATTTTTAGAAAGTTGCGTAAACTCAGCAACTTGCTGACGCCAGGTACGCAGCTTAGCCATCGCCTCCCTGTCATCTTTAAATTGGGAGACCGCATTGATTTTATTCCACAACAGATCATCATTAATCACCGCTTCAATGACCCGACCTGGCTCTCCGTATTTTAACTCCTCCAGGCAAAGCCCAGCAAGCTGCTCGTCTTCCATGGTGTGCCAGCATTTTTCTTCGTCCAGAAAAACAGTAAATTCATTGCACGCCTGAGAGTAGCTTACTTGATACTTTTCCTGCAGTACCAGAGGAAGTGCATAAAAAGATTGCCGTAACTCAAAGAAACTGCTGCGCTTGTTCTTTCTGACTTCTTCAGCCTCCGTTGATTCTACTATAGCTTCATCTATACTGATATAAGCTACATCAAGGGAAATTTCGCCAACAGTATCTATAGCTTTAAATTTCTTCAATTTAGAAATATAGGAAGTCAAGCTATCACCGTATCCCTTCAAAACATCAGGCAGTTTTCCGCAAAGTTTTGTTATTTCACTTATAGCATTTGTAAATTCTGCAGAAGAACCATTTTTAGTCAATTTTTCAGCATCATAGGCTAAAAGATTTTCAAAGGCACTCCTCCAGGATTTCAGATGTTTAATGCGTTCAATATTATTCTCGCCTAACTCCACAGACTTGCTCTCAAATACCAGGCTCATGGATTCCCAGCACTCGAGATCTGAAATAATGCGCGCAATCAATAAACTGGGTTGATCACTATTTAATTCCTGCAAGCAGATAGTAGCAAGCTGCTCTCCGGTCATCTTATTGAGCTGTTCGTCTGTTATAGGATAAAAGAAATCACTCTCATATGTTTTTTTACTCACCGCAGAACTTAACAATTCATTCTCTATCTCAAGGTAGCTACTCATAAAAGTACTTACTGTAGGAATGATAAGTTCTATTTGGTCTTTAAACTCTTCTGGAAACTGATTTATTTTATTGATCGTTGAAATGATCTGAACAGCGCTAGACAGTAAAGTTTGAATTTTCTGCCACTTCTCATTTGAAATTTTTCCTAAACAATTTTCATCATATGGCTGAAAACGCCCTGCTCCAACTATTCTCCTCTCATTGATAGGCAGGATGGAATATAAGCGGCGCATAATTGTTCCTTCACGGTAATAAGGAACAAAAGCATCGCCATGATAGAGTTCATTGCTTTCTTCTTTAAAAAGAGGTGCGAGGATATTCTCATTGCTATTCTCCTGCCCCCAGAAATTAGCAGCTTCCGCATGGTTCGCTAATGCAGCAATAAAGCGATTAAATTTTTCGACCAAGACGTTTAAACCATTTACATCAAGTTGACTGTAAACCTCAGCAGTTAACTGTGAACCCATATTCTGCATGGTCAATATAACGTCAACAAAGGACGTTTGCGGCTTTTTGACTATCTCCACCAGATTTGGTGCGGCTGCTTTGGTAATTTTTTCATCTTCTTTTAATGCAGCCGTTTTTTGCAGTCGGTCTATAAAAACTTTGCCAAAAGGCTCGGCAAAATCGCCGTGGGAGGCCTTATTGTTGAAATTCACTTCTACAAACGATGGTATACATAGATTATCCGCAATTTTCTTTCTATCGGAAATCGTTAAGGGAATAGGGGTAAAGGCTGCAAGAGCCTTTGAAACGATACCTTCGATAAGCTTAGCCGGTGCTATCCCTGATTCTTGGGCTTTTGCATTGATTTTATCTTCCAAGTCAGTTGCGCTGGATGCAACAGCTGGAAAGAGATTAGGAATACATTGGTATTTGGGATAATAATCTTTAGTCCAGGATGCAATAAGCTGGTAGATTTCACGTGTTTTTAAAATATTTATATTGTTATCTGTATGGGCATAACTTCTGAAAGCAGCTCCCCAGTCAATACGGGCAAATTGACCAGGCTTATCTGGAGCAAACTGATTTAAACGAACCACATTCCCGCTATGAACACTGTTGTCCCCAAATACCAGGGAAAGCATTAATAGTTGAGGCAGGGCAAACCATGCACCTTCAGCCCTCAGTTTCTCATAAGTTGCCCTGATTTCTTTGACAGCACTACGATCGGACTGCGTCGTATCTTGCCCAATAATTTTAAACAGTTCAGTAAAGTTAACCTTTGGTTGAATCAAGGCGAAAGAGTTATCAGGTAATTTAATCCAGTCAGCACAAATAAACGATTGGTGGTAAACAGGATCAATCAAGCCTTGAGCTATAAATTCCTTTAGCAGAAACCCGGAAAATAATTCGGTAAAAAACTCCTCAACCTTCTCTGGTTTCTTGATAAAATATTCGCTGCCATCCTCATCACATCGATAAAACCCGTCAAATTCACCACGATTTTTACCTGCAATTTTTTCAGAGACTTTTTTCAATACCTTACCATTGTAGGTCATGTCTGTTTTAGGCATAAGTTTAATGATTCACAATAAAACATGATGACATTATAATTAACAAACCTTAAGGTTTAATTAAACATTCAGGTCAGAACGAGGACTCAAATTTATTTAATCCTTGAGAGAATCAATTGGCATTGCGGGCAAACAATAGATCACTATTTTTATGTTTACACAGAAAGTATGTAGCCGGGGTGCAGGTTCAAAGAACCGTAACCCAGGATTAGACGTTTAACTATGAAATCCCGGGTTACAGCACTTTGCGCCTTCACCCAGGCTGTTTGCAGCGCTCTAAATAGCTAGGCATTATCAATCATTGTTAATTGCTGCTTTAATGCACTATATGCCGCTTCGATATTGATGTAATTTTTCTTGCCTAAATAAAATGATAACGACCCGTCATCCGTTGCTTTACTTGCTTGTAATGCAACATTAAACTTCAGTTTTTTAAGCCGCTTAAACTCTTCCTCATGAGTCACAAAATAAAAATTTCTGTAGTTAATGTGTGGGGAATAATTAAGTGCTTTAACATCAGCAGCCAGGGAGTGATGCGGGAAATAATTCTTTAGCGAATAATCTTTATTATTATGAACCGCTATTATCTTTCCTTCTGGTAATAAGCTTATAATCTTGTTTGCCAGTTTTTTAGTTTCCCGGTGTGCAGCAGCTGAATAAGGGCCGAATTGGCTCAGGGTTTTTTTTATTCCCACATCAGTAAAAATGCGATTTGGATCAAATTCATAACGTACATGTTTTAAATAAAATACAATATTTCGCTCCCCGGTGTGCTTTAAGGTAATTAGCGTACCACCCTCACGGTTGATATAAGTTTTTGCCGCCTGTAACGCGGTAGTCTCATTTTGATGTAAATGAATAAATGTTTTTCCTCTTCCTGCTTGTTTAAGGATGATAACCTGCGTGGTTCCGAGTTTGACGGGATAATTTTCAGCATAAACCAGGCTATTGATTAGTATCAGGAGAAGACAAACAAGATAGTTCATATTGATTATTTATAATAAAAAATGGCATTTTATTATACTTTAATGATTGAATTTGGCAACCTTGAATCAAACTCATGATGATACTCTTGACTTAACCTTCTTTTTCCAACAGTCTATTTCTATAAAAATCTTTTGTACTAATCATGACGAAACATTTGTGTATACACTGTTTTATTTCAGGAAAGGTTCAGGGAGTCTGGTTTCGGGCTTCTGCAAAAGAGCAAGCAGAACAGTTGGGAATCACTGGCTGGGCGCGTAATTTAATCGATGGCAGAGTAGAAGTTTTAGCCTGTGGTGACGAGAAAGCGCTTGAAGTGTTTTATAGTTGGTTAAAGCAAGGTCCTCCGCTTGCCCATGTGAGTGATTGCACACGTGAAAATTTACCATGGGAAGAGTCTCCAGAGTTTAGGATTTGTTGACCATTGGAACCAGAGCCTACGTTCCGCGCTTTATGCGCGGAATCTATTCTCAAATTTTGTCAAGAGGATGGTTAGTTTCGTGTGGTTTGCGTGGATCACGCGTATAAAGCGCGGGAAGTGAACAGTTTAAGTTGAAATGTCAACAGACTTTAAAATTCTCTATTATTTTAAATAAAAGGATCATTATCAAAGCTTCTTGTCTTTCATCTGTTCAAATAACTGATCACCCTGTTGTTTTTCCTGAGTAGAAAGTGCTCCCTCGAGTCGTGAAAGCTCCTTTGCAGCTTGCTCATTCTTGTTGGATGCAGCAAGTTTTAGCCAAGCATATGCTTTGCTCTGATCCTTATCCACACCAAGCCCTGCCAGATACAGGTAACCCAGCTTTCCTTGAGCCATTGCATTACCCTGTGCTGCTGCTTTACCAAACCAATAAGCCGCTTGTTGATAATCTTTATCGATCCCGGTACCGCTTAATAAGAGCTGCCCATACTCAGCTTGCGCCTGAGCATTGCCCTGTTCTGCTGAAACATGAAACCAATAAGCGGCTTTTTGAGCATCTTGCTCCACTCCTAAACCTTTTAGATATTGATAGGCAAGGTAAGCTTGAGCATTTTTATGCCCTTGATTAGCCGCACTGGCAAACCAATACGCGGCAGACTGTTGATCCTGAGCAATACCATATTTTCCCGTGTATAAGAGACCAAGGCTATATTGCCCCTTCGCATCGCCTTGCCGTGCTGCTTTTTCATACCAATACAGTGCTTTTTCAACATTTTTTGCAGTACCGAAACCCATCATATATTGGTAACCTAAATTAACCTGTGCTCTGGAATAACCTTGTTCAGCTGATTTCTTAAACCATTCAAATGCCTTTTCCTCACTCGCTTTAACGCCATCGCCAATAGCATACATTAAACCAACATTGCGCTGGGCAATAGGATTTCCTTGTTCAGCAGCTTTCATATACCAGGCAAAAGCTTGCTTATAGTCTTGAGGTACGCCCTTGCCGTTATCATAAAGGAATCCAAGACTTAATTGAGCCAGAACATTATTCTTATCCGCAGACTTTTGATACCATTCTTTAGCCTTGGTGTCATCTTTAATAACTCCATAACCATATTGATACATGCGGCCCAGTAAATACATTGCCTCTTCGTTTCCCTCACCAGCCGCCTGCATCAAATGGGGATAAGCAGTAGTATAATCACCATTTTCATAAGCTGAAAAGCCAATTATAACATCCGCAAAAACAGGGCTGGCAAAAAGAAAGGCAGCAGCCAGAAACACAGAACGCATGCTCACCCCCAACTAATTTTCCTATTACTAGCTTAGAGTATAGAGAAGAACAAAGCCATTGCAGATTGTTATATTTTTAGCCATGGCTACATTTGTAATTTAAGATCTTTCGAATTAAAATTTCTCATTTTCGTTGAAGAATCATGCAATTATCAGGGAACCTTCCTGCAACAAGAAATTTGAAGTCCAAGGCTTCTCGGCTGCATTAATTCCAAAATAAGACTGGGCCGGATGCGATAAATGCCCAACAACAAGCTGTATGATAAAGAGCTTTACCTTACAATTAAAAAAGAAGACTATATGTGCTTCATCCTACAAAATAAGGAATAATAGTACCATGATAAGAAAAAAAATAAGTACGTTGGTATTTTTTGCTTCCTGCTTACTCTTGTCAGCAGCTCAAGCAGCTAAGCCTTTATGGACATTAACACCTGCGTCAGGTTCCCACCCCACGCAGACAGTACCAGCAAACGCGACTGTTGAACTGTCATATACTGTTGAGAACCAATCAGGAAAACCCAGAAGACTGACAATTTTAGCGATGCCGGGTGTAAGGCAAAATGCCCCCTGCCAACTGGCTCCTAAGGGACAGCCAGCGGCTACATGTATTTTAAGACTTGTAATTATCGGCAGTGAAATACCTCAAAACGGCATTCATGGCGGCCCTTCTTTATGCCAAACTGACTCCGAGGGCAGAGCGAATCCCAACCAGTGTTATCGGCCAAGTGCAGGAAATATTCTTCATATTACCAAAGGAGATCCTGGGCTTGCGTCTATTTCTGTGTATCCGCAAGTATTAGATTTAGAAGCAGGTAGCGGGACACCGGGTTTTTTGACCATTACCAATAACTCAAGTAGCATAAGTGCCCTCAATAGTAAAGCAACGTTACCTTCTGGTTGGACAGATGTAAATCAAGATGCCAGTAATTGTCTTATAATCGCTCCTGGAGGTAACTGTCAGTTGCAATTGACTCCTGGCGTTGCTGTGCACCCTATGCAAATCATTTCCATTTCTGGCAGCAACACCACTAAAACAACTGCTCAGGTATCGGTTAGTCCGCCAGCTCAAGCCAACTTGTCTGTCACTGGTGCACCACTAACATTATCACCCGCTTGCGGAACAGGAACTACACTCACTATAACTAATACTTCAACAACAGCTACAGCAGAAAACCTCTCTATTGACCTTGGGGCTTTATTGGGTGATGTTCAATTAAGTAATGATAATTGCTCTGGTAACAGTCTACCACCCAATGGCGGTCAATGCACTTTTGACCTTCAAGGGATAAATCCAATTGCAGCCCATAATATCACCGTGGAGGATAATAATGGAGCACTGGTGAACGCCAGTGTAGAAGTCAGGCAGTTACAGATTAATGATATTTACCAACAAGGTATCGTCTTTGAGGTAGACAATTGCAATAATGGGAAAGCAGCAGCCCAACAACAAAGTCAGAGTCCGTGGGGAGGGTGGAATGGTGGTGCACCTAATTGTATCGAAACGAATGTAACAGACTTGAATAATGGTGCAACAAACACAGAAACAATTTACAATGTTTTGACAACCAATAACAATATTACTGCCGATTCTTACGCTGCGGGTATTTGTTATGAGTTTTCCGTAAACTCGAATAGCAACTCCCCCTGTGATGGCAATTCGGGAGAAGTATGTTACACAAACTGGTATTTACCAGCCTTAAATGAACTAACTAATTTAAGGAATCAAACGACATTTAATGGTGGTCCTATAGGTGGGTTTAATCCAGGTCAATATTGGAGCTCCAGTGAACATATGGCGTGTACCGCTTTTGCTGAGGATATGCTCGATGGCTTATCTGGTTTCATCAGTAAATTTAACAATGTCGGAGTTCGATGTATCCGTGTCTTTAGCCCATCAACCATGTAGTTCTGAAAGGCCGTAAACGGCCTTTCAGCTTGTGTCAATTTGGAGATAAACAACGGCCTTTGCAAGTAATGAAAATTTGGCAATAATTTCTTTGGTTTTATTTAATGAAGGCATTTTAATTGTGCACCTGATTATTTCCAATGCGCCTTATTACTGTCAGAAATCTCTACAATATACTCTTTGAATAAGGGAAAAATTATTCCTCGATTAATTGTCCTTTAAACCTTATTTTTTATCTTCGATACGTCTTTCATTGGGTCGCTTTAGAATCTAACCCTGTTTAATCAGGCGTAAAGCATTCTTCCATCCTTCGTAATCAGCCACCATGTGATTTTTCATTTCAGGTTTATATTCTTTTTTATAGCTCCAGCTTTTTTGCAATGCTTCAGTAGAGCTGACAATGCCATGCCCTAACGCTGCCAAGATAGCCGCTCCCTGAGCTGTAGTTTCTATATCAACGGGCAGCTGAACCGTTAAATCGCATTGAGAAGCCAAATATTGTAAAAACCATTGATTAGCAGCCATCCCCCCATCCACACGCAACAATGACACCTCCATTCTGCTGTCACTTCGCATACAATCAAGCACATCTCGAGTTTGATAACATACACTCTCAAGTGCTGCTCGCGCCAAATGAGCCCTATTGGATGTTCGCGAAAGTCCTATAATCATTGCTCCCTGTACTGGAAGCCAATGAGGCGCACCCAATCCTGTAAAGGAAGGTACTAGATAAACGCCCTCATTACCAGTCAAGCTCCTGGCAAGAACCTCTGTTTCTTCTGCTGTCTCAATGAGCTTCAATTCATCACGTAACCACTTGATAGTAGTCCCTGCATGATAAATACTGCCTTCTAATCCATAAGCTGTCTGTCCTTTAACTCGGTAAGCAATCGTAGTGAGTAGTTTATGTTGCGATTGAACTGGGTTTTGCCCAGTATTCATCAATAAAAATCCTCCAGTCCCAAAGGTTGCTTTAGTCATGCCATTTTCAAAACAACGCTGGCCAATCAGTGCGGCCTGCTGATCACCAGCCACACCGGTAATAGGAATTCCCAAGCCTAAATGCTCTGATTCTATAACGCCAAATTGGTCATCACTGGCACAGACTTCAGGTAACACCGATCTGGGGATATTAAATAGCTTTAATAATTCTTCATCCCACTCCTGAGTATAAATATTAAACAATAACGTTCGCGAGGCATTGGTCATATCGGTTAAATGGGACTTCCCTTTCGTAAGTCGCCAAATAAGAAAACTGTCAATTGTACCAAATGCAAGTTGATTTTTTTCTGCAAGCTGACGTGCTTCCGGTATATTTTCCAACAACCAGTGTAGTTTAGTAGCGGAGAAATAAGGATCGGGAAATAGGCCTGTTTTTTCATAAAGTGAGCCTGCATAATCGGATAGGGATTGGCAAAAAAGCGCTGTCCTCCTATCCTGCCATACGATTGCAGGCGCCAAACATTTTCCGGACTGCTTGTCCCAAATTAAAGTAGTTTCTCGCTGATTAGTAATACCACAGGTAATAATTTTTTCGATACCTACTTGAGCTACAACATCCTGCATTGCAGTCAGGGTTTTCTGCCATATTTCTTCCGGATCATGCTCGACCCATCCAAGTTTGGGATAAAATTGTTCAAGCGGGTACTGACTGGTTGCCAGTAATTCACCTGCAGGCGTATACACCATCGCTCTGGTGCTGCTCGTGCCCTGATCAATAGCAAGAATATAGTTCATTGTTTGCAATTTTCCTTTTATGATAAGGTGGATTTATAACAAGCCTTAATTAAATTAATCCTTACCTAATCTTATACGCTTTTTGCGGAGACCAAAATATGGAAGAGGTTTTTGATGTTGCAATAATAGGTGGCGGAATCAACGGCTGCGGGATTGCTGCTGATGCTGCCCTTAGAGGATTATCAGTCATTCTCTTTGAGAAAGGAGACATCGCATCTCAAACCTCCTCAAGCAGCAGCAAATTAATCCATGGAGGTTTGCGTTATCTCGAATATTACGATTTCAGGTTGGTAAAAAAAGCATTGGACGAGCGCCAGCGCTTGTTAAAAATTGCCCCCCATTTAATTCATGCAATTCCCTTTGTTCTTCCCTATCAGCAAGGTATGCGTCCCGCCTGGCTTTTACGGACGGGCTTATTCCTTTACGATAACCTGAGCCGTAAGAATAAATTGCCCCGCAGTAAATTTATTCGACGAATAAAGCATTCAACCTACTTCGCTCCCCTAAAAGAAGAATTTAATAAAGGTTTCGTGTTTTATGACTGTACTACAGATGATTCCCGATTAACTATTACTAATGCGCTGCAGGCCAAAAAACATGGGGCTCTTATCCAAAATTATACCCAATTAACTCAGGCCAATGTAAAAGATAAAATATGGTACCTGACAGTTAAATCTAAATTGGGGGAAAAAACGGCAAAAGCCAAAACGATTATCAATGCCGCAGGCCCTTGGGTTGAGTCTGTTAACAATCTACTGGATATACCAAATAAATTTAAAATGTCTTTGGTAAAAGGAAGTCACATGGTTGTTCATAAGCTCTATGAAGGCAACCATGCTTACCTCTTACAACATAAAGACAAACGCATTGTCTTTGTTGTCCCCTATCATCACCATACAATGATTGGCACTACTGATATCGCTTTTAATGACTCACTTGATGAGATTAATATTTCTTCAGAAGAAATTAATTATTTATCTGATTTGATAAATAACTATCTTAGGCATCCAATACAAAAAGAAGATATTATCCATACCTGGAGCGGTGTGAGGCCATTACTCGCAGCGACCGGAGAAGAACTTAGGACTTTAAGTCGTGACTACTCCTATCATTACACTGGTTTACCTGCACCTGCCATTACGATCTATGGAGGGAAAATTACAACCTATCGTCAACTCGCCCAAGAGGTGGTGGATGAATTACGGCATGTTTTCCCTTACCTTAAGAAATCTCAAACCCGCGAACAGACTCTACCTGGCTCTCAACTGAGAGAAATAAGCCATAAGGATTATTTATCCTATGTACAAGACAAATATTTCTGGCTGCCAGACGAACTCAGACAACATTACCTTAATAATTACGGTACAAGAGCAGAATCATTATTGGCAAATTGCACAAAAATGCCTGATTTGGGTTACGACTTTGGTCATGGACTTTATCAGGTGGAGGTTGATTATCTACACAGGGAAGAATGGGCGCAAAGTTGTGACGATATATTATGGCGACGAACCAAACTGGGTTTGAATTTCACCCCCGAGGATAAACAAATTCTTACCGAGTATTTATCGAATATCAATGGGTACAATTAAAACTGCGGTTGGTGTTAATTAATGGTGAAATAAAAGCACACCGAGCGCTCGCTAACTCCTATACGGCAGCAACCGATCGCGTAACCATGAGCCTGGTTTCAGCCTTGCTCTTCTTCATCAAGATTGGTGCGAATCGCGCTAACATCCACTTTAATTGCCTGCTGCACTAAATCATTGAGGACTGATTCAGGCATGCTTCCCGCTTCTGAATAAATAGCGATTCCCTGCTTAAAAATCATTAGATGCGGAATAGAGCGGATTTGAAAGATCTCGGCAAGCTTTGATTCTTCTTCGACATTGATTTTAACAAATTGAATGGTTGGGTTTTGTTTGGCTACCCTTTCATAAATTTTAGCAAACTGTTTACATGGAGCACACCATTCTGCCCAAAGATCCACAACTACAATTTGATTATTCTCAATCAAATCCTCGAAATCCTCTGTTTTAATCTCACGAATTGTCATGATGTCCTCAAACTTAAGCAGCCAAACAACATGGAATGCCCATACTATGCCAGCTGGAGCGTATTGATTTTTAGATCTCAACAGCCTTCAGGATACTGGTAAATATCGCATCGACTGAACCAACCCCTGAAACACGGTGAAACTGCGGTGCCTCATTGCTTTCCGATTTAGCCCATTCCTGATAATAATTAATTAGTGGTTCTGTTTGTTGATGATAAACAGCCAGACGTTGTTTTATCGTTTCTTCCTTGTCATCATCCCGCTGTACCAAAGGCTCGCCAGTAACATCATCAAGGGCATCCCTTTTAGGAGGATGTGACTCGATATGGTAAATGCGACCCGACGGTAAATGTACAAGACGGCCACTTATTCGACTAATAATTTCTGCATCCGGAACAGCAATCTCAATCACATGATCCAGCTTAATATGTGCTTCTTTTAAGGCATCAGCCTGAGGAATGGTTCTTGGGAAACCGTCAAATAAAAAGCCTCGACGGCAATCTGCCTTTTGTAGACGTTCTTTTACAAGACCGATAATAATATCATCGGAAACTAATTCGCCTGCATCCATTACTTTTTTAGCACTTTTGCCCAATTCAGTTCCATCAGCAATTGCAGAACGAAGCATATCTCCTGTAGAGATCTGGGGTATTTTAAAATAATCAATTAACTTAAGCGCCTGAGTTCCTTTGCCTGCCCCAGGACCACCTAATAGCATTAAACGCATCAATCAGCTCCTACTTGAATTACTTTAACATCCTATCTCTTCACGAGATAAATGTCATTAACTTATAATTTATTGAATTACAAAATAATTTTCCACTAAACTTTGACTATTTAAACCAGGATCGATGAGACAACATACCTTTACATTGATTAAGTTGCGCCTGGAATATTCCCGAGCGCGCTTTAACCTTCTGAGCCACCTGTATTAACCAGGGTTTCTTTAAATAGGTTTTCCGTTCATAGCCTCCAATTCCTTCATGATATGCCAGATATAACTGATACGCATCACTACGAGAAATGCCAGCCCTCTGATTCGCCTGATTTGCATACCAACCGACAAAATCAACTGCGTCACCAAAATCATCGCGTGTAGCCCACATTCCTCCACCTCCGTTTGAGCGCTTATAAAGAGCCCAGGTGGATCGGAGAGCCTGGGTATAACCATAAGCAGTAGAAGGTCTTGTCCAGGGAATTACCCACAATAATTTGGTTCTTGGTGGCCGAGCCCTACCATTAAATTTTGATTCCTGATGAATAATAGCCATCTGTACAGCCACCGGTACCTTCCAACGCCTTTCAACATCCAGAGCATCCCGATACCATTTGGGGTATTGCCGGAAGATATGGCAAATATTATTAACATCAGCAGGTGGCCGACTAACACAGGAAACCAGTAAAAAAGAGCCTATAACTACACTTAATATCCCTAGTTTCATTTTATAAACCAAATTATTTTAGAGGCTTATTAGTAACAAAAAAGCAGATAAATTTAAACAAAATTTTTAAAATATCTCACAAATTCACGGGGACGATTAAAACTGTGATTTTTCCTTGAAAGCCCGAGTGGAGCGCCAGCAGAATCCGGGATCGGAGCTTGATAATATACTTATGCCCCCCGGATTCCGCTGGCGGTCCATCCAGACTATTAATTACCACCAACCGCAGTTTTAATCGCACCCCAAATTCACCTAAAAATTGGATTCGTAATATTCTGTCGATATAATTCATCAATTATTTAGGCTATCCTGAGCTTAAACCAGGCAACAAGAATATTATGGTGATGCATGAGTATATTAGTATTTGACATAGAAACAATTCCAGATATTGATGCTGGGCGAAGATTGTATAATTTGCACGAATTATCAGACGAGGATACGGTCTCAGCACTTTGTGCATTACGACGCGCAAAAACGGGGCATGAATTTTTACCGCATTATCTACAAAGAGTTGTGGCAATATCCTTAGTGCTTAGCCAGGGGACACAAGTTAAAGTTTGGTCGCTTGGTGATGAGCATTCTGATGAAAAAGATTTAATTCAGCGCTTCTTTTCAGGTATTGAAAAGTACACCCCTACACTGGTCAGTTGGAATGGGTCCGGCTTTGATTTACCCGTCCTTCATTATCGTGCTCTTCTGCACGGTATTTCCGCTACAACCTACTGGGAAAATGGCGAAAATCGGCAGCATTTTCGTTGGAATAATTATCTCAGCCGATTCCATTACCGTCATCTTGACTTGATGGATGTTCTTGCAGGCTATCAGAATAAAGCGTTTGCACCGCTGGATGAAATCGCGTCAATGTTAGGGTTTCCTGGAAAAATGGGAATGAGTGGTGCCAAAGTATGGCAACAATATGCCTGTGGAAATTTAAAAAATATTCGTGATTACTGCGAAACCGATGTCCTTAACACTTACTGTGTTTACTTACGGTTTGAGTTAATGCGCGGGATTATCAATCAGGAAGAGTACAGGCAATTGCTTGACAACTTACGTGGTTACTTGAAAAGTGAAATAGACAAACAACACTTACAAGAATTTTTGCAGAGAATGCAACAATAACGCCTAAGGTGAAGGTTTGTTTCTTTTAAACCAGGCAGCCATCCGACTGGTTAAAATATAAAAGATAGGTGTAAATAATAAACCAAAAAAGGTAACACCAAGCATCCCGCTAAATACTGCAACTCCAAGCGCTCGGCGCATTTCAGCCCCTGCACCAGTGGCTATCACCAGAGGATAAACACCCAGAATAAATGCAAATGAAGTCATTAGAATAGGCCGTAATCTTAACTTTGCCGCTTTTATGGCAGCTTTCCAGCGGCTGGCACCAGCATCTTCAAGCTTTCGGGCAAACTCCACAATCAAAATAGCATTTTTTGAGGCCAGGCCAATTAACACAATGAATCCAATTTGAGTCATAATATTATTTTCCATGCCCAGAATTTTTATCCCTGTCAGGGAGAAAAATAAGCACATTGGTACAATTAGAATAATAGCCAGTGGCAAAAACCAACTTTCATATTGGGCTGCCAATAAGAGAAAAACAAATATCACACTTAAAATAAAAGCAATCGCAGCAGTGTTCCCTACCATTTTCTGTTGATAGGCAATTTCAGTCCATTCATAGCCAATGCCATCAGGTAAATACTGGTCTGCCAGGCTTTCCATGGTTGCGATAGCATCCCCCATGCTATAACCTGCAGTGACATCACCAACCAAATCAATTGCAGGATAAAGATTATATCGAGGAAATCGGGAAGGACCAATGGTATTTTCAAGCGTTGCCACGGAACCAATAGAAACCATATCTCCAGTGCTGCTACGCACCTTTAACCGTAAAATATCATCGGGTGTTAAACGATGATCTGCGTCCGCTTGGGCCACCACTCGGAATGTTCTACCAAGGTAGTTGAATTCATTGACAAAAAGAGAACCCAAGTATATTTCCAAAGCCTCAATAACCTGATCTGTGGGTACCTGTAATCGCTCTGCTTTCTCCCTATCCAGGGCGAGATAGAGTCTCGGGGTGGTGTTCTCAAAGAAAGTAAATACTGAGGTTGTTGGTGCTGCTTGATTAGCCTTTTGTGCAAGTGTCGCAACTGCTTGGGATAATACCTCTGCTCCTTTCCCTTCCCTGTCCTGAATCATCATTTTAAATCCCCCCGCACTTCCGATACCTCTTACTGGAGGGGGTGGGATCACAACAATGACAGCATCCTTAATGCTGGCAAGTTCCTTTCTTAACTTTGCAAGAACCTCATTATAAGTCAAGCCAAGCTTCTGACGTTCTTTAAAAGGGGCAAGGACAGGGAACATTGCAGCAGCGTTCGAGGCATTGGTAAAGGTAGCTCCTGAAAACCCTGCAAATCCCACAGCATTGATCACTCCTGGTACAGATAACATTTTAGTCAATGCTTCTTTGACTACTTGTTCTGTTCTATCTAATGAAGCTCCAGGAGGTAACTGCACAGCGACAATAAAAAAACCCTGATCTTGTCTGGGGATAAAACCAGTAGGTACTAAATAAAACAATCCAGCAGTAATTGATATTAACATTAAATAAATAACCAACATCAAACGGGTACGACGCATGAGTTTGGCAATAGTCTTACCGTATTGACGAGAAAAATAGTCAAAAAAATGATTAAAGCCATCTAAAAAATACTTAAGCGGATGCCTCCAATCAAAAGAGGAAGGTCTGCCCTTTTCTGACTTATGTGATCTTAATAACAATGCAGCAAGAGCAGGACTTAATGTTAATGAAACAAAAACTGAAATCACTGTAGCCACAGCCAAAGTGGTGCCAAACTGTTGATAAAAGCGCCCTGACAATCCCTGAAGAAAAACCGTGGGAAGAAATACAGCAACCAGTACCAAGCCCATAGCCACAAGAGCTGAACCCACCTCATCCATGGTTTTTCTTGCAGCTTCATTAGAATCCATACCGGCACGAATATTTCTTTCCATATTTTCTACAACTACAATTGCATCATCAACCACAATACCAATTGCTAAAACCAACCCAAAGAGAGTTAAATAATTAACAGAAAAACCAATCACATTCATTACGGCGAAAGTACCAACTAAGGAAACAGGAATAGCTATTATGGGAATGATTGCGGCACGCCAGGACTGTAAAAAGATAAAAATAACTAAAACCACAAGAAAAATAGCTTCATAAATAGTATGGAACACCGCATCAATAGACTGGGCAATAAATTCTGTAGGGTTATAGGCAATCTTATAGGCTATTCCTGGTGGAAAATCCTTGGAAATCCTCTCCATTGTCGTAATAATCTCATCTGCCGTTGCCAAAGCATTGGTTCCCGGACGCTGAAAAACAGGTAATGCGATAGCCGGAGATTTACCTAAATAACCTTTGGTGAGGTAGTCTTGTCTGCCTAACTCAACCCGACCAATATCTTTTATACGGACAATCCTGCCATCTTCCCCGCTCTTGACAATAATATTCTCAAATTCTTCAGGTTTTACAAGACGCCCTTGCGTTTCAATATTATATTCAAAGCTAAATTGCTTTTCTTGCGGTTGGCGGTTTAATGCCCCACTGGCAACCTGAATATTTTGACCGCGCAAGGCTTCTATTATATCGTTAGCAGTCAAGTTATAGGCATGAGCACGGTCAGGGTCAAGCCATATGCGCATTGCATATTCGCTCGCCCCAACCAACCGTACGTTCCCTACCCCTTCAATTCTTTTAATTTGATCAATGATATTTAATACAGCATAATTCCCTAAATAAGTCTGGTCATAGTGGCCATCTGGTGAAAAAAGATTTATGACCAACATTAAATCGGGAGAGTTTTTTACTGTAGTAATACCTATACGCCGCACTTCTTCTGGCAATCTTGGTGCTGCGATTGCAACTCTGTTCTGCACGAGTACCTGAGCCATATCCAGATTAGTGCCAAGTTCAAAGGTTACAGTTAATCGCATCTGACCATCATCAGTGGACTGAGAGTCCATGTAAAGCATTCCCTCTACCCCATTGACTTCCTGCTCAATAGGTGTGGCAACTGTTTGAGCAACAGTTATTGCATTGGCTCCAGGATATGAAGCAATCACCTGAACAGTGGGAGGTACTACCTGAGGATATTGTTCAATAGGAAGATTAAAATAAGAAAGAGCACCCACTAAAATAAGAATAATTGAAGTAACCGTGGCAAAAATGGGCCTGTCTATAAAAAAGTGTCCTAATTTCATTAGCTGACTTCCTGTATGCCCGGCAACTATTGTTACTCATGCAACTCGACTTTGACTGGTTTAACCTCCTGGCCAGAAACCTGAATTCGCTGTATTCCACTGATAACAACCAATTCATTGCCCTTTAAGCCGTCTCGAATAACATAATAACCACTATCACGAAGAGGACCTAGTTCTACATAAGCCCGATGAGTCTTGTTTTCTTCATCTACAATATATACAAATTTACGGGTCAAGTCCGTATTAATCGCTTTATCAGGTAATAAGAGTGCCTCATACTCCTCACTTCCCGCAAGCCTTGCCCGACCAAACAAGCCAGGATAAATAAGAGCCTGGGAATTGGGCACCACTGCTCTTCCTAAAATTGTTCCCGTATTCATATCAACGACATTATCGACAAAATTCATAGTCCCTTTATGGGTGTAATCCTTCTCATCCTGAAGTTTGATAATAATTGGCGTTGGGTAGCTATCTGGACTGGGATGCTTTCCAGCTCTGTCCAGGCGGAGATATTTTAATAAATCAGCTTGGCTTGCCTCAAAATAAAAGTAAATAGGATCAACAGAAACTATTTTAGTTAATATAGTTTCATTCATACGAACAAGATTACCCACACTGACATAGTAACGGCTAATTTTACCGTTAATCGGTGATTTAACCTCCGTAAACTCCAGGTTTAATGCTGCTTCATTTAGTCTGGATTCGGCTGCCTGCATTTCCTGATAACGTTGATCGATGGTTTCAAGAGCAATAAAGCTGTCTTTTTTTAATTTAACAGCTCTCTCATGTTGTTTTTTAGTTAATTCAAATTCAGCTTTAGCACGATCAAAAGCATATTGGAAAGGACGTGGATCAATTACAAAGAGGACATCTCCTTTCTTAACAAGCTGTCCATCCTTAAATTTGATAGCCTCCAAATACCCCGTAACCTGGGCTCTGATATCTACCTCTTCAATCGCCTGAAAACGGCCAGTGTATTCATCCCATTCGATGATCTTTTTCCTTAAAGGATTAGCAACATCTACTTCTGCAACCAAAGGGATCTGTGGACTTGAGGAAGGCGCTTCACAAGAAATTATAAAATAGCTCAGAAGTAGAATTAGCATCATTTTCAAAGTAAGCCGCAGTTGCTGCATTTCATCTCCCGTCTATCTCCATAACAACGATCTGGTTTATGGAAGTGCTCTCAGTCACTTTTTTGCTTTATAAAAATTGTAGGCGTTCTTTAATTGCCCAGGATAATCTTCTTCAACAAAATTGCATCTTCCTCGCCACTGTTATCTTTATAATAATTTTTTTTAACTAAATCTTTTTTAAAGCCTAACTTCTTATATAACTTAAGCGCAGCTTTATTACTTGGCCGGACTTCCAAAACGACAGTAGACGAGTTAGTCAATGAGTCCAAAACAGATAGTAATAGTTTTTTACCATAGCCTTTTCCCTGCTGCTCACTACTTATACATAAATTAAGGATATGGCAAACATTCACGTTATTACGGCAAATAATGTAGCCAATAACCTGTTTCATGAGGACTGTGGTTCGTTCTAATACCCGACAATCATAACCAACAAGCACACAGTCATGTAAAATCTCTCGACTCCAGGGTGTTCGATGAGAGGAAAGCTCAATAGAGTACACCCTGTCAATATCGTTTAATTTCATCGGGCGTATTTCAAATTCCATAACAATCCTGTCTGCTCGTAAAGTTAAAATAAACGGCTATTTACAAGAATAGTATCAGCCGCTTATTTAATAAAGAGCTGGTTTTGGAAATTGGTATTTAACTACCCCTCTCATCCCAAGAAATACTATTATTAGTGTCTCGAATTGCCGTGATTTGACACGGTATGCTATTCCGGAGTCTTCATGGATGTCCATGGCGAGTAATATACAAGCAGATTTCAAGATATAAGTCTTGATGAATAAGTTTTATAGCGGCTAATTAATCATACTCAATTGACATTTATCACTTGAGTTTACTGTGATAACTGGGTGTAAATTAGCAGAAGCTTTATTAAACATAGCCAAGCTGAATTGATCAATGGCTTGCCAATCACTTTCTAGTAGTTCTATTCTTTCAGTAATTAATTGCGTTGCTTTAGCAAACCTTTCATCCTCACTTAAATACCTGACAAGACGTCTCAGTGTATGTATATTAATTTGCGCAGAATTACTGTAAGCCAATGAGTATATTTCACCTTTGAATGACTTATCTAATCCAGCATTTTGTAGGCATTGCCTTACAATTAAATCATTAGGCTTAAGTTTTTGAATTTCATCAAGTGCACATGTTAGCCATACCAAACATCTAACACCAGGAAAGGGGATGTTTTTGATTAGTATTCCATTGATAGCGGATTCATTTTCTACTTTAGAAAAATTCAATGCAACACCGGAACGCAGTAATAATCGCAGGTAATATTGCTCCTGATGATGAAGCGCTTTATTAATAGTTATACTTAAATAATAATCATACAGGTCTTTATTTTCTCGTATCATTGGATGTCGAATAAGGTAGTGAATGCCTATGTCACATAAAGTATATAATGTTATCTCATTTTTTTTGAAAGATAATGAAAATATTTTATTAACTAATCGTTCAATATCATCATTTTTGGGACATTGATTTTGAGTTAATAGGAAATTGTTAAAAGCAGATGATTTTAAGTATTGATCTATCTGTAATTTAACCATCTCATGGTGCAAATTAAAAGGCTGCGTGAAATAACACCCTGGACTAACGGATGAAAATCCTTCCAGCATGCATTCCATTAATAAATTGTTTCTTTTTACATTATCGCCTTCATATTGCTTATTTAGAGAAGTTATAAATTCATTCGCACACTCTACACTTCCAGATTTAGCTATTGCTTTGAATAGTTCATGATATGTTAGGTCTGAGTGCCCAATAAATGCATCCATAATTACGGAAATACAATTTATTGGTGATGAACGTAACATTTTATATATGCTGGTATCTTGTATAAGTCGTTGAATTTTGTTTTTCTTCGAAGCATAGGCAAATAGTTTATTTGCTATCAAACTGGCATCATGATCCAGAGCCATTCTAATAGCACTCACAAGCGTTAATCTAGATATTTTATATTTATTTTGGCTTAGTAGAAGATCAACAACTTCTGTTTTATTACGCTTTATAGATAAAAGTAATGCGCTTTGAATAGTTTGTCCGGCCAATGAATCATCAATATTATCAAGTAGAAACCGCACACAGTTTATGTGTCCTGAAGAAGCAGCATCTTCTAATCCATGGCAATAATATGGTGATGTATTGTTGATATTTCTATTCTTCAATATGTGTTCAACACAGTTATCACGGCCAAATTTAGCAGCCATTCTAAGTGCAATCAATATATAGTCGAAAAAGTTGGTAGCCGTAACTGATTCCAACCGCTTTTTTACTAATGCAAGATCTCCAGATGCCGCTGAATTGATTAACTCAATTCCTGCTGAATTGTTTTGAGCAATATCAGTTAAGAGTGACTTTAGCTCATGATTAGAATAATCAACTATTGGTTCCCCAAATAAATATAGCTCTATTCTATTATTTGAATTTTTTCCAAAATGAACTAATTTACCGAGGGCTGAATCAGTAATAGACTGCCAACCCGAAATATATCCAAAAATAATTTGCTGTATAATATTAGTTTCATTTAAAAGCTCATAAATAGTTAATGGCTTCTGAACCGGTTTATTAAATTGATTAGTGATATTAGATTTTACAAAATTATCAACATCAATCCACTGTTGCCACACAGATTTATTGATTATCATATCATGTAAAATTATGTTTAATAGCGTATCTGACAGGGTGTGTTTTAATAATCTAGCCATCCATTGCCTACATTGTGAATAAGACAATGCTTCATTGATTGAATATGTTCTTGCAACGGAGTGAGTGTTTGGATCAGTTTTTTGGTTAAGTACACTAATGCTTGGGTCAATAACGTACATATCAATTAATAGCCAAAGTTCTTCAGACCATTTTATTTTTGTCTTGTCTCTAATGACATCTACGCAGTGTAATGACATGTGATAAAGGTGTTCTGGAAAATAAGAAATAGCGCCTTGATGAATTGCATCATGTCCGGTTGCATCTGCTAGTGTGATATTATAACCATGAGCTCTTGTTGTACGAAATGTTCCAGGAAATCCAAGTGCATGCAGGCGTACATTCTCCCTATGTCCTTTTTCTACATCATCAATACTAAATTTACCTAATTTACCTGTTGAAGTAGTTGTAGTTGAATTTTTTGGGGTAATTGCTGGATAGAATATATTTCTTACTGAGCCTGGCATAAAAATATCGCCCATTTCACAAGAGTCCATGCTACCTAATAAGCTTGAAATCCCAACATGCCTGTCTCCCAAACCATGGCTTGGGAGTAGATGTAAAACATAAAACGATGAAGCAGATTTTTTCCTGTAATCTAATAACGATAATCTGAATTTTTCAAGGTGCTCTGCAGTTACATTGGGTAAATTACTTCGTTGGCAACTAATGACTAATGAAAAATATTCCCCACTCGCATGAGTAAAGCTTCCTCCACGGGTTAAAATAGGGATAGTAATCACATCCGGGTAGGTTGATTTTAATTCATGAAACTCCAAAATATGTGAGGCTTGTTCACGGCTAATTTTATCTTGTAAATATGCAGTGATGGCATAATAGGGCAAATGACTATCGTTAAAAATCGGTTTTTCCCAACAAATTGAGCTTTTAAGTGCTTTAAGAAGCTCATTTATTTTCACTTTATTTGTTGATCTTAATAATTTTACTTTGGAGTTGGGGTTAGCATAACTACCTAAAAAATCTAACTTATCCGACTCATTTTTATAATCGGCAGGATTAATCTCAACCAAATAGAATTTTAACAAGTTATTAACATTTTTTTGCATAAATAGTGGTTTCATTTTGATGAATGTTGGATACTACCAAACAACATAAATGAGATCTAGCCCGCCTATTTTCCCATTATATCCTTAACATTAATCTAATCTATGAAGAATTTCATTTAACTCACGCACAACATCCCTTATTGAAGAAAATTTGGTTTTGGGGGGATTTTCCGGCAAATTTTCCAATGTGTTTCCCTCTTCATCATAATAGTTCAAATATTCAATAATTTTTTCAAGAGACTCCCTTATTTGTTCATTTTTCATAACGTTTCAACCCGGTATGTATATTTTTAAGTATAGTCTGAAGTGCTCATATTCTAATAATTGCTATAATTAAAATGTAAATAAATTGCTCCTCCGGGGATTATCATGTTAGGAACAATTTTACTTGTTCTGCTTATATTTTTGCTTGTAGGTAGTGTACCGAGATGGGGATATAGCAAGGGATGGGGATATACTCCGATGGGTCTTATTGGACTTATCCTGGTTATCTATCTGATACTTGTTCTCCTGGGTAAAGTATCTATTGGATTCTAACTGTAATTGGCATTAACCAGCCTGGAGAAATTACAATTAAGTGGTAGTGTAAAAGCTGAAGAAAAATAAATCGCGCTGGCTTTAAGATTCAATCTTGAGCATAATGGAAAAAAACGATGTTGGATAATGAGGATTTCCTATGATTTTTGGCATTTTAAATCTAACACTTTGGGAATATATTCTAGTAACTTTTGTTCTAACCCAAATCACCATTGCTTCAGTTACTCTTTATTTACATCGCTGTCAAACCCATCGCGCTTTAATACTGCATCCAATAGTGAGTCATTTTTTTCGATTCTGGATTTGGCTAACAACCGGTATGGTAACAAAAGTATGGGTTGCTATTCACCGTAAACACCATGCAATGACAGATGTTGAAGGAGATCCACATAGCCCTCAGGTTTTTAGTATAAAAAAGGTTTTTTGGCAGGTTCCTGAATTGTATCGCGAAGCAGCAAAAGATAAAGAGGTAATTGAAAAGTATTCTCATGGCACACCAAATGATTGGATTGAACGCAATCTGTATTCCCGTTATTCCAGTAGAGGCATACTACTCATGTTTTTAATTAATTTGCTGCTGTTTGGTTTTCCTGGAATTACTATTTGGGCAATACAAATGATTTGGATTCCACTGTCCGCAGGCGTAGTTAATGGGGTTGGTCACTATTGGGGATATCGAAATTTTGAATCCTCCGACAAGTCAGCCAACGTTTTTCCTTGGGGCTTTTTAATAGGTGGGGAAGAACTCCACAATAATCATCACGCCTATGCTTCTTCTGCTAAATTTTCTTTAAAATGGTGGGAGTTCGATTTGGGCTGGCTTTATATCCGCTGTCTATCATTTTTGGGGCTTGCCAAGGTGAAAAAATTACCTCCGAAATTGACCAGAGACAATAGCAAACGACATGTTGATTTAGATACTGTCAAAGCAGTCATTAGTAGTCATTTTCAAATTATGTCCGATTATTATAAAAGGGTAATTGTTCCTATTTTGGAGAATGAAAAACGAAAACACCTTGAAAATAAAGAATGGTATTTATTTAAGGGCGCTAAACGCTTATTACGCCAGGAAACCACAAAAAACAACTCCCATTTGCAAGCATTACTCAATCGTTTTGAACAATTACAGCTAGTGTATAATTATCGTCAATCATTACAACAGATTTGGCTAAAAAAAGTATCCTCTCAAAAGGAATTAATTGAGTCTTTGACTCAATGGTGCAAAAATGCGGAAGAATCAGGTCTTGATGTATTGCATCAATTTTCTCTTCAATTGAAAAGCTACGTTTTACTTAGTAAAGGTAGGCTCAGAGGTAATGCTGGCAAGTAAGTCCTGGCATTAATTCCCTGTTGCTTTAATTTTATACTGTGAATATGTCCACATGCCCCCTTCGCACCTTAAAATGGAGTTCGTAGCGCGAATTCTGCTGAAGTTCACAGATTAAAGACAAGGTCTGAGCTACTTGCTTATGGTAATGATTTATGATGTTGGTTTAACTTCAAATTATAAATTTTTGACACGAAAAACAGATATAAAAAAAGCGGCTATAAGCCGCTTAAGAAAAAAA
>NZ_CAAAJC010000028.1 GCF_900640175.1 Legionella sp. W10-070 | reverse complement strand
TTTGTCAATAAAAACTTAGGGCCAATTGGAAGCTTTATGCGCGGAATCTAGTCTCAAACCTTGTCAAGAGGATGATTAGTTTCGTGTGGTTTGCGTGGATCCCGCGCATAAAGCGCGGGAAGTGGGCAGTTAAGTTGAAATGTCAACAGACTCTAGGTTCTGTGAACAAATTTTTTCGCAAAGCGAAAATGTGGATGATTGAGTACCATGGTGTCTTTGAATGAGGCGAATAGCTGGCTCTATTTAACGAATTCAAAGATATCATGGTGCCAATTAGCCGCATTTGCAGCTGTGAAAATTTTTGTTCACGGAACCTAGTACAACGTTTCACTGAATCTGTCCAGTTGTCATTCCCGCGCAGGCGGGAATCTATCTCTCAGGTGAAGTGAGGAGCTAAATTGGGCTATGGATTCCCGCCTGCGCGGGAATGGCAGTGTAAGACAGAATCAGTGAAAACGTTGTACTAGTTTGAATAAATCCAGGAAATGATTTTTTAGATAGGAAGTATACTAGGTTCTGTGAACAAATTTTTTCGCAAAGCGAAAATGTGGATGATTGAGTACCATGGTGAGGCGAATAGCTGGCTCTATTTAACGAATTCAAAGATATCATGGTGCCAATTAGCCGCATTTGCAGCTGTGAAAATTTTTGTTCACAGAACCTAGATATAAAGGGTTTCCCGTAGGTTAATTTTAAAGATAGGCGAGCAGGCAATGGAATTGAAAATCGATCACACCTCTTTTGAACACACTCCTTTTAAGGCTTTATTTCAGCCGCTGGATTTAGGATTTACACAGTTGAAAAACCGTTTGTTAATGGGATCCATGCATACTGGTTTGGAAGAGGACAAAGAGAGCTTGTTGCGTTTGGCTGTTTTCTATAAAGAGCGTGCTCAGGGTGGGGCCGGTCTCATAGTGACTGGCGGCTTTGCTCCCAACCGTGCTGGCCGCCTTGCTCCCTTTGCAGCGAAATTAACCTCTGCAAAAGAACAGCAACGCCATGAACTGGTGACGGGTACGGTTCATGATGCCGGTGGAAAAATTGCCTTACAGATTTTACATGCTGGCCGTTACGGCTATCATCCTTTTATTGTTGCCCCAAGCCGTTTGAAATCACCGATTAGCCCTTTTAAACCCTGGACAATGAGTAAACGTGGTGTGGTGAAAACAATCGAGCATTTTGCCCGCTGTGCCTATCTTGCCAGAGAAGCTGGCTATGACGGTGTGGAAATCATGGGCAGTGAAGGCTACCTGATTAACCAGTTCATTGTCGAGCATACCAATCAGCGTACCGATGAGTGGGGGGGATCTTTTGCGAACCGCATGCGTTTCCCAGTGGAGATTGTCCGCAAAGTACGCGAGGCAGTGGGCGATAATTTTATCATTATTTACCGTCTTTCAATGCTTGATCTTATTGCTAAAGGGAGCAGCTGGGAAGAGGTTATCTCATTAGCCCAGGCTGTTGAGAAAGCCGGAGCCAGTATGATTAATACGGGCATTGGCTGGCATGAAGCCCGTATCCCAACTATCGCCACCATGGTTCCTGCTGCGGCTTTTAGCCAGATTACCAGACGGCTGAAACCGGAAATCACCATTCCTGTGATTACTTCAAACCGTATCAATACCCCTGAATTAGCCAATAACCTGCTTGAGGAAGGGATAGCTGATATGATTTCAATGGCCAGACCTTTCCTGGCCGACCCGTTGTTTCCCCAAAAGGCAAAAATGGGAGACAGCAAGGCTATCAACGTCTGTATTGCCTGCAATCAAGCCTGTTTAGATCGGGTATTTGTCAATAAAACGGCTTCCTGCCTTGTAAATCCTCGCGCTTGTAGTGAAACAGAATTGGTTTACCAGGCCGTTGCCAGGCCAAAACGAATTGCCGTAGTTGGTGCCGGCCCCGCAGGACTGGCGTTTGCTGCGGTTGCCGCAGAACGAGGCCATCAGGTAACCTTGTTTGAAAAAAGCAATGCACTGGGAGGACAATTCAATCTGGCAAAACATATCCCCGGGAAGGAAGAGTTTCAGCATACGATTAATTACTTCACCCATCAATTGGAAACATTTAAAGTGGACATCCGTTTAGGCGCTGAGGCTGATATGGGGATGCTAAAGGGCTTTGATGAGGTTGTATTGGCAACCGGGATTATCCCGCGTACTCCGCAAATTGCCGGTATATCGCATGAAAAAGTAATGAGTTATATTGAGGTCATCCAACAGCAGAAAGTCCCAGGGGAGCGTGTGGCCATTATTGGCGCAGGCGGGATAGGCTTTGATGTTGCCGAATTATTAACCCATCAGTCTAATGGCGAGCAAAAGCGATTTTATAGTGAATGGGGTATTGACCTTGAAGCCAAAACGCGCGGGGGATTGAAACCCCCAGAAATCCCCACAAGCCCACGCCAGGTATATCTATTACAGCGTAAGAAAGAAAAACATGGAAAAAATTTGGGTAAAACGACAGGTTGGATTCATCGCTTAAGCTTGAAACATCGTCAGGTTAAAATGCTATCAGGTGTTCAATATGAACGGATTGATGATGAAGGCTTGCATTTGCTCATCGGAGAACGAAAAGAATTACTGCCCGTTGATTCCATTGTCATTTGCGCAGGGCAAAATGAATTGCGTACCCTCTATGAGCCGCTAAAGCAGGCAGGCCAGTCAGTCCATTTGATAGGGGGGGCTTTTAAAGCGCTGGAGCTGGACGCACGTCACGCTATTGATCAAGCCTGTCGTTTAGCCGCCGTTTTATGAGTAAAATTGCGGTAGTGATTAATCCTGTTTCTGGCGGGGGACGCGGAAAGAAAGCCTGGAATGTAATAATGCCAGGCTTGCATGCCTTGTTTGATGAGATTAGTTACCGCATGTCCAATCAGGTTGACAATATTGACCGATTAACGGCTGACCTTATAAAGGAAGATCCGGATTATTGTTTAATTATTGGTGGCGATGGTACTTTAAGTCATGCGGTGAATGGCTTATTCCATGAAGATAAATTAATTAATCCACGCACTCGCTATGCTTACTTTAATTCAGGTTGCGGAGGGGATTTTGCCCGCCAGTTTCCCCGGCAAAAGGTTACCGAATTTCTAGATCGCTTAGTCCATCGTCAAGCAATCGAGACGAATGTAGGTAAAATTAGTTTCCCCCACCAGCAACCCCGCTATTTTATTAACATTGCCAGTTGTGGCTTATCAGCGCATGTGGTTGCAAAATCAATTAACAGCCGATGGCTGAAGAAATTGGGGGGCAGCGTTAATTATTTTGTAAATGCTTTGTTAGGCTTGATGACTTACCACAAGGCAGTTGTCCAACTGCAGTTTGATGAAAACCCGCCGATTGATACAAACATGTTTTTAATGGCGGTCTGTAACGGTCAATATTTTGGTGGACGGATGCATGTAGCTCCGATGGCGAACCTTCATGATGATTTACTTGATGTGGTTATTTTTCATAACTTTTCCCGCCTTGCGGCGGTTTTCAAATTCATAAAAATTTATTTTGGCAAACATTTGCTTGAGAAACAAGTCCAATACATTCAAGCCAAAAAGGTAAGGATAGAGGCGCAAGAGACCCGGTTGGCCATTGAAGCTGATGGTGAACTGGCTGGTTATTTGCCTGCCTGTTTTGAACTGATTAACGAAAAATTAGAACTGATAGTTTGACCCATTGGCAGCTATCAAAGGCAGACCAGGCAGCCTTGCATGAACAGAAATACGCCACCAAGCTTTATTATGTGATACCCAAGTCTGGAGATAGGCTACTTCAAAGCGAACAGGATGAGTATCCTTTCTTTACTGCAGCATCTCGTTTAATGAGTTCTGAAGAAAAACCCGTACATTCTACTTCCAGAGAAGTAACGGGTTCTCAATGGGGATGTCGATTGTCTGATTAAATAAGCAGGCATGTATTTAATGGTTGGTCTATCTGGTAGGCATGCTCTGCGAAGCTATGGGAGAATAGTAACAACGTGAGCTGGGTTCATGTTTATATAGCTGAACGTAATGCTGTGCTTCCTCGTGTTCTCTTAGTTGATAAAGAAACTTTAAAACATCTATTGTTGTTTTTATCTTTTCTGTCTGTTTAAAAAAAGGATGTAAATGACCAACTTCAGTGTGGAACGTTCGGATGCTACCATCTATGAATGTAATCTGTGTAAAAAAAAGTTTGTTGGCAAAGGGCTCGCTAAACTCATGATGGAAAAAATAAATTTTAATATGCAAAAGGGGTATCATTGCAAGCATTTCCTCCCGCAGATTCAACTCATAATCGGTCAAGGGACCTGCATAAGCAGTGAATGCGGTGATTAAATCACTTAAATTGGCTTGTAGTGATTGTTGCTGCGGCATATTGAATGTATTCAAATGGTAATTGCTTAAGCTTCTTATTTTCAAAATTTTACAACGTAATAAAATGACCTGTTCATGCAATTCTCGCTCACCTCCTGGTATTGGGGCATGATTTACTTTATATCTGAAATAATCTTCATAGGTTAGCGGAGTATCATGAGATAATTTTTTGGATAAAGATGTTACTTCCTCATTAAGCTTGGAAATTGTTGACATAATTTCTCTGTAAATTTGCAAAGAACGGGTTTGTTCATGGAAAAAACCGTTTACCGAAGAAAGGCTGGCCAGGGGGTGGTTATCAAGCCTGTCAGAGTCAGTTTCAGCAATAACAGTGGGTAAGGTGG
The DNA here is from genome assembly GCF_900640175.1 of Legionella sp. W10-070. Taxonomy (GTDB): domain Bacteria; phylum Pseudomonadota; class Gammaproteobacteria; order Legionellales; family Legionellaceae; genus Tatlockia. The sequence continues at coordinate 21,009 of NZ_CAAAJC010000028.1, read as the reverse complement.
TAGTCATATTGTCTATCCTTTAACCTATTGTTTCATTGAAAATGTAACGGGAATCTCATCATCCAGTTGCTTTACTTTTTCTTCTGCTTTTTGTATTTTTTTACTGCAGAAAAAAGTGGTTCCCATACCACAGCATGCGGTACCAATGCCAATACCCAGGGCAACAAAAATTTCTCCAGGGGAAAGAAAGGCTGAGGCAATAACGGCAGTTGGTGCTATTACCGCAGTAAAGCACGTGCCTGCGCCAACAATTTTATCTTTACTGGATTCACCATAGCACCGGTGATTGTCCAAATAATTTTCTTTAAACCGATAGGTGATACTATTACTTAGTTCCAGACGCTCCCTTTTTTTGTTTGTACTTAACCTTTTCATAATTTGAGAATAGGTTCCTGCCATTGTTTCTTGCTGGTCATTTTTCTTATGAATGACTATCTCATATTGATTAACAGATTCGCTGACAAGGCTGTTCATTTGTCTACTGACCTGAGATAAGTTAGCCATTGTGTTTAAATCAAGATAGGAGATGACTTCAGATATTATCGGCTGCGGCACACGCGTTAAACTAGCTGGTTGACTGGAAAATTTAGCCATTGATAAAATTCCGGAGTGTAATAACAACAAACGTAGCCTTGATGGAGCATAGCGGAATCAAGGTTTTCATTTGCACATATCAAGGTCAGCAGGAGGAGGCGTCGATTGGCTTTCCAACGACGCCTGCAGGGCAATAACCGGGTTAGATCAAAACGCGCAATTCAGCAAATACTTCATTGGCTTTCAATCGACCACGCCAGGGCGTAACGCTTACTCCAGAACGGCCACTTGGGGCTGACAACGAAGAGTAGATGAAGTCAGGAAATGGTATTTTTCCGCCATCAAAATAATTATAACCGACGGCCAGCGAAGTTCGTTCAGTGAACTTTGCAGATAATCCTGCGCTGGCATGCCAGGCAAACTTGCTGCTTGTAGTGGTTTGGTTGATTGAGGCGATCTCGAAACGGTTTACCCCAAATGGCGCGCCGATGGTACGAAAGTCTTTTACATTCATGTAATTAACCCCAAGCCCGGCACCGACAAATGGCTGGATCGAAAACTGGTTAGTTTCCCACAGCAGGTTTGGATACAGGTGACCCAAATCCAGCCAGCCGCTAAGCATCACGCTGTCACTGGATAGATCAAACTTGCGTGTTCGCGCATCACCGGTGAAGCTGGGAGTACCGGTATCCAGGCCAGTTTGAAATTTAGAGTAATGGTAATCTCCACGATGTTCTGCCCGTACGTCAATGCGCAGGTAGTCCGTTATATACCGACCAACTCCGGCAAATAACAGCGCGGTTGAATCAAGATTATCGCTATACCCTTGAATGGCAAAATCCCATACAGCCGGATCAACCCGGATACCTGCATCGCGTGAATGAGAATAACCGCCGCCGCCAACCAGGTACCAGGTTTCCGGTTTTACCGCTGGGCCCATCGTTCCCGCAGTGGCTATGCCTGAAAGGCTTGCTGTGAGGGGAAGGAAAAAAAGTGGAAGAAGCTTTTTCATCTAATATCCTTATATATATAAAACCAAACACTTATCCTTAACTGAATGAAGAAAGAAGTCAAGCGCTGAGGTTTTAGGGGGATGATGAAACCTGCGGTTTTCTTGAAAATTGTAGCTTGGATGAAGGCCAGGGAAATCCGGGAAAATGTGTTTATTATCAAACTGCGATCCCGGATTTCGCTGGCGCTTCATCCGGGCTACTATTAATTACCACCTATCGCAGTTGAGTAATATTAAGGGCGATGATCAATATCTTTTGTTCCGCTCTCTAATGGCTCTAAGGGCACAACCAGCCACATCACCAGATAAACCAAAATGGTCGAGCCTCCCAATAGCAAGAGGACAATAAAAAGCAGCCGCATCCAGGTGGGATCAATATTAAAATATTCCGCCAAACCTCCACAAATTCCTGCAATCATTCGCTCTTTGCGCGAGCGACGGAGTCTTTTTGGTGGTTGTTGTGTTCCCGTCATAAATAATCCCCTTCCTGTAAATAAATATTATTAGGTTCTGTGCACTTATCGCTAGCTTGAGTCAAAAAGGCTTGATTGGCGAGCACCGAAGCGGAGCATACATAGAAGTATGTGAGCATCGGAGCGCAGAAAATCAAGGCTTTTTGGCCAAGATAGTAGATAAGTGCACAGAACCTAGCGACTTATTATATTGTAGCTGTATTATAATTCCAGCATCATGAATAACATGAAGCTCTGGATGGTGCGATTTGCAGGGAAAATCAAAACTATTTATTTTTCCATCTGACAGAATACAAGTCATAGCGCCTGTCTTTTAAGTTAAGTACCGTTCCCTGATTGCGGGCAACTTCGAGGCTGTAGAGGCTTAAATCGGCAAAAGAAACCATTTCTACATTCGGAGTGGTATCGGCAGCAATGCCATCACGGGCGAAAGGAAAATCACAGGGGGTAAAAATACTGCTTTGCGCATATTGTATCGCCATATTTTCAACACCGGGCAAATTTCCCACATTTCCTGCCATGACGACATAACATTGATTTTCTACAGCTCTTGCTTGTGCACAGTAACGTACGCGCATGTAGCTTTGCCTTTCATCAGTACAGAAGGGAACAAAAAGTATTTTAGCCCCCTGGTTCACAGCATGCCTGGCCAGTTCTGGAAACTCACAATCATAGCAAATGAGGATGGCAATAGGGCCACAATCGGTCATAATCGTAGTTAACTGGTCACCGCCATGAAAATTCCACCAATACCGTTCGTTAGGGGTGGGGTGAATTTTATATTGTTCATGAATTTGCCCGTCTCGTAAAAATACATAACAAACGTTATACAGCTTGCCATCCGTCTTTGTTGGGTGGGTGCCGCCGATGATATTGATGTTGTATTGGATCGCAAGGGAGGACATGAGTTCCAGATAAGAATCAGTATATTTGGTCAGTTGCAACATCGATTCATCAGGGCTTAATACCACGTTCTCAATGGAAAGCAGCTGCAAGGTAAATAATTCAGGAAATACAACAAAGTCTGCATAATAGTCTGCGACAACATCAACAAAATACTCCACATGATGAGCAAACTCGTCAAAGGAGTGCACACGTCTCTGCATGTATTGCACGGCACTTAGGCGCACCTTATCGATGATTGGTTCCGGCTCTGCTTTTTTATTGCCTCCTGGTTTGGAGTTCATGGCTACTGGTGTGTTATACCAGACCAAATGAGCAGCATATCCCATGGAATGCTTATCGGAAGGCAGGTAGTCTGGCAATATGCCGATTAACTGGAAATCATTGCGCAGCTGAAAGGAGAGAACCGGATCCTTAATATCTTTATTGATCACAGCATCGATATAATCATTAACATCAGGAAATTTTTTGCGTTGTTTTTGATAGCGTGGAATACGGCCGCCAAAGACAATGCCTTTTAATCCCTCTGCCTGGCATAATTTTTTGCGGGCGGTGTATAATCTGTTGCCGATGCGAAACCCGCGATAGTCAGGATGGACGCAGACTTCCATTCCGTAAAGAAAGTCGCCATTGGGGTCGTGGCGGGATGCATAGCCGCTGCCGGTAATTTCATCCCAGGTATGAGGCCGCAGGGCGATGTCACCGCTAATTTTAAAAGTGGCGCAATAACCGACGATTTTTTCCTCATACTCAACGATAAACTGTCCTTTGGGAAAGTGATGGACATGGCCACGTAAGGCATCTGTGCTGTAATTCTCCATTGTGGCTGGGTAAGCGCGTGCGACAAGCGCACGTATTTTGGGGATATCGGCAATTTTGGCATTTCGCACAACGATGACAGGCTTGTTGGTTATATTTTTAGTCATAAGTCGGTATTCATCCTGAATGAGCTGACATCTGATTATCTTATGATTAGCTATACAGGTCAATGCTCCTTATTTAAATAAATTGTTTGTTATTAGAACAAAATGAGATTATAATAGTCCTGATTGGAATATGCCGACCCGAGTTTTCTTTCGCATGGAAAACAATAAAAATATAGTTCGTGCATGCTCTTGTTTGTTTTGTTATTATACTGAACATTTTTTGTATTGCTTAGTCCGTTTTTGGATTTACGATTTTATTTGGATATTTTATGACACAAGAACTACCAAACTTTATTGACCTCAACTTATCAGATATATTGCTTAAAGCACTTGAGGACATGAAGTTTAAAACGCCATCCCCTGTGCAGGCACAAACCATCCCCGTGTTGCTGCAAGGACGTGATGTGATTGCTCAAGCGCAGACCGGTACTGGTAAAACTGCGGCTTTTGCATTGCCCATCTTACAAAAATTGACGGTTGGATCCCACGCAACCCAGGCGTTAATTCTGGCGCCAACGCGTGAATTGGCGATACAGGTAGCTGAACAATTTGAAAAGTTGAGCACCTATCAACGTATTACCGTTTCCGTACTTTGTGGAGGGCAGGATTATCGTCGGCAGTTAAAGCAATTACGCGAGGGAGCCCAGGTAGTGGTAGGGACTCCGGGAAGGATTCTTGATCACATTGATCGAGGCACTCTGCAATTGGGGAATTTGAGTACCTTTGTACTTGATGAAGCAGATGAAATGTTACGTATGGGTTTTATTGAAGATGTAGAAACCATACTGGCTAAATTACCGTCTGAAAAGCAAGTGGCATTATTCTCGGCAACCATGCCTTATCGGATTCGTCAAATTGCTAACAGCTATTTGAACAATCCGGTTTCAGTGGAAATTCGTGCTGAAACTGCAACAGTCAAGAGCATCGAGCAGCGGTTTTTATTTGCCTCTCCTGGCCAAAAATCGGATGCATTGCTCAGGGTGCTTGCTGTAGAGGATTATCAGGGCGTCATGGTGTTTGTCCGTACCAAGAGCAGCACTGAAGAAGTTGCCGCTGTACTTCAACAACAAGGCTATCGAGCGATGGCTATCCATGGTGATATCACTCAGGCTTTGCGTGAGAAAATAATCGCCCAATTCAGGCAGGGAGCGATTGATATATTAGTCGCTACTGATGTTGCGGCACGTGGTCTGGATGTTGATCGTGTAACGCATGTGATTAACTATGATGTACCGCATGATTGTGAAACCTATGTGCATCGGATAGGAAGAACGGGACGCGCTGGCCGAAGTGGTATAACCGTTCTATTTGTTACTCCCAAGGAGTCACGGATTCTGAATCTGATTGAGCGCCATACTCGTCAACGCATTGAAAAAATTACAGTGCCTAATGATTATATGATTCAACAGGCAAAACAGCAGCGTTTTATGACAAGTATTACCATGCGGTTGCAGCATGAGCATTTACCTGCTTATCGACGCATTATTGAAGAGTTCATCAAAGAAAATGAGCAGTCTGCTGTTGATGTGGCTGCGGCGCTTGCTTTACTGATAAATCAGGATAAGCCCTGGCAATGTGACTTACCTAAACCTGCCCGCCCGCCAAAAGAAGCGCGTTCAAAAGAGCGAGGATCTAGTTTTTCTCCCCGTTTTGATTCCGAGCCTCACAAAAAAGATAGGAAGAGAAAAAACTTTCGTGAAGACTGCCAGCAAGAATTATTTCGTCTTGATGTAGGACGTATCCACGGGGTGAAGCCGGGCAATATTGTCGGTGCCATTGCTAATGAAGCCGGATTGGAAAGCCGTTTCATTACTGGTCTGAAAATCCATGATGACCACTCAACGGTGCGTTTACCTAAAGGGATGCCTAAAGAAGTCTTCCAGGAGCTGAATAAGGCATGGGTTTGCGGCCGTCAGTTGAAATTAACATCGCTGGGCGCTTCATAATCGAGGAATTTATCCTCACTGGTTCTCGACGTCCCGCGGCTTGACCGGCATTTATGCAACAATACCGGCTTGACCGCGGGGAGCCAGCGTCTTGAAGCTTTACGATCTCGTAGGCAACCGACTGGAAAACCACATTTAATCGGCCTCTTTTGTGATTACCCTTTTTTGTGATTATCCTTGCAGTAGTTTACTGTCTCATTCTGATAAATTATGAGTATGCAGTTGACACTGCTTTCCACGATAATCGCGATAATGCGCACGGCTTAATTCTTTCGCAGCGTCTTCATTTATCACAATTTCCATAATCCGTTGAAAGCGGCTGTAAAAAAGGGGAATACGGGTGGCTAGATTCAATAAGATGTCATCAAATCCACGAGGCTCTTCCTGATAGCCAATTTGAACTGGCGGGGGAGGCTCAGGACCTTCTCCCTGCAGGTTATGGGGGATAAAGCTGTCCTCTTTAAAAGTCCAAAGCAACTCATCTAACTTGTGAGCATCCTGCTGGTTATCGCAATAGACAAAAACCCGATGGCCACGCAGGTAGGCTTTTTCGAGTAAGCGACAGGCAAGGAGCCAGCGTGCAGACGACTCCTTGCTGGCTAATAGATAGAAATCAACGCGAATTGGAGACATGGCGTAATAATTGTACAAGCAAAGGAACGGGACGGCCGGTGGCATTTCGCTTTTTACCGGAAACCCAGGCAGTGCCTGCGATATCCAAATGGGCCCAGCGGTATTTTTTGGTGAAACGGGAAAGGAAGCAGGCGGCGGTAATTGCACCGGCAGCCCGATCAAAAGAAGCATTGATCATATCAGCCATAGGGCTGTCTAGCGCTTCCTGATAGGCATCGTCCAAAGGCATGCGCCAGGCTTTGTCATCGCTTTCTTCAGCAGCAGCGAGAATGTGCCTGGCCAAATCCTCATCTTCTGTCATAAAGCCGGTAATTGCATAACCAAGCGCAACAACCATTGCTCCTGTAAGGGTGGCGATATCAACCACAAAAGCAGGATCAAAACGTTCAGCGTAAGTCAAAGCATCAGCGAGTACCAGACGGCCTTCGGCATCGGTATTCAGTATTTCAATGGTTTGGCCGGACATGGAGGTCACGATATCACCTGGTTTTACTGCTGTGCCGCTGGGAAGATTCTCAGCACTGGCAATAAGCCCAACCACATTGATCGGCAGTTTTAGACAGGCACAAGCTTTTAAAGCACCCAATACGCTGGCCGCTCCTGACATATCATATTTCATTTCATCCATTGCGTTGGCAGGCTTTATCGAAAGGCCGCCTGAATCAAAAGTAATTCCTTTACCAACAAGGACAATGGGGGGGGTATCTTTTCCGCCACGGTATTGAAGTTCGATCAGACGTGGCTGCTGGATACTGCCTTGTGCCACCGCCAGCAAAGCCCCCATGCCCATGGCATGCATTTCTTCCGGACCGATAATTTTCGCAGTTAAACTTTCATGTTCTCCTGCTAATTCAATCGCCTGTTCTCCCAAGTAAGTGGGTGTGCACACATTAGCCGGCAGGTCAGCGAGGACACGGCTGCATTTTACGCCCTCAGCAATTGCATTGGCGGTTGCTATTGCGCTATCGCTAGCCCCTGGCAAATAAAACTGCAGGGATTCAAGACGGTATGGCTTGTTATTTTTTGTTTTAAAATCTGACAACTGGTAAAGTTGGGCATCGATTTGCAAAAGCATTTGTTCAATCTGCCAATCGGCATGGCGCTGATTGACCTGAGGCAGGCAGACAGTTGCTGAAACGATGCGCTGTTTAATAAGGGCTGCAGCGATATCACTTAAGCGCTTGCGTAAATTTTTGCAATTAAACTCGGATTGTTGACCGCAATGCAGCAGCATTAAACTGTGGCCATCGACATCCGCTTGCCAGACAGCATCCCCGCTTTCATTTAATTTGCTGAACAACCGGGTGATGAGGCCGTTTTGTCGCTGGTCAAGGGTTTTAATAACAGCAGAAAAGTCACTGTCAGCAAATAATCCAAGAACCAGGCATTCGGTTGCTTTCAATGTCGGCGTTTCGGTCAATCCGTAGTTCATTATTTTCCTGTGCGTTCAGGTTTAAGTGTTTTTTTATTTTAACATAGGATAACGGTCAATATAAGCCGATGCAATTTATGATAAAAATTACCCGGCATGATTTGATAAGTACGCTAAGGACAAGAAGTGAGGGCTAAATACTGTATAATGCGAGCAGCTTAATTTGATACGCCCTTTATTAGTAAGGTAAACTATCGTCATTGTATGGGGTATTGTTTTGCGTGCAGGCTCTTTTTTATTTATCAAAATGACTGACCTGTCAAGGTATAGAGAAAAAATGTGTTAATTTTTCGTTACTTAGCCAAAGAGGTGTTTATTACATTAACTTCTTTGACTGCTATCTTACTACTGATTTTCATGAGTAATCAGTTTGTGCAGTATCTTAACCGTGCTGCAGCCGGCAATATTCCCGGGATGATCATCATGAAATTAATGATGCTTGAGCTGCCTAACCTTATGGGATTGCTCTTGCCGCTTGGTTTTTATGTTGCCTTGCTTATTGCCTATGGGCGTTTATATGCTGAAAGTGAAATGACAGTCCTCCAGGCTTGTGGCTATGGCCCCTCTCAATTATTTAAACATAGTTTTGCTCTGGCTGCGGTAGTCAGCATTGTCGTAACGGTAATTATCTTATGGGTAAGCCCCGTCATTGCCACAGAACGCGCCAAATTAATGCGTACCACAGGTGTCCAGACCTTGATACAGACTATCGTTCCGGGACGCTTTCGCCCGGTGTCTGGCGGCAGGCAAGTATTTTATGTCGAATCGATGAACCGTAATCATACCAATGCCGAGCATGTATTTCTTGCTCGCCAGGTTATAAAGGATAATTTGCCGCAATGGGATATTTTATGGGCGAAGCAGGCTTTTGCGGAGACTGACCCGAAGACGTCGGAAGATTATATTGTCCTGCAGCAAGGGCGCGAATATGAGGGGTTGCCCGGTCGGGCGGATTATCAGGTCGCTCAGTTTGACCAGTATAAAGTACGCCTCCCACATCCCACAGTGGCTGTGCAAAGTGATATCCGTACTGCACCTACCGCCGGCTTGTTGCCTTTTAATAACCCGGACAGGCGTAAAGCGGCTGAATTACAATGGCGTTTATCGGTACCAATTATGGTATTGGTTTTAACCCTGGTTGCTGTGCCGTTAAGCAGAGTCAATCCTCGGTCGGGGAAATATGCGAAATTACTGCCTGCGATTGTTCTTTATATTGTTTATGCCAATTTCATGTTTGTTTCCCGTGACTGGATTATTGCCGGGAAAGTTCCCTTATGGGTGGGGGTATGGTGGCTGCACCTTTCTGTGGCGATCATTGGCCTGTTTCTGATTTGGCGGAATCAAGGGAAACTTTCATGAAGCTTGTTGACCGCTATATAGCCAAAACCGTTCTTTCTGCAATTGCGCTGGTGACCTTAATGCTTGCTGGCTTGCAGATATTCATTTTGTTTGTCAACCAGCTTGATGATATAGGGCGGGCTGATTTTGGCATTATACAAACCGCTATCTATGTTTTTTTGCTCATGCCTTATCAGGTTTATTTGTTTTTCCCATTGGCAAGTCTGCTGGGTTGCCTGATTGGCCTGGGTATTATGGCTAACAACCGCGAACTGGTTGTCATGCGTGCTGCTGGAATGTCTATTGGCCAGGTGACTCAGGCGGTACTGAAGGCAGCGCTTATTTTAGTGATCCTGGTTACTGTAATTGGTGAGACAATTGTCCCCAGGCTGGCTTATTGGGCTAATGATAAAAAAATGCAAGCCTTAAACGGTGGCCAGGCACTACGAACGGCGCATGGGGTTTGGTTGCGTAATGACAATGATTTTATCGCAATTGGCACCATTCTTCCGGATAATACCTTACAGCAAGTCTATCAGTTTCATTTTGATGCAGCGAATCATCTGCGTTTCGCGCGTAAAATAGAAAAGATCAGTTATGCTGATTCCCGATGGTTAGCACAGGACGTTACTGAAACAATCATTGACAATAATCAAACAGTAGCGCGCAAAATCCCGCAGATGATTTGGGATGTTTCAGTAAGGCCAGGGATTCTCAGTGTCAGCAGCAATGAACCGGACGAGATGACATTGCGTGAGTTGCGTCAATATTTACGGGCGCAGAAAAAAAGCCATCAGACAGCACTGAATTATCAGTTAGCCTACTGGCAGCGTTTGATGCAACCCTTGACTACGGCAGTCATGATGATGCTTGCTATTCCCTTCATTTTTGGGCCATTGCGCTCATCCACGATGGGGTCCAAAATTCTTGCAGGTGCTACGGTAGGGTTTGGTTTCCATATCGTCAATCGCTTTTTTGGACCGGTAAGCCAGGTGTTCCAATGGCCGCCTGAAGTTGCTGCTATTGGACCAACCTGTTTGTTTGCCTTGTTGGGGCTTTACCTGATGCGCAGAGTCCGGTGATGGCTGGTTTTCGTCAATTTTTAGAATTTTTCTTAAATCCTTTCAACTTAAATCTGCTGCTTCTGGCTCTATGTTTGATTTGCCTATGGGTCTATGGCAACAGTCGGCTGGTTCGTTGGGGTTTACTGTCAGTACTTGTTTTGTTCCTCCTCCTTAGTACAGGGTGGCTGCCTCAACTGCTGACAAGGCAACTCGAAGATCAATATTCGATTGTACTTAAAGCGGATCCTGCGGTTCATTGGGTCGTTGTCTTAAGTGGCGGCCAGTCAGAAGTAGAGGATAACCCTGCCAATTCATTACTGTATTCTGCAAGCATCAAACGTTTATTGGAAGGCATCAGGTTATATCGACAATTGCCTGCAGCCAAATTGGTGTTATCAGGCGGTGGCTATGGCTTTCAAACGCCGGAAGCGTTAAGACTTGCTGACATTGCTTCCTGGTTCCCGATTCCTGCAGCAGATGTGGTATTGGAAACACAGTCGATCAATACCGCAGATCAAGCCAAAGCGGTTAAAAATACAGTAAAGGAAGCCCCTTTTTATCTGGTTACTTCCGCTATCCACATGCCTCGTTCGATGGCACTTTTTCAAGCCCAGGGGATGCATCCCATCGCTGCTCCTACCGATTATACTTATTACTGGAATGATGAACGTTGGGCAAAAAGATACCTGCCCAATCCATACAATCTTCTTTATTTAAGTATTGCCATGCATGAATTGCTGGGAAGACTGTGGGCTAAAATGCACAATAATTATCAGGCGCAAGCACTCTACACAAAAATATAGAGCAGGTGCTTGCAGTCAATTGCTATTGGTTGCAGGTAAAATCTTTAGGGAAGACTACTGAGATACTGTCAGCAGGGTAATTAAAAGTAACCGCCCCTGCGTTTAGTATGCACTGGCCAATAGGTGTACCTCTTTTCATATTGGGCGAGGTTTCATAATCAGTGGCGCTGATAGTATAGGTAGAAAAACAGGCGATGTTTTCAATTAACTGAGGGGCACTGCCGCCCTTGAGGGTAATTGATTTGTTGGTGCCGGTATTGTCAACTGCAGTAATGTTGAAGGCAACATTATGAGTTAGCGGCACAGGTGGCGTAGCTACTGCAACCTCTGCCTTGCACGAGAAATCATATTCGGCATGCGCTGTCATGGATATGCTGATGCAAATGGCAGATAAGGATGTAACGATTGATTTATTTAACATAATGAATCCTCTCCATAATAAAGCCGAACCCCATCTTATGCGAATTACAGGAAGATGTCATGAAATTAACCTCAATGGGTATAACCTTTAGGCAAAATCCGTTAAAATGAGCCACTTTATCCTGTTATATAGTCATGTATGCCAAAGCGATCTGATATTCAATCCATCCTTATTCTTGGTGCAGGCCCGATTGTTATTGGTCAAGCCTGTGAATTCGATTATTCGGGGACTCAGGCAGTTCGCGCACTTAAAGAGGAGGGGTACCGAGTCATTCTGGTCAATTCAAATCCTGCGACCATTATGACCGATCCGGAACTTGCTGATGCAACTTATATTGAGCCGATTCAATGGAGGGAAGTTGCACGTATCATTGAAAAAGAACGTCCAGACGCCTTACTGCCAACGATGGGAGGGCAGACTGCTTTAAATTGTGCTCTGGATTTGGTTCGTGAAGGCGTGTTGGCTGAGTATTCGGTGGAAATGATCGGTGCCACCCGAGAGGCGATTGATAAGGCAGAAGACAGGGATAAGTTCGGCCAGCTGATGAAGAAAATCGGCTTGGAGATGCCTCGTTCAGCAATAGCACATAGTTTGGAAGAAGCTTTTCAAGTACAGGCCCAGTTAGGTTTTCCGGCGATTATCCGCCCTTCTTTTACCATGGGTGGTACTGGAGGAGGGATTGCCTATAATCGTGAGGAATTTGAAGAGATTTGTTCACGAGGCCTTGAATTATCGCCAACCCATGAACTTCTGATTGATGAATCAGTGTTAGGTTGGAAAGAATATGAAATGGAAGTGGTACGGGATAAAAACGATAACTGTATCATTGTCTGCACTATTGAAAACTTCGATCCGATGGGAGTGCATACTGGTGATTCGATTACTGTAGCTCCCGCCCAGACGTTGACCGATAAAGAATTTCAACGCATGCGTGATGCGGCAATTAAAGTATTAAGAGCTGTGGGCGTTGACACCGGTGGTTCAAACGTACAGTTTGCTGTCAATCCTGAAGATGGACGTATGCTGGTGGTGGAAATGAATCCACGTGTGTCGCGAAGCTCGGCATTAGCCTCCAAGGCGACAGGTTTCCCAATCGCCAAAATAGCTGCCAAACTGGCTGTAGGCTATACATTGGATGAATTGGCTAATGAAATAACCGGCGGTAAAACCCCGGCATCGTTTGAGCCCAGTATTGATTATGTCGTTACCAAGATCCCTCGCTTTAACTTTGATAAATTCCCGCAAACTTCCAACATATTGACGACCCAGATGAAATCAGTGGGCGAGGTAATGGCGATTGGCTCCAGTTTTCAGCAGTCACTGCAGAAGGCCATTCGTGGCCTGGAAATTGGCCGCAGCGGTTTAGAACCATTATTCAAGAAGGATGATATGGTTCGTTTAAGAGGACATTTACGTGAACCAACGCCAGACAGATTGTGGTATATCGCTGATGCTTTTCGCCATGACTTGTCGTTGGAAGAAGTTCATCAGGAAAGTAAAATAGACCCCTGGTTTTTAGCGCAAATTCAGGATCTTGTTCACCTGGAGTCTACATTACATGGCAGGTTACTTAATGAAATCGATAAGTCCGCGATGCGTCAATTCAAACGTCGCGGCTTCTCCGATGCCTGCCTTGCCCGTTTGTTGCATAGCAGCGAGGAACAGGTAAGACGGTATCGTCTGGAACTGGGTGTGACACCAGTTTATAAACGGATTGATTCCTGCGCAGGGGAATTTCCAAGTGATACTGCATACCTTTATTCCTGTTATGAAACAGTTTGTGAGGCGCGGCCTGATACGGATAAGAAAAAAATCATCATCTTAGGCGGCGGCCCCAATCGTATTGGCCAGGGCATCGAGTTTGATTATTGTTGCGTCCATGCAGCCATGGCCTTAAGAGAAGCTGGCTATCAGACCATCATGGTTAATTGTAACCCTGAAACAGTCTCCACCGATTTTGATACCTCCGATCGCTTGTATTTTGAGTCAGTAACGCTTGAAGATGTCCTGTCAATTGTAGCAGTTGAGAAGCCGGAAGGGGTGATTGTTCATTATGGCGGTCAAACGCCGCTTAAATTGGCACGTGAACTTGAGGCCAATGGAGTTCCAATTGTTGGGACTTCCCCTGATGCTATTGATAAGGCCGAAGATCGTGAACGTTTCCAAAAGCTGGTAAAAGAGCTTAATCTTCATCAACCGGCAAATGGTACTGTTCGTAGTGAAGAAGAAGCCATAGCGCTTGCCAGACGTATCGGTTACCCCCTGGTGGTCAGGCCCTCCTACGTACTTGGCGGCAGGGCGATGGAAGTTGTCTATCAGGAAGAAGACCTTAAGCAATATTTATCGCATGCAGTGGCGGTTTCTAATGATTCCCCTGTTTTGCTTGATAAATTCCTTAACGATGCTATTGAGGTTGATATTGATGCTGTTTGCGACGGCAAGGAAGTGTTAATCGGCGGTATCATGGAGCATATTGAGCAGGCAGGTGTTCATTCGGGGGATTCAGCCTGTACCTTGCCTCCTTTTAGCCTGAGTGTTGTCGTCCAGCAGGATTTAATGGAGCAGCTTCGCCAAATGGCGTTAAAGTTAGGGGTGGTAGGCTTAATCAATGCGCAGTTTGCAATTCAGGCTGATGATATTTATGTGCTTGAGGTTAACCCCCGTGCTTCGCGCACGGTTCCCTTTGTATCAAAGGCTACCGGATTCCCTTTGGCAAAAATAGCCGCCCGTTGCAAGGTCGGGCAAAGTTTAAAACAGCAGGGATTAGCTTTGCATTACCCAATGCCAGCATTTTATTCCATTAAGCTTCCGGTGTTTCCCTTCGTCAAATTTTCCGGTGTCGATTCTATTTTAGGTCCGGAAATGAAATCAACCGGAGAGGTAATGGGGATTGCCAGGCGATTTGGACAAGCCTATGCTAAAGCCCAACTGGGGGCAGGCTGTAATATTGTAAGACGTCGACGTGCTTTTGTCTCAGTAAGGGATGCGGACAAGTCGCGGGTTGGCGAAATCGTGAAGCGGCTTATCGAATTAGGTTTTGAAATCGTTGCTACTCGTGGCACAGCCCTTGTATTGCAGGCAGCGGGGATTGACTGCCGACGGGTATTTAAAGTAGCAGAAGGCCGTCCTCATGTGGTAGATTTAATCAAAAACAATGAAATTGATTTTATTGTAAATACAACGGAAGGCAAGCAGGCTATAGCCGATTCTTTTGCTATAAGACACAATGCATTACAGCATAAGGTTAGCTATACTACTACTTTATCTGGCGCTGAAGCAGCGTGTTTGGCTATGAAATATGAAGATCGGGAAACAGTAACCCGATTACAGGATTTACACTAGAGGTGGATATGCAAAAGCATCCGATGACAGTTCAAGGCGCGGAGGCGCTTAAAAGTGAATTACATCGCTTAAAAACGATTGAGAGGCCGCGAATTATTGAAGCAATTGCTACCGCACGTGCGCATGGGGATCTGAAAGAGAACGCTGAGTATCATGCTGCCCGTGAGCAGCAGAGCTTTAATGAGGGTCGGATTAAAGAATTGGAAGCAAAAATTTCCAATGCCCAAATTGTTGATATCAGCAAATTGCCAAATAATGGTAAAGTGGTGTTTGGCTCCGTTGTGCATGTGTGCCATATCGAAACGGAGATGCAAATCAGCTATAAAATTGTAGGTGAGGATGAGGCTGACATCAAAGTCAATAAAATTTCTTACAGTTCCCCCATTGGACGCGCCCTTATCGGTAAGCTGGTTGATGATATTATTGCCGTTCAAACACCAGGCGGCATGGTGGAATATGAGATTGTCAGGGTAGAGTACGAATAACTTTTAGTCTGGAAAGATACCTTAATCTCAATGGTCAGGCTTTGCTCTAATCCAGTGCTTTCTTATAGGTTTCCTGCAGATACTTTGTTGTGGTAATAGCAATAATAGCCCAGAGAAACACATACCAGGCCGGTGACAGTTTATCATTGGTAATTCTAACCAGGCTTAGTGCTACCAAGGTAACTGTGCCGCCAAAAAGTGCCTGGCCCAGGTTATAACTAATTGATATTCCGCTTGCCCGCACCGGGGTGGGAAACATTTCCGTAATAATAGTTGGCACTGTTGCGTTAATAGGTGCCAGCACCAGAACGAGCAATACTTCACTTAAAAACGCATACAGCCAGTTCCCACTCAATAGAAGTAAAAAAATTGGAAAAATCAGGATTAACAGCCCGAGAAGGCCACTAAGAAAAATTAGCTTCCGGCCCAGATAATCCGATAAAAGTCCCATAAAGGGGATGAGTATAGTAAGTATCAGAAGTGCAATGCAATTGATTGTTAAGGCATCAGCCAGCAAAAATCCCTCTGAATTCACTAAAAAAGTAGTCATGTAAGCGATGAGAATGTAATTGCCAATAGCTAGTATGCTGGTGAACATCACGGCCAACAATAATTGCGATCGATAGCGGCTAAAAATAACTTGAGCCGGTAATTCTTTTTCAGGTTTTGCTTTTATAAATACGGCGGGTTCAATGCTGTTTATTCTTAAGTGAATGCCGATTAACCCCAACATACCGCCTAAAAAATAGGCCAGTCGCCATCCCCATTCAAGGAGTTGCTGCTCATGGAGGAGCCTGCTTAATGATGCTGCGGTGAGCGAGCCGAAAAAAATCCCTAAAAAGGCAGTCGATAATACCAGGCTCCCCGCGAATCCCCGGCGTTTGTGCGCCATATGTTCGACTAAAAAAGTAGTAGAGCTAGGAAGCTCACCGCCTACAGCCAGGCCTTGGACAAGGCGAAATAAAACAAACAAAACAGGTGCCATGGCTCCTGCCGTGTTGTATGCAGGTAAAAAAGCGATACTTGTCGTTGAGGCAGTCATAATTGATACAGAAACAATCAGCGCTTTTCTTCTGCCAACATGATCAGCATAATGCCCCAGTAATAACCCCCCCAGTGGCCGCATGAGGAAGCCGACAGCAAAGGCTGTGAACGTTGCCATCAGAGAAATAAATTCAACATCCGATGGGAAAAAGAGTTTGGCAAACAGGGGGGCAAAGCTTGCGTAAAGCAGAAAGTCGTACCATTCTAATGTATTGCCATATAAACCAGCAATGATGCTCCGTTTCTCTTCTTGATTCATAGCTTGCTACTCTTTATGGCATTTGCATAGGCTTTCCAAATAACGGTTAGCCAGTGTTTTTCTAAAATTCTATCCAATTTTTTGCGTGCAGTATATCTAAATACATTCCGTGATTACTATGGATAAAAAGAATTTGAGGCTGGATATGAACGATAGTGCCTGATGCCCCCTGTGGTATTGCCGCAGGGGTCTGGCAGTTGATGATATTACTTCAGGGCAGGTGGTAAAAGGGGTTAGGCAGTTTAAACCCTTTTTGCATAAACCCCCCTTCAAGATCACTTTGCTGATCACCTATAGAGGCTATAATGGTATAACCGCGTTTTGTAATAGATTCTCTTGCCTTGGCTTTAAAAGGAATAATAGAGGATTGATGATAGTCATCAGGACGCAGATAAAGTCCTGCCCAATCCTTGAACCCGGCACGTAACAGATTGCTGCGTGTTGCTTTTAATTCGGATAAAGAACGTCCGGTAACGAAAAACACGTCCACCCCATATTTCATAACATCATTATAAAGGGTCAGCATGGGACGAATGGCAGGTGAGTCGGCTGTCATTATTTCCTTATGGATTTGCTTGCGATTGGCAACAAAATCACGTTTAACCATTTTATTGTAATTGCTAAGGCTTGTTTCATCGATATCAAGAACAACAGCAAGTTTTTTAGGGTTTCCATGTCGCTTATTTATTATTGCTTCTTTAATGATATAATCGCGAGCTTTAAGAATCGTGTGTCCCAGCTCTTTATCGTATGATCCATTGTCATGATAGGATTGAATTTCACTCTTTAAAAGTCCCAGGTTTGCTGGCTCAGAGAATGATGGGAAGGAGATTAGGGATGCAAATCCCAGAGCAACCAGCGTTTTAAATGTTCCTTTCATTACTTATCCCATAATTTAAATGAAGAACATTTTAGCAGGAAAAAATTGTGTGTCAATTGCGCAGTTTGTTTATATGTATTGCATTTGTCCATCTAAACTGGTATTTATTAAATTTGGCTGCAGGATGGTAAAATTGATGCCTGTTTAAGCAGGGAAGCTATAAATTACATCAGACATCCTGAGCGAAATTAGGACTACAAGAAGTCAACATGCCTTCTTGGTTTATTTGTTAGAGAATTTTATGCCTCAACCATTGATCAATATCACGCGGAGACATGCTTTAATTTTTGCCGGTTTTTTGGTTCTGTATGAGTTTTTAACTTACATTGCCAATGACATGATCATGCCTGGTATGGTTCAGGTTGTTAAAGCGTTTAACGCACCAGAATCAGCAATTGCCACTTCGTTGACGGCCTATGTTTTAGGGGGGGCAAGCCTGCAGTTGTTCTTAGGGCCTATCTCTGATCGTTACGGACGCCGGCCGATCATGATTTTTGGCGCTTTATTTTTCTTTTTTTGCACGGTGCTGATCGCTTGCTCCAATTCCATTGCTCATTTCCTCCTGGCGCGGTTTTTTCAAGGCATGGGGCTATGTTTTATCGGCGTGATTGGTTATGCAACATTACAGGAAATTTTTGCTGAAATGGATGCGGTAAGACTAATTGCCCTGATGGCAAATGTCTCTATCCTGGCGCCGTTATTAGGACCGCTTCTGGGGGCTCTATTTGTCCATTATTACAGCTGGCGTCTGATTTTCGTTGTTATCGGTATTTTTGCGTTGTTAGCGTTATGGGGCTTGCGACGGTTCATGCCGGAGACAGTTGGGCAGATCAAACGCGATGGAGAGGAAATCAAGCCGGTTTTATTATCGCCAAAGGTAGTGGCTTCCAATTATAAATACCTGTTAACGACCCCCTCCGTGGTTTTGGGTTCCATAGCCTTGGGAATTTTAGGTATGCCATGTATAGCCTGGATAGCCTTGTCTCCTGTAATTTTAATAAAAGATGCCAAATTGTCGGTTATCCAATACGGTCTTTGGCAAATGCCTGTTTTTAGTGCGTCTATTATTGGGAATTTGGTTTTGCAAAGGATGACCTACAAAGGTTCTCTCAGGAAAATATTGATAAGAGGATCTGCCATTGCAGGTGTTAGTTTATTGACTGTTTTTATTACACCGGCAATCATGGGGGATTATTTTTTATGGTTAATGCCTGGTCTTATTATTTATTTCTTTAGTCTTGGTATCGCCGGAGCTCCTTTGAATCGTTTGGTTCTTTTCTCTTCATCTATTGGTAAGGGAACAACATCGGCATTCATGAGTATGACCAGTATGTGTATCCAGGCGCTTGGTATAGAACTGGCTAATATGTTGTATGCATCCCATGATAACAGGCTTTTCGGTTTATACTGTGCATTGGCTGGAATTGTATATTTTATTTTTCTTACGGGTACTTTTATTTTGACTGAAAAGGAAGTCAGCTCCTCAGGTTAGGGGCTTACTCTTCTTCCGTACTGATTAAACTTGAAA
The DNA here is from genome assembly GCF_900640175.1 of Legionella sp. W10-070. Lineage (GTDB taxonomy): Bacteria > Pseudomonadota > Gammaproteobacteria > Legionellales > Legionellaceae > Tatlockia. The sequence continues at coordinate 1,986 of NZ_CAAAJC010000028.1, read as the reverse complement.
ATAAGACAATGCTGATGTTCGCGTCTCTACACGATTGAAACAGTCTTGCAGTATCGCTTGTATCGGGGAAAGTTCTTGTTCTATTGCAAACGTAATATCGGCTGGAGATAATAGACTTGTTTCAATCCCTGATAATTGCATCATTCTTCCCGAAAATTCAATCTTGACGAGACACTAATCCTTTTTTGTGTTTCTATATTAATTTAGTAGAAAAATTAAAATCTTTAGGTACTGGATCCGCTAGAAGCAAACCTTTTACAAGCTTAGGATTTTTCAAAGTAAAATATCCTGCATAGATAGCACCATATGAGTGAGTCGTTGTCGCGAAATGTTTGCGGCGCGTTTGATGGATAAAAATTGAATGATTTCTTTGATTTTAAATCATTAACAAAGTATCATAATTTGAAGTGGTTTTTCAATATTAAATAACCTATAGGATGCTGACACAGGGAATGAGCTTTCTGTTAGATATCAAAAAAGGGTTGCTCACTTCCAATGACCGGATCATTGCCAGTAATCAGCAATCAGCACTAATTTTCCCTTATTTTCATTTTGCTCCATTATATTTTATTGTGTTTCTTTTCTTTGTACAGGGCTTTGCTTCATCTCTTTGCTCGGCTTTTATCCTCGGTTGCAACAGCAGGTGTGCTAGGAAGTACAGCCTTTGCGGGCACCATGGGGCCTGTTATTTGAAGCCTTACCCAATTCCAACTTTACAAACCACACGAAAACCGCTTTCACCTATACGCTGGGTGCCGGAGTGCAAAAGGCGCTCAACGACCACTGGCAGGCAGGGGTTGGTTATGAGTTTGCCGATTGGGGTAAAAGTGAACTGGGTCGCGCTTTGGGGCAGACAATGAATTCAGGGTTGACCCTCAATCACCTCTACACCAATGCGGTTTTATTGAATCTTACCTATGTAGCATAAGGGCTGACATCATGCAAAGAAAAAAAAGACATTTTTTTAGGAATATCATACTAACAGCCTTTTTCTCCTGTCTGATGCTGCCGGGTGCGCAGGCGGCCAAGCCCTTATGGACATTTGTGCCACAAACACCGACTGACATCACTGTCACGCAAGGGGGTAACGCGCAGGTTATTTACACTGTACAAAATCAATCATCGAGGGATAAAATGCTGGTGATGAAACCCATTTCAGGGATAAGTCAAAGCGCACCCTGCCAGCTTCCTGCTAACGGAATTTGCACACTGACACTCAATGTGAATGGTGCCGCCTTGCAGGGGGATGTCGTGGGTGGCCCGGTATTGTGCCAGCAGGGTAATGACTTGCAGTGTTACCAGCCGAATTCGACCAATATTTTACGTATTCGTTTGACACAACAACCCCCCGTTCAGCAATTTACTGTCACGCCATTGGCGGGTGCTAATGGCTCGATTTCTCCCTCAACAGCGCAAGTGGTCAATGCCGGCGCAAGCCTGACGTTTACGGCAACGCCCAATACCAGCTTCGTAATCAATCAGTGGTTGCTGGATGGCAATGTGGTGCAAAATGGCGGGACCACCTATCAACTGAACAACATCCAGGCCAATCATACCGTAGAGGTGACCTTTAATCAGGCAACGCTGTCTCCTCTCACGCAAAATCTGGCTCTGTCAATCGTCAGCCCTCTTCCTGATTCTGACCCGGCACTGGTCGGCAACCCACGCATCATTCGCATAGAAAATACGGGCTCAATACCCGCAAACAACGTACAGGTGAACACATCCGGATTTCCAGCCGGCACCTCGATTACCAGTAATACCTGCACGGGCACGCTTAATGCCGGAGCCACTTGTGACATTACCATCACCCCGGGCAGTACGGCCAGCCCCGATAACACTGCTAATGTCTGCACCACATCGCCGGGGACTGAGCCTGTGCCAACCACGGTCACAGTCAGTGCTGATAATGCGTCTTCCACAGATATCAATGTTCTGGTATTAGGATACGGCTGTATCTATCAGGGTGGGTTTTTGTTTTCTGTC
>NZ_CAAAJC010000027.1 GCF_900640175.1 Legionella sp. W10-070 | reverse complement strand
CAGGGTTTTTTCACGTTTCGATAAAACCATTTCAGCATTTTTAGGGTTTATTCACTTTGCCGGAGCGCTGATATGGATGCGTTAGAAATTTCGTTCACGGAGCCTAATGCCCTCGGTAATAAGTTCAAGGGCTCCTTTAGAAGCCGAATACACACTACGAAACGGTAACCCTATATAACCAGCTATGGAAGTAATATTAATGATCAGTCCCGACCGTTGCGCTCTCATAGTGGGTAATACCGCTTTTATAACTTCAATGGGGCCAAAAAAGTTTGTTTCAAAATTATTCCTGATTTCATCTATGGGAATTTCTTCCAAAGGACCTGTGATACCCACTCCAGCATTGTTGATGAGTATATCAATTTTCCCTTCTTTGGAGAGAATATCAGCTATAGCTTCACGAATGGTTTCGACCCGACGGACATCCAAAGCCAGCAACGGAAACAAAGACTCATTCACGCGTTTAGGGTTGCGGCTAGTACCGTATACTATATAACCTTTATGTTGTAGAAATTCGCCAATGGATTTTCCTATACCGGAGGAAGCTCCTGTAATAAACACCACTTGTTTCATAATTGTATGGGGTTGAAAACACGCTACGATAGTACGAAAAAATAGATTATAAACATTCCTATAACCGAAAGTATAGCAGCTTTGCTTCGCCTGCTTTCAGGCTCACTATGACGGATATACAGCATAACCAAGCCATTAATTTCATAAAAAATTATATTATTTAAAAACTGATATACTTAACTATTATGATGATACATAACCCAACTCAGACAATTCAACTAATCATCGCCAATGAAATTCAGGGGATGGAGTTCTTGTCAAGCTTTAGGAGTGAATTTAAAGTAGCCGATAATCAAGAGGCATGTATACGATTGATGTTCAATGTCATGAACAATCCAGATGCAAAAACGCGCATGCAAAAACATATTAATTCATCATTATCAAGTTTCATTATGGAATTTGCTGATGATTATCCAATAAACGTCATTCGACTTATCCAGGTTGTGCAACCAGAACATTTTGCAGATCGAATTGCAACGAATGAAGCATTATATAGCGTTGTTCCAAAATATCTATCATTACTAAATAATGATAACAAAAAAATAATGTATGAAATTTTTATTAAAGCCAGCGTAACAAATTGGAACATTTTATTATTAAATTACTTACATAATTTCGATACCGATCTATTTAAAGAATATACTATTAATCTCTCTCAAGAAGAGAGAGAAAAAATCATTAAAATGTTAGATGTTTCGCAACATAATACTACTGATAGTTTAGCTTTAATAATGAAATATATGCCCCAATTCACTAAAGGATTTGACAAAGAAAATCACATTACATACAAAGGCGCGCTTCTAACTTGCGCTCAGATAGAAGAACAAAAAACATATCCATTCATGGTGACTGTATTGAATGGTAAAAAAAATGAATTCACCCCTTATTTTGATATATTAAAATCATCCGATTTCCCGTTACGAGAAAAATTTATCATCTCTTCTGGACATTGGGTAACGGGAGAAATTCTGTTTGATGAATCCAGTAAACCAACGATGTATATATTAGATTCTTTAGGAGTAAGTAAAAACTTTCCATTAGATTTTATTAAGGAATTCAAAAATAAATTTCCAGATGGCGAGGTTTATTTTTCTGAAGAGAAACGGCAAGCAAATAATAAGGCTTGTCCAGTTTTTGTTTTAGACGATATTGTTCACCTTCATACGATCGAGAAATATCTCTTACCAATTTACCAAAATTCAATTCTTTCCTACATTAAAAAACACGTAGTAAAGGAAAAAGAAATTGATGGAATTAAAGTCAAGCTTTTTAAAATGCCACTTCCGTTGCTTCGAACAACCCAATCGAAAGGGTTATTATCTGATTTATTTCCTAGAAGGGCACTGGAAGATCAAGACAATCTTGAGCGTAAAATAAATAAAAACAATAAAAGTATGATTGAAAGTATGAGAAAGTCCATTAAGAATAATATAAATCTAAGGATTCATAATAGGTTAGATAAAATAGCAAAATCAAATTTAAATTATTTGTTAAGCACTGATATTGATGTTCTCAAAAATAAAATGAAAAAATTTACGTTATCCGGATTCAAAGAAAGGATGCTTACAGCAAGATACAGCGTTACTAAAAAAATATAATTTTTATTTTTTTGCGCCGATTCTTCAGAGCCTGGATGCAGACCCAGAGGAACCGTGTAACCCAGGATTTCAGCTGAGCAGACGTGCTCTAAACTATGAAAACTCGGGTTACAGCGATTTACGCTTTCACTCAAGCTTGTTTATTTGCTACGCTTGCTGATTATGCTCAACAAAGAATAAGTGCAACATCCACCTACTCGTTGCTTTTATCTTATTTATCGCTAAGTCTAAATAAATTCATACCTCGTTTGACGAATAGATTTCTGCCTGCGCAGAAATGACAACTTTCAATCTTCTTATCAAGCAAAATGATATGATCTTGTTTCTGGACAGTAGGGAGCGTCAGGCAAGATTAGTTCAACCCAGCCGTTTTCTTCTTGTTAATCTCAATTTGCTCCCCCAAACAAAGCGCCATGAATAATATAAAAAAATATCCAGAGCCTGAATAAAATAATAGGGAGTCAGATAAATTACCTATAGCAAAGGGTATCAGCATTGAAAACGCAACAGGTCTCATTTTATCGAGCCGCCAACAACCATAAGCAAGGCTAATCAGCAAGAGTAACCAGGCTCCTGTCCCCAATAAACCAAACTCTGCCGCGATTAGCCAATACTGACTATGGGGCTCCAATAGCTTCCAACTCCACATAGGGACTGGTTTTTCCTTTTCAAAATAATAAGTAAAGCTAGCCGTACCATTGCCTGCCAATGGGTGCCGACTAAACAGCTGGTATGCAAAATCATGAAACTGTAAACGAAGGCCGATATCCGTATCTTTTTGATTATGCTGATACCCATGAATTTGTTGGCCTATTGCGTCTACACGCATCTTCATCACGGGGCTGGTGATATAACTTGCGGAAAAAAATGCAAAAATCAAAAGAATGCCCGCTATAGCCTGGCGCCAGCTGCATATTTGCAGGATGAAAAGTGACAAAAGCAATAAATAAATTACATACCCTGTGCGGCCTTCATTGATAAAAAGTATCTGATAGGTAAATATCAACAAGAGCAAGCCATAAAAATAACGGTGTGCCCCCTTTTGCCGATAACCTAATAAACAAGATAAATAAGCAGCAAAAGCAACCATAAAGCCTGTCATAATATGATTGCGGAAAACATGATCAGGTTTAAAATTTAAAAATTGTAAGTAGCCATGAAACTTAAGAATTGATAATCCGCAGGTAATTAACATTGCCAACAAAAAAGCATGCAGGCTGATAGTACGTGTTTTAGCCTTTTGAAATCCAACCAGTAGAACAGGCAGGTACAGCAATTTACTATACTTCTCCACCACAAACATTTTGTCTGAAAAACCAGCAGGACTCCAAAAACAGGCAACCAAGGTCATTAAAAATAACAAAAGCGCCGCCTTACACCAGGTATTAGAAAAAGAGTTTAGGATCTGGGCGCGATAATCGGAAGTCAATAAAATAGCGAAGACAGATAAGCCTAGAGAGATGCTTTTGGCAGTTGAACTCATCGGCAATGTCAATAGAGTTGCAGCCAAAAGAAAGGGTATTGCTTGTTGAAGCGAAAATTTTTGTGAATAGTTGGCTAAAGTGTCCATATTATTTGGCTATTTCAATATATTAGGCAGTTGATCAAGTTGTGAATCGCGGTAAATCTGCTTCATACCACGATAAAAAGTCCCTTGCGCATTAAGCGCAGCAAATAAAAAGCCAGCCTTCCCGTCGAGAAAACCTCGCTGTAAAAAATAACAGCGAAAAAACATCCAGGCTGTTGCTGACAGGGTTTTTACAAAGCTCGGTGATTTTTTATTTTCAATTCTAATCTTTGCGCTATAGGAAGAGTATTTATTCATCTTATAAAGTGCATGACTAATATCCTGAAAAGAATGATGTTGAATTGCAGACTTTAACCGACAGACTCTGGCGTCAGACGGCAAGATTACTTTCTCATGGACAATATCATCACTATAACGTGCGCCTTCCCGTTTAAAGAGGCGAATATGTCTTTTCGGACTTGATGAGAAGCGCAATGGTTTACCATAAAAATTCATGCGGATGGGAATGCGATAGGCATCCGCCTCATCACTATTAATAGCCTCTTGAATCGCTTGCCGTAATTGTTTATCTACTGACTCATCCGCATCAAGATTTAAAACCCAATCCCCTGCAGCATAAGTTAAAGCTCGCTGTTTCTGAACGCCATAGCCCTGCCAATCGGTACAATAAACCTGTTCAGTAAATTCTTTTGCGATATTGACAGTATCATCGCTACTCCCTGAATCAAGCACAATAATTTCGTCTGCCCAAGACACAGATTCCAGACAACGCCTGATATTCGCTGCTTCGTCTTTAGCAATAACAATAACACTCAGCATGAAATAACCAGCTACAAATAATGACATATTCTACCCTAGTTAAAATAGAATTGCATTGTTTAAGCTGATATATATGGCTACCATTAATTAACACCAACCGCACCATTAATAGCACGTGCGTAACATGAATTATGAAGCAAACAAGCCTGGGTGGAAGCCTGAAGGGCTGAAACCCGGGGTTCACCCGGGCTACTTGCCACTTACAGTGTTAACAAACGCCTTCTCTATGATCATGGCTATCAAAGTGTAACTTTCCATCTTTCACTTTCAAAGTGACATGACCGCCATTAACCAGTTTGCCAAATAATAACTCATCAGCCAAAGGTTTCTTGACATTTTCCTGGATTAATCTTGCCATTGGCCGTGCCCCCATAGCTTTATCATAACCATGTTCAATCAGCCAGTCACGGGCTGCCTTGTCAACCTTAAAGCTCACACCTTTATTACTTAATTGCTCATCAAGCTCCATAATAAATTTATCGACAACCAATCCTATCGTTACACTATCTAATGGTGCAAAATTAATAATCGCATCCAGCCTATTGCGAAATTCAGGACTAAATTGCCGTCTAATAACATCCAGGCTGTCATTGCTGTTATCCTGCAATGAAAAACCAATTGAATTTCTGCTGATTTCACTGGCTCCGGCATTGCTGGTCATCACCAGAATTACATGTCGGAAATCAGCCTGTCGGCCATTGGTATCAGTCAAGGTGCCGTGATCCATAATTTGCAGTAATAAGTTAAATACATCGGGGTGCGCTTTCTCTATCTCGTCCAATAAGAGTACTGCATGAGGATTTTTAGTAACGGCTTCCGTCAACAAACCACCCTGATCATAACCAACATATCCAGGGGGGGCACCAATCAAACGAGAGACCGTATGTTTCTCCATGTATTCAGACATATCAAAACGCAGTAATTCAATCCCTAACACATTTGCCAGTTGCTTAGTTACCTCTGTTTTACCAACCCCTGTAGGTCCAGCAAAGAGGAAACAACCAACCGGTTTCTGAGGCTCACGAAGTCCTGAACGGGCAAGCTTAATCGCTGAAGCAAGCGCAGTAATAGCATTATCCTGTCCATACACCAACAATTTTAAGTCTCGCTCCAGGTTACGCAATGTATCTTTATCCTGTGCAGAAACTTTCTTGACAGGAATACGCGCAATTTTAGCTACTACACTCTCAATCTCTGTAACACTAATAATTTTCTTTCGTTTGGTTGCAGTTAACAGATTTTGATAAGCCCCTGCTTCATCCACAACATCAATAGCTTTGTCAGGCAGGAAGCGATCGTTAATATATTTTGCAGACAATTCTGCTGCTGCTTTCAATGCAGGGATAGAAAACTTGACATTATGATGCTCTTCCAGACGTCCCTTTAAACCCTTAAGAATTTCAAACGTCTCATCAATACTTGGCTCTTTAATATCGATCTTCTGGAAACGTCTGGCGAGTGCTCTATCCTTTTCAAAAATACCCCTGTATTCCTGATAGGTCGTGGAGCCTATGCATTTTAGCTCTCCGTTTGCCAGCAAGGGCTTAATGAGATTTGATGCATCCATTACCCCGCCTGATGCTGCACCAGCACCAATGATAGTATGTATCTCATCAATAAACAGCACTGCCCCATCTTGTTGTGATAGTTGCTTTAAAACTGATTTCAAGCGCTTCTCAAAATCCCCCCGATATTTGGTACCAGCCAGTAATGCGCCTAAATCGAGCGAATAAACAACACAATTATTAATGGCTTCAGGTATCTCACCATCCACTATTCGTCTGGCCAACCCTTCGGCAATCGCAGTTTTACCTACGCCGGCCTCTCCCACTAATAAAGGGTTATTTTTTCTTCTACGACATAAAACCTGAATGGTTCGTTGAATTTCTTCATGGCGGCCGATTAACGGATCAATTTTACCTAATTTGGCTCGCTTATTAAGATTCATGCAATAACTTTCGAGCGGGGATTCACTTGTTTCCCCGCCAAACGCATCTTCATCCATAGGAGAGTTCATACCATCAGTCATATCGTTATGATATTTGGAAACACCATGAGAAATATAATTTATAACATCTAATCGCGTAATATTTTCTCTGCGCAAAAAATAAACAGCCTGGCTTTCCTGCTCACTGAAAATGGCAGCCAACACATTGGCACCGGTCACCTCTGTTTTTCCTGCAGACTGTACATGAAAAACAGCCCGCTGCAATACACGTTGAAAACCTAAGGTAGGCTGGGTTTCCCTATCGAGTTCATCTTCCGGTATCCTGGGGGTAGTTTCATCTATAAATTCAACCAGATCTCGGCGCAGGGCCTCAACATTGGCATCACAAGCCTGCAGAACGTTGCCAGCAGCAGGATTGTCAAGCAATGACAATAATAAATGCTCAACAGTCATGAATTCATGACGTTTTTCCTTTGCTTCCTTAAAGGCTAGATTTAAGGTGAATTCAAGTTCTTTATTTAACATTGTCGTTGCTCCTCTTTCCAGCCAACACCATTATTCAGGCTCCATGGCACATAGCAAAGGGTGTTCATTACTTCTCGAATAATCATTCACTAAAGCCACCTTTGTCTCTGCTATGTCCTTGGTAAAAACACCACAAATACCCTTTCCTAAAATATGAACCTGTAACATCACCTGAGTTGCTACTTCTTCATTAAAATGAAAAAACCGCTTTAAAACCTCAACCACAAATTCCATAGGAGTATAATCGTCATTCAGCAGGATAACTTTATATTTTTTTGGTTGCTTGAGCTTGGGTAATGCCTCAGATTCAACCTGTTTATGTTCAACTATTTCCTCTAAAGACCATCTACTCATTACATACACCCTTTATTAATTTTATAGACTTCTCGAGCGTATTTGGCCAGTAAAAATTGCTTTAATTCATGAAAAAATCAACCATTGTGATAATCAAAAACAGCTTGATTAGATAGCTTTCACACCAACGCCCAAGAATAATCCAAAACCATCAATTTCTTGTCAATTAATAGCCGCCGATAGCTTTCAGGTTTCTCTTCTATTTGTTACACCATGAAAAAACCAACTTCTTTTTCTCAAAATTAATGCCGGGTGCGGTTAAAGTCGCCTCCTTCATGCGTAATTTTTTTACCTGCTAAAGATGGCCAAGGCTTGGCAAACAAAGGCGCTCGCTCGGCCATCCTATTGAATCTGAAGAGAAATATTTAGATTCAATAGGCAATTTTATTTAACTCGATATTCACATATGCTTAATCAGTTCTTCCGCAAACCCTGAAGAACTAACACAGGTAGCACCTTCCATCATACGCGCAAAATCGTAAGTCACAACCTTAGCTTCAATAGCTCCTTCCATTCCTTTAATAATGTAATCAGCAGCCTCTGTCCACCCTAAATGGCGTAGCATCATTTCGGCAGATAAAATTAAAGAACCTGGATTTACTTTATCCTGACCGGCATATTTAGGAGCCGTTCCATGAGTTGCCTCAAAAACTGCCACCTTCTCCCCTATATTAGCCCCGGGAGCGATGCCAATTCCACCCACCTGAGCTGCAAGCGCATCCGAAATATAATCACCATTGAGATTTAAAGTGGCAATCACACTATAGTCTTCCGGCCTTAATAAAATTTGCTGCAGGAAGGCATCCGCAATAACATCCTTGATAATAATGGACTTTCCTGTTTTTGGATTCGTTAATTCATGCCAGGGGCCACCTTGATATTCCTTAGCGCCAAAACTATTACGGGCAACCTCATAACCCCAATCCTTAAAAGCACCCTCAGTAAACTTCATAATATTTCCCTTGTGCACCAAGGTCACTGAATCGCGCTGATTATCAATCGCATATTGGATTGCAGCCTTCACCAGGCGTGCAGTACCTGCTTGCGAAACAGGCTTTATCCCTATGCCACAGTGCTCAGGAAAGCGAATTTTCTTAACGCCCATTTCTTTTTGTAAAAAGTTAATCACCTTGTTAGCTTCTTCTGAATTAGCCTGCCATTCGATGCCGGCATAAATGTCTTCAGAATTTTCACGGAAAATAACCATGTCTGTTTTCCATGGTTCTTTAACCGGACTTGGAGTGCCCGTAAAATAACGCACCGGACGCAGACAGGTATAAAGATCCAATTCCTGGCGAATGGCTACATTTAATGAGCGGATGCCCCCACCAACTGGAGTTGTCAAAGGCCCCTTGATAGACACAACAAACTCTCTCATCGCCTCCAGTGTTTCTTTTGGCAGCCATTCATCACCACCATACACTTTTGTTGCTTTCTCGCCTGCATACACTTCCATCCATGCAATCTTTTTCCTATCGCCATAGGCTTTTTTTACAGCAGCATTAACAACATTTATCATGGGAGGCGTAACGTCAACACCAATACCATCCCCTTCAATAAAAGGGATAATAGGGCAATCAGGGACTTTTAACGACAAATCGTCAGCAACAGTAATAACCTGGCCTTGGGCTGGAACATCAATCTTTTCAAATGTCATTAGCAACTCCATCATTTTTAAAGAGTTAATCATATCATGTGAAAACCCTTTGTCCCAAATACGTTTAACTGCATAATAACGCTTTTTTAACAACCAGCATAAATTAATCCAGTGAACAATATCTTATTATTTAATAAACCTTTCGACGTTTTATGCCAATTCACGGCCGAAGAAGGACAAAGTACTCTGGCTGACTACATTAAATTGCCTGATTTCTATCCAGCAGGACGTCTGGATAAAAACAGCGAGGGCTTATTGCTGCTTACCAATAATGGGAAATTACAATATCAATTAAGCCATCCGCGATTTAATAAGCGTAAATATTATTGGGTACAAGTTGAGGGCATGCCTCAGGAAAAAGATTTACTACCACTAAAACAAGGATTAATACTTAAGCAAAATCATTTTTTACCTGCTGAGGCAAGGATTATTGACGCACCCGATCTATGGCCAAGAAATCCCCCTGTACGTTTTCGCAAAACAGTCCCTACCAGCTGGCTTGAAATAGTCTTATGTGAAGGGAAAAATCACCAAATCCGCAAAATGACTGCTGCCATAGGATTTCCAACCCTGAGGCTAGTACGTCATCGAATAGCCAACTGGTCTTTAAACAACCTGCAGCCTGGTGAATTTAGCCTATCATCCATTGACTGCAGTTTATTTAAAAAGAAATAGGGAACCACCCGATCAACAGGCAGAGTAAACCAAGGGCTACTTTTTGTGAAAACTTCTGGCATATAAAGCGTCATCAGCAATAACCCTTATCCATGGCCATAAGAGCATACTGATAAGCGCACTAGCCAGAGACATAAGCAGTGACATTTGATAACCAAGGAAGGCTTCTATGATTAATATTATCAACTGGTAAAGCAGGCAAAAACAGCCAACCAAAATCATCTGCTGCCCCACTGAGAAAAAGAGAAAGCGTCTGGCTTTATTACTGGCAATCCAGGTTACCATTGACAATGCAAACGCATGTTCCCCCATTACAGTGGACAGTAAAACATCCAGTATCAAGCCAACAACCAGTAAGATTATTACGTTAAAGTAATCAGGTAAGAAAAATTGCAAATAAAGTACCAGTATTAACACCCAGGGTGGCCTTAATCCTTGTAATAAATCTGGAAACGGCAAGATAGTCAAAGCAAGCGCCAAAATTAATGCTGTAAACAGGCGAAAAGCCATCGTGTTCATGCCTGAGCCCCCATGGAGTTCAAACGTTCATTAATCTGGGCAGTTAACAAGGCCTGTTCTTTATCAGGCCATATGAGTAACACCAGTCTGCTTCTATTTAACAAGGCCATTGGCCTGACATTTACTTTTATGAATGCTTCCCCTGGTATATTTTTAATCGACTCAACCTGCCCTACGGGATAACCCTCCGGATATAGGCGCCCAAGCCCTGAGGTAACCAGCAAATCACCTTTATTGATAGAGGACGTTCTTGGCAAATTAATTAGTGATAACAGCCCCATATTGTTAGTTCCCACCAGAATGGCTCGCTCTCCTGTACGATTATTGCGAACCGGAACAGCACTTCTTGAATCAGATATTAATAGAACTGTACTCGTCATCGAGCCCACATCAATAATTTGCCCCATTACCCCCTTTGCATCGAGTACGGGCTGACCAGTATAAACCCCATCCCGCTTTCCTTTATTTAAAACCACCAACTGGCGCGAGCTACTTGTATCTACCGCTAATATCTGGGCAGCCATTGCACGCATTCTTGCTTTGGATGAGGTTAACAATAATTCTCTGAGTTGGGAGTTCTCTTCCTTGATTATCATTAATTTCTGTAATTCAGCCTCAAGCATTGTCTGTTGGTAGCGTAACTGCATATTCTCATCGATTAAATCTTTTTTTGCGCCAACCAGCGATTGAACCCAGCCGATAATCCGCACGGGGTAATCAACAGCATACTGTATAGGAGAGATAATCAGAGCAAAAGCATTACGTAAACTATCAAGGTATCGATAATGATAGTCAGAGAACATAAGCGATAAAGACAAAACAAAAGCAAACACAAAACCAAAAGTTCTATGTTTGCCTTTCGTGGCAAAAAGCCTGTCTTTAAAATTATTCTGTTGAGAGGAAATCACCGCCACGTAGGTCCATGGTTTCTAATGCTTTACCGCCACCACGAGCCACGCAGGTTAAAGGATCTTCTGCAACCAGCACGGGCAGGCCTGTTTCTTCCATTAATAAGGTATCCATATTCTTTAACAAAGCACCTCCCCCAGTCAATACCATACCACGCTCAGCGATATCTGCAGCCAACTCAGGAGGAGCTAATTCGAGTGCAGCCCTGACAGCACCTACAATACCGGAAAGTGGTTCTTGTAAAGCCTCAAGTATCTCAGCGCTGGTTAGAGTAAAGCTGCGTGGCACACCCTCCGCCAGGTTCCTGCCCCTCACTTCAATTTCAAAAAGATCTCGACTTGGGAAAGCAGAGCCAATTTCATGCTTAATACGTTCCGCAGTCGTTTCACCGATTAATGTGCCATAATTGCGGCGAACATAGGATACAATCGCATCATCAAATTTATCGCCGCCAATACGTACGGACTGATGATATACAATACCACTCAGGGAAATGATAGCGACTTCTGTAGTACCGCCACCGATATCTACTACCATAGAACCACTGGCTTCTTCCACAGGCATACCCGAACCCAAAGCAGCAGCCATCGGCTCCTCAATCAGGAACACTTCGCGCGCACCAGCTCCCATTGCAGATTCACGAATCGCACGACGCTCCACCTGCGTTGAGCCACAGGGGACACAAACTAATACACGTGGGCTTGGGCGCAGGAATCGATTTTCATGTACCTTGTGAATGAAATGCTGCAACATTCTTTCTGTAACAAAAAAGTCTGCAATTACACCATCCTTCATAGGTCTTATTGCATTAATATTACCCGGTGTCCTGCCTAGCATGCGCTTTGCTTCCAAGCCTACTGCAGCGACCCGCTTTTGACCTGCCTCATTCCGCAAGGCAACTACAGAGGGTTCATTTAAAACAATCCCTTTATCCCTTACATAGATCAATGTATTGGCGGTTCCCAAGTCAATTGATAAATCATTAGAGAAAGCGCCCCTTAATTTCCTGAGCATACGCAGCATTACCTCGTTGTTTTTTGGAAAACACTTTACCCTATATCTTAATAAAAATCGACAGATCTTTATTAAGATTTTTGGATCTACAGGGTAACATTCATGAAGTGACACAAAAGCATAAAAATATCTTTTGTGTCACTTTCACATTATTTAACGGTAAAAGCTTCCTGAAGTTGTTCCTGATGGCTCTTTACAAACTGCTTACCCAATCCCTTTACCTGAGATAACTCTTCTAATGATTTAAAATTTCCATGTTCTTCACGGTATTTAACAATTGCCTGCGCCCGTTTTTTGCCTATACCTTTTATGGATTTGGAAAGTATTTCAACGGTTGCCTGATTAAGATCGATTTTGCTCACTGGTTTAACGGTAGAGGAGTTATCAGGGTGAGTTGAAGCTTGAAGCGGAAGGGATGCAATACTTAATGACAAAATAGCAGCAAATAAACTTGCTTTCATTTAAATTCTCCTTAATTTTTCCTGTTTGTTGGACTAATGGCTAAACCAAGCCATAGCTATCTCTTGCTTTAATTGCGAGAGGCAGAAAGTATCGCAATAATTTCTTCAACTGTCGAGAGTCACTTGTTGATAATAACAGCTGAGCACATAAGAAACACAAGCCGTTAGTTTTTTTGTCATATTCAGATCCAAAAATTCATTCGGACCGTGCGCATTAGAATGAGGACCTAAAACACCCGTTATCATGAACTGGGCTTTAGGAAATCGCTCACCCAACATCGCCATAAACGGAATAGTCCCCCCCTCCCCTATATAGGCAGCAGGCTTGTGGTAAAAAGCCATCGATGCCTGATTAACTGCCTTTTCTAACCAGTCAGCCATTTGCGGCGCATTCCAGCCTTTTGCACCCTCATCAGTATGAAACCTGACCTTTGCATGATACGGGGGATTATCAGTCAATGCCTGTTTCATTGCCAAAGCCGCATCTTCAGGGCAAACAAGCGGCGGCAGGCGCATGGATAATTTAAAGGCAGTCTTAGGCCTGAGCACATTGCCTGCGTCCACAATAGCGGGCAAGCCTTCGGCACCAGTCACTGACAGGACGGGCTTCCAGGTACGATTGAGAATCAGTTGCTGCTGATCTTTAGTTACTGGCTCCACTCCCGAATGAAAAGGAAGATTCTGGTAAATCTCATCACCCAGGATACCAGCACAAGCAGCGGCCTGGGTTATGCGTTCCTCAGGAATATCACAATAAAGCGCTTTCAACTTTATTTCGCCAGTTATTTCATCTTCAATGCGACTAATTAATTGTTTCGCTACACGAAAACTATCTGCCGCAATACCACTTGCATAGCCAGAGTGCACGCCTTCGCTAAGTAGCTCTACTGACAGCTCACCAGTCACATTGCCTCTTAAAGAAGTCGTCAGCCACAATTGTTCATAATTACCCGCACCTGAGTCCAGGCAAATCACCAATTCAGGTTTTCCGATCCTGTCTTTCAAGGCTTCAATGTAAAAAGGTAAATCATAGCTGCCACTTTCTTCGCAAGCTTCGATTATCAGTACACAGCGTGGATGAGGTAATCCCTGCTCTTGCAAGGCACGGATTGCAGTTAATGAAGCATAGACAGCATAACCATCATCAGCACTTCCCCGACCATAAAGACGGTCATTTTGAATGACCGGTTGCCAGGGAGACAACCCTTCCAGCCATCCGCTCATTTCCGGCTGCTTGTCCAAATGGCCATACAGCAAAACAGTTTCATTAATTTGACCCTGAATTTCTATAAAAATCAAAGGAGTCCGCCCTGGCAATCGAAGTACCTCAAGCATCATTCCCGAAGGGGCATGGTTATTACACCAGTCAGCAATGTGTGTAACAGCCTGCTCCATATAGCCATTCTCCTGCCATTGCTGGTCGAAATGAGGAGATTTATTCGGAATTTTAATGTAATCACAAAGGCTTGGCAGAATGGTTCGTGTCCATTCTTTGTTTATATAGTCATACAATCGTTGGATATTTAGCATGTATCTGATCCTTGATAAGCGTAAGAATTTTCAGGGTTGCTGACTCAATATGAAGGGCCTTAATTCTGGCAATAATTGCTTCACTATGGTTCCTAACTTCCTCTATAGCAGCCAGGAGTGTCTGAGGAGTAAGTTGTTTTTCTTCAACCACCCTGCTGATACCTTGTTCCCTGAAATAGTGAGCATTCTGAAGTTGATCGCCTCGGCTCACCTTGGCAGACAGTGGAACTAAAACATGCGGTTTTTCCAGTGCAAGTATTTCATATAATGCATTGGCTCCTGCGCGAGATACAATCAGGTCGCTGGCCGCCAATAAATCAGCCAGTTCCTCATTTGCATACTCAAACTGACAATAATCATTATGACTGAGCAAAGCAGTATCTGTTTTACCTTTACCACATAAATGGATAACCTGATAATGCGTACACAAGTCAGGTAAACAAGCCCTTAAGGTTTTGTTTAACAAATTCGCTCCCTGACTCCCCCCCATAACCAGCAAACAGGGTTTATCTGTTTTGAATCCACATAAGGCCAACCCTTTTTCTCTAGAGCCATTAAAAAGACCTGAGCGAATGGGAGTGCCGGTTAACTCTACTTTTTCCAGGCGCTTAAAATGCTTTTTTGCACCAGAAAAAGTCAGGCATATTTTGCTAACAAAAGGGAAGCTTAAGCGATTAGCAAGTCCAGGGCTCATATCAGACTCATGGGCAATGACAGGAATCCGATTTAAAAAGGCAGCAACCACCACAGGAAAAGCAACAAAGCCTCCCTTTGAAAATACAATATCAGTTTTTAATTTTCGTAAAACAAAAAACGCTTGAATAATCCCAAGAAGAATCTTAAAAGGATCCACAAAATTTCGCCAACTAAAATAACGCCTTAATTTACCGCTGCTTATAGCATGATAGGGGATATTCACCGCTTTAATCATGCTTTCCTCTACCCCATCTTTTGAACCGATATAGGCTATTTTCCAGCTCTCATGTTGTAATGCTTCTATTAATGCCAAATTGGGAGTTACATGACCTGCAGTACCCCCACCTGTAAAAACAATACTTGCGTTCATCTTACTTCCCTAATCAGTAAGCTTAAATCAATAGCCCGCACCGACTTGGTTATGGCACCAACAGAAATATAATCCACTCCAGTTTGCGCTATAGTTTTGATTGTTGATAAATCCACACCGCCTGATGCCTCAAGTTCACAACGGTTTTGGTTTATTTTGACCGCTTCCAAAAGCATGGCATTGCTAAAGTTATCGAGCAAAATTCGGTCAGGATTGGACGCCAGCGCTTCTCGAAATTCAGCCATAGTTTCGACTTCGATTTCAACAAGAAGACCATTCCGTGATGCCCTGGCTTGCTCAATAGCTTTGCCGATTGAGCCGCATGCCTTGATATGATTTTCCTTAATAAGGAAAGCATCATACAAACCCATGCGATGATTCACCCCTCCTGCACAGGAAACAGCATATTTCTGTGCCATCCTTAAGCCCGGAATAGTTTTGCGGGTATCAAGCAACCGGGCAGGTGTTCCCCGAAGTTCCAACAAATATTGTCTCACCTGTGTTGCAGTTCCTGATAAAATCTGCAGAAAATTCAAAGCCGTTCGCTCAGCAGTCAAAATAGCAGCAGCCGGACCTTCGATGCGGCACAATGTGGAAGGGCTGCCAAGCCATGCCCCCTCAGGCACATACCAATGTAATTGAACCTCCGGACTGACCTCCGCAAATACTGCGTTAACCCAAGGCTGTCCACAGACAAGCATTGGTTCTCGTGAAATAATTTCTGCATCCCCTGTCAATCGAGTAGGGAGTAAAGCAGCACTTACATCCCCTCCACCGATATCTTCATCCAACGCACGTTTTACGTCTGTCAGAATCTCAGTCTGTCGCAAACTCATCATGCCTCACCACCCTGCAATTTCCTGGTAAATCGTGACTTTATCAGAGGAGGCGCAATAAATGTTGTCACCACAACCATCAGAATAATCGCTGAAAAAAGCTGATCAGACATAATACCCAATGTCCTTCCAATTGAGGCAAAAACCAAACCTACTTCTCCACGAGGAAGCATGCCGATGCCAATCAGCAAGCGATCATCTTTACGACTTCCCCCAAGCCCGCTAACCAATTTTCCTATTATGGCCGCCACAATAAGCAATGCAGCCATGACTAATACATGCCAACTTGCAAAAGCCTCCAGCTTGACCTGTATTCCAATCAAAATAAAAAACAAAGGTGCCAGCACAGACTCCAATGGGGCAACCAAATTTTTGATACTTCGCACATCAGGGTGAGTAGAATCTTTGGAAGTAAAAAAACCATCATGGAGAATAAGCCCTGCAGCAAAAGCACCAATGATTGCAGCCAGCTGAACTACAGTTGCCAACCAGGCAAGAACCATAACAAACATAAAAGAAGCGAGTAATTTAACTTCCCAAAACTCGAGAAAATAACCAAAAAATTTAACGACCCTGCGAAAAGCCCAGGGTCCTATCATTAAAGCACCGATAAAAAACAGCAGGGCAGAGAGAACAATCCTTACCACAACAAAGAGATCGACTGCATCTGTCATTACAATCGAGCTGACGATTGCCAGAATGATAAGTCCCAAAATATCATCAATCATCGCAGCCCCCAGAATAGTCCTTGCTTCTCTTGTCCGCAATTTTTTCATTTCAGCAAGAACTCGGGCAGTGATCCCCACACTGGTGGCTGATAAGGTCGCTGCGACAAATAAATCAACCTTATAAGAGGCAGTTGGCAAGATTAAATGGGCGGCAATAAAACCCAGAAAAATAGGTGCGGCAACCCCTAGAAATGCGACTTTTATTGATTCCTTACCAGTATGACTAAGTTCTTCTACAGAACTTTCCAGCCCCACCATAAAGAGAAGAAAAATAACCCCATAACGTGAAAAAATATCAAGGACATAACCAATCTTGATTAAATCAAGGCCATTTTTTCCACTTAATGCCGCAACCACCTGATTCGCATAAAACGGATCGGATACGTTTAAATTAACCGCCTGGATAAGCGAATTACCTACAAGCATCCCCCGCATCACCTCGAAGATAGCCGAACCTTCACGCAAAATGACCGCAAGAGGTGATCCCAGATAATAGAAAAGGTTACCTATCAGCACCCCCATCAATAACTCACCAAGCACCCCGGGCTGATGTAAGCAACGGGCAAGATAACGACCAACCAATGCCAGAAACAGAATAAGAGTTACCCAAAAAAGAATAGGCGCAATAGGATCATTATGAGACTCCTGCTGTACGGCTGCATAAACCAGGGCAGGGAAAAACCCTGCCAATGCAATTAAATATCTGGAAAAATTTCTCATGCTATTGCCTGGCGAGAAAAAGGCAGGTTTCCAATACCGAATCCGGGTTCAAAGACACACTGTCTATTCCCTCCTGCATCAGCCACTGGGCAAAATCCTGATGATCCGAAGGGCCCTGACCGCAAATGCCAACATATTTTCCTGACTGTTTACAAGCCGAAATGGCCATATGCAATAATGCTTTTACTGCCGCATCCCTCTCGTCGAACTGGGCAGCTACCAGCCCAGAATCGCGATCCAAACCGAGGGTTAGTTGGGTAAGATCATTTGACCCAATAGAAAAACCATCAAAATGCTCTAAAAATTCGTTAGCGAGTAAGGCATTTGAAGGGATTTCACACATCATAATAATTCTTAACCCTTCCTTTCCTCGTTTAAGTCCATGTTTCTTCAAAACATGAATAACCTCTTGGGCTTCAGAAACTGTTCTTACAAAGGGAATCATCACCTCAACATTAGTTAGTCCCATTATTTCCCGTACACGGCGAACTGCCTGGCACTCAAGGGCAAAGCAGTCAGCAAAATCAGTAGAAACATAACGTGATGCCCCCCTAAAACCAAGCATGGGATTTTCTTCATGTGGCTCATACTGCTTGCCACCAGCCAAATTGGCATATTCATTAGATTTAAAATCAGAAAGTCGGACAATCACAGGTTTCGGGTAAAAAGCGGCAGCAATTGTGGCAATACCTTCTTTTAAGCGTTCCACATAATATTCGACTGGCGAAGCATAAGCAGCTGTTTTTTCGCTGATTAATTTTTTTAAGCTTTTATCTTCAAGCGTATCAAACTCCAGCAAAGCCTTTGGATGAATCCCTATGGTATTGGAGATTAAAAACTCCAGTCGAGCCAAACCAACTCCCGCGTTAGGAATCGCCTGAAAGGAAAATGCACGCTCAGGATTACCTACGTTCAGCATAATTTTAAGTGGAAGCTCGGGCATGGTATCTACGTCAAGGTGCACCTGCTCAAAGGGGAGTAACCCCTGATAAACATATCCCGTGTCCCCTTCCGCACAGCTGATGGTTATCTCATCCCCGTCGTTAATGCGCTTGGTTGCGTCAACACAGCCTACTACCGCTGGTATCCCCAACTCCCGAGCAATGATTGCTGCATGACAGGTTCTGCCGCCACGATTGGTGACAATCGCAGCAGCCCTTTTCATCACCGGCTCCCAATCAGGATCCGTCATATCGGAAACCAGAACATCGCCTGGCTCAACCCGATGCATTTCACTGACATCGTTAATAATTCTCGCCCGTCCCTGACCAATTTTTTGCCCTATGCTGCGTCCTTCAGCCAGCACCTTTCCTTGAGTCAGAAGCGTGTAGCGCTCGAGATGCTGGGAGCTGACACGGCTTTTTACGGTCTCAGGGCGTGCCTGGAGTATGTATAATTTACCGTTTTTGCCGTCCTTGGCCCACTCAATATCCATCGGCCTGCCGTAATGTTCTTCTATCAGAAGAGCATGTTTTGCCAATTGCTCAATCTCTGCCGAATCCAGGGAAAATAACAATCGATCTGCAGAATCAACTTCTACTGTTTTTACTGCCTGTCCACTTGCTGAGTCATTACAATAGACCATTTTCATTGCTTTACTGCCCAGATTTCGACGAATAATAGCTGATCGACCAGCTATCAAGCCTGGCTTATGGACATAAAATTCGTCAGGGTTTACAGCACCCTGGACCACCATTTCCCCCAGCCCATACGAGGAGGTAATAAAAATGACCTGATCAAATCCGGATTCAGTATCCATGGTAAACATCACCCCACTGGCTGCAAGGTCACTGCGGATCATTTGCTGGATGCCCGCCGATAAAGCCACTTCGTGGTGGGAAAAACCATGATGAACCCGATATGCAATCGCCCGGTCATTAAAAAGCGAAGCAAAAACCTGCTTAATAGCAATTAAGACTGCCTCTACTCCTTTAACATTCAAAAAAGTTTCTTGCTGCCCGGCAAAAGAAGCATCTGGCAAATCTTCAGCGGTTGCTGAAGAACGTACCGCCACACTAAACTCATCATGGCCAATGGTTTTTGCGAGATTATCATAAGCACCACGGACAGCTTGCTCAAAATCGGGAGAAAAAGGGGTATTGATCACCATCTCACGGATATTTTTTCCTGTTAAGGTGAGCTGCGTAATATCCTCTGTATCCAAAGAATCGAGTAATTTATATATTTTTTTATCCAGGCTGTTTTGAGCCAGAAATTTACGGAAAGAATCAGCTGTTGTAGCAAAACCTGCCGGCACCAGGACTCCCATGCCGGATAAATGGCTAATCATCTCACCTAACGATGCGTTTTTGCCTCCTACCTGCTCTAAGTCCCGCATCCCTAAATGCTGCAAATCAATCGTATGAGCACTGACAGCCATACCCCACCCCTGTTTTTAATAAAAATGCTAATCATTCTACTTAAATTACAGGATGATGTGAATGAGGACGTATCACAATACCCAGATGCTTCTTGATAGCGCATTTAATATGATATAAAATCAGTCAGTAAGTTTATTATAAGGACATCAAAGCGCAGCCAAAGCGAAAGTTTGTTCAAAATTAAAGCGCCTGGATGTGATTGTTAACCACAGCAACTCAGCGATGAGGCTATCCTAAGCGTCATTGCTAATCTGAGGATAGGGAAGAATGGAATTAAGCGAAGACGGCAAGACTCTGTTGAGCGTTTGTAATAGCGACATCAAACAAGATGGCACTTATGATATCCCTCCAGGGGTCACATCTATCCGTCATTTTGCATTTAATGATTGCACCAAATTGCAATCTATTACCATTCCGCAAGGAGTCACCTCCATTGGTATATATGCATTTAAAAATTGCAATGCATTGCAATCAATCACCATTCCTGAGTCAGTCACGTCTATTGGCAGGTGTACATTTTTCGGTTGCAGCAATTTGCAATCGGTTTCTCTCCCTGAATCGATCACATTCATTGGTCGGGAAGTATTTAGCAATTGCAGCAGATTACAATTAATAACCATTCCTCAAGGGGTCACTGCTATTGATGATTATGCATTTAACGGTTGTACCGAATTGCAATCCATTATCCTCCCTGAATCGATCACATCTATTTTTCAGGAAGTCTTTCGCAATTGCAACAGATTGCATAGCATCAGAATTGCCAGCAAGAGTGATGCTTCTATAAAAAGGATTACCAATTTACTCCCCAACGATTTAAGAAACAAAGTAATCCCAGTAGAATTTGCGGAAAAGGTTTTTCAAATCCTCAATGATCAACTTTTCCAAATAGTCCAAACGCCACAAATAAATCCGCTATATTGCTTTTTTAATTCCAATACCCGATATGTTTCCAAAGTTGAGGTAGAAAATGGGGACAACAACAAGATAGAGATCGAATGCAGTAAACTTCCAAATGGTATTTTTCAGCATATGAACCCTTTTATAGTTAGCAATAACTCTTTCTACCATGAAGCTAAAACCCGCATGCTTGGCGTCCCTTTGCCCAAAAACGAAGGTCAAATAAAGACCTATAAAGACAGTTTGAAAAAAATAGCAAACGAGTTTATTCAAAAAACGGTAGCATTTAATGACCCAATTAAACATGAGGATAAAACGGAGCATGGTTTTAAACCGTAACTTATCTTATACCCAAGCTGCTTCAAAATGCCAAGTTTTAGACGATTCAATTTTGCCCTGTCCCACATTGACAGTGTTTACAGAAATCATTAAATATGGTTTTTTAATTCACATCTGACGCTGCATCTAATATTATATGCGCTTTATGATTCAAGCGATTTTACCAATGACCCTATCTCCTTTAAATGTTATTTCTCCAATCGACGGTCGCTACCTAAAAAAAACCGGCGTATTAAGTCCTTATTTCAGTGAGTTTGCCCTTACCTATTATCGCTTAATGGTTGAGATCCGCTGGCTTGAATCCCTGGCAGCTAATAAGAGCATTGCAGAAATACCGCAGCTGGATAATGGAGCAAAAATTTATTTAACTGAAATACTGGTTAATTTTAACGAGGAAGAAGCGGAAAAAGTTAAGGAATATGAGAAGAAGACAAATCATGATGTCAAAGCTATCGAGTACTACCTGCAAGAGAAGCTCGAACAGCTGGCAAGTTTGCGTAAATATACCAGCTTTATTCATTTCGCCTGTACTTCTGAAGATATTAATAACTTAGCCTATGCCCTAATGGTTAAAGAGGCCATTGCCCAGGTTATCCAGCCCTCACTCGCGGAAATTATTGGCAGTATTACCATGCTTGGAAAACAACACGGTGATGTTCCAATGCTTGCAAGAACCCATGGTCAACCCGCCACCCCAACCACAGTAGGCAAGGAATTGGTGAACTTTGTGGCACGACTCAAACGTCCGCAACAACAGCTGGCTGAGGTGCTTATTCCAGCTAAATGTAATGGGGCTGTTGGTAATTATAATGCGCATGTAATTGCCTACCCAGACGTAGATTGGCGCAAACACTGTGCAAATTTTGTAAATTCATTGGGCTTGTCTTTCAGTGCCTACACAACCCAGATAGAACCCCATGATGGTATCGCAGAAGTGTCTCACATCATGACACGCATCAATAATATTCTGCTTGATTATACCCGTGATATCTGGACATACATTTCATTAAATTATTTTAAACAAAAGACAGTGGCCGACGAGGTCGGATCTTCAACAATGCCGCATAAGGTTAATCCGATTGATTTTGAAAATGCAGAAGGTAATCTTGGCCTGGCGAATGCCCTGTTTAATCATTTTGCAAATAAGCTCACACAATCACGTATGCAACGTGATTTGTCTGACTCAACCGTATTACGCAACCTGGGGGTAGCCTTCGCCTACACACTCATTGCCTTTCAAGCCATTGCCAAGGGAAATGACAAACTACAGATTAATAAGCCTGCCTTAAAACATGATCTCGACACAAACTGGGAAGTATTGGCAGAAGCAATTCAAACCGTCATGCGCCGCTATGAAGTCCCCGATGCTTATGAGCGATTAAAAAATTTGACTCGTGGCCAGGGAATTGACGCAAACAGCTTAAATCAGTTTATTAAATCATTGACTATCCCGGAAGAAGTGAAGGCCCAATTAATGGAGTTAACGCCGGAGAAATACACGGGCCTGGCTGCTCAACTGGTCAAAGCATTCTCATGAGCAATAATGCATCACAACAGGGGCAAACGCTGGAATTTGATGTCCTTGTATTAGGTACAGGTCTTGCTGGACTTAATTATTGCCTGCAGCTATTAAAAATACAGCCTAATGTAAAAATAGCGCTGATAAGCAAGGCAGAAACATCCGAATGCAATAGCCGCTATGCCCAGGGAGGAATAGCGGCAGCCATTTTACCGGAAGATTCCCTGGAGTCTCACATTGCTGATACACTTTACGCGGGCGATGGGTTATGTTATCAGCCAGCCGTTGAATTTATTATCCGCCAGGCACCTCAAGCCATTAATGATTTACTCAGTCATCATATTGAATTTAACAGGCAAACTGATGGCAATTTTGCACTGGCTCAGGAAGGCGGCCACTCTCATCGACGTATTTTTAATACAGGTGATCAAACGGGTTTAACCATTTCCCAGGCGCTTCTTAAGGCCGCACAGCAACAATCGCAAATCTCTTTTTTTGAGCATCACATCGCCGTTAACTTAATCACTCAATACCATCCCCATAGAACAGATATCCAGGGAGAAGTGCTGGGTGCTTATATCCTTGACTGCCATCAAAACCGCATCCACACGTTTCTCAGCCGTTGCGTTATTCTTGCCACAGGCGGTGCAGGTAAAACCTATCGCTATACAACCAATCCTATTATAGCGACAGGTGATGGAGTAGCTATGGCTTACCGGGCAGGTGCCCGGGTAGGCAACATGGAATTCTACCAATTCCACCCTACTCTGTTGCATCATCATTCAATAAATAATTTTTTAATCTCAGAAGCAGTACGTGGTGAGGGCGCCTTACTAAAAAATGCAGACACTGGCGAACGCTTTATGCATCGCTATGCGCCTGAACAGATGGAACTGGCTACACGTGATGTGGTTGCCCGCTCAATTTTTAGTGAAATAGAACAAAGTCAAAGCGGCTTTGTCTATCTTGATATTAGCCACCAACCTAAATCGTTTCTAAAAAAGCGTTTTCCACAGATCTATCATACGCTCCTTGGTATTGGCATTGATATGAGTCAGGATATGATTCCAGTAGTGCCTGCTGCTCATTACCAATGCGGCGGAGTACTGACCGACATCGATGGGCATACTGATCTGAAACGGTTATACGCTATCGGTGAAGTTGCCTTTACCGGCTTACATGGAGCAAACCGGCTGGCCAGTAACTCGTTATTAGAAGCGTTAGTCATGGGTAGCAATGCTTCCCGCAGTACATTAAAAGATATTTCAACACCCTGCAGACCCATTGATGCAATCCCAAACTGGAGCTCTCCTGGTGAGGTAAATGCCAGACGGGCAAGTCAAATTAATGCGCATTGGCGTGGCTTACGTGGAGAAATGACCTCTTATGCAGGCATAGTCCGTACCGAAGCTGGCTTGCAGGATCTACTACACTTAATTATGAAAAGAAAAAGGATTATCGAAGAATATTATTGGAAGCATTGTATCACTCGTGATTTTATTGAATTGCGTAATATTGTGTTAAATGCCGAATTAATTGTCAGGGCAGCATTGTCAAGAAGAGAGTCCCGTGGCGGTCATTACCGCGAAGACTTTCCAAATAAAAATGCAAAGGCACAGGAAAGCATAGCCCGATTAACTTCACCCCCAAACCCTTTTATTTGATTTGAGGCCTTGAATGTTTAAAAGTCATGCTGTTTACCAGCCAGAAAAAACCCTCATGCAAGTCAGAAATGACATGAGTATCTGTCAAAGCGACTATCCACTGGATTGGTATCAGGAAGATTTTATTCCTTATGCTGAGGAATACCTGGCACTTCCTGATCGCAAATTGACCACCATATTAGCCTGGATGAAACCTTATCTGGATAAGGCGAAAGCCCATTTTGGTGATAAATTATTACTGCTGGCCCATTACTATATGGGAGGTGATATTGTCAGGCTGGTTGAGCAATTTGGCGGGCAAATCGGTGATTCTTATCAATTAGCACTGATGGCTGCCAGTCACCCTGAAAAATCGGTGATTATTGAATCGGCCGTACATTTTATGGCCGAATCCATCAGTATCCTGGCAAACGACCATCAACAAGTCTATATCACTAATCCAAAATCCGGCTGCACCATGGAGATGCTGGCCAAAGATTTTATGGTCGAGCCAGCCTTCCTCGATTTAAATGAACGCTATGGCAGCGAAAATATATTGCCTGTTTGTTATATGAATACCTCAGGCCGCGTAAAAGCGATGACAGGAGCACAAGGGGGAGCGGTTTGTACCTCTTCTAATGTAAGAAAAATTTTTGACTGGGCCCGTAAACAAAATAAGAAAATTTTATTTATTCCAGACCAACACATGGGTGAAAATGTCGCCTACTGGATGGGCATTAAGAACCTGGCTTATTGGCCGGGCGGTACGGCGGGTGCCCAGTATTCATTGGCAGATCAAGATAAACAGACTTTAGCTCAATTTGATCAGGCTGAATTGATCCTTTTTGCCAGCCAATGTGCCGTCCATACTCATTATCAACCGGAAATGTGCGACTATTGGCACCAGTTAGGCTATGCTACAGTAGTCCATCCTGAATGCCGTAATGACGTTATTCGTGTTGCTGAGCAGGCAGGTTCCACCGCTTTTATCTGGGACTATGTAGTTAATGACAAAGCCGGCACCAAACGCTATGCCATTGGCACAGAAAACCATATGGTGGAAAACCTGAAACAATATTGTAGGAGTCTGGGCATTGAGGTGGTAAATCTTGCCGAGACCCCCAGGAAAGATCATCAAAAAGGAATGGGTTGTGGCTGTGCAACCATGTCACGTAATGACCCCCCTCACCTCGTGGCGTTAGTTGATTTATTGCGCCAGGGAAAAACAATGAGCTATAACGAAGTAAAAGCGGGGGATTTAGTCAACGAATTTACCGGTTCACGTCAGCGCCTAAGTGAAACAAAGCAGCAATGGATCATTGATAATGCTCGAAAAGCATTGGAAACAATGATTAATATTACTGAAGAGCGCTTATAACGATAGGAATAACTCCGATGGAAAATGCTTTAATTTATGAAGTACCAGTCAATACAATGGAAGGTAAACAAGCTGATCTGGCCTCCTATCGAGGCAAAGTAATGCTTATTGTCAATGTTGCCAGCCGCTGTGGCTTTACGCCTCAATACGCAGAATTGGAAGCAATGCACAGGGAGTATAAAGAGCGTGGTTTTAGTGTTCTTGGTTTTCCTTGTAATCAATTTCGTCATCAGGAACCAGGGGATCATGAGAAAATTAAAAGTTTTGCCGAAAGTTGCTATCAGATAACCTTTCCTTTGTTTGCTAAAATCGACGTTAAGGGGGACCATCAGGCACCGTTATATGCTTATATTCAGAAGAATATAAAAAAACGTCCCTTTAAGTTTATTCCCTGGAATTTCACCAAAATATTGGTGGATACTCAAGGAAATGTTTTAAAGCAATATTTACCCATCACCTCCTTTAAAAAAATCCGTAAGGAAATCGAGACGCTATTAGAGGAAAAATAGAAAATTATTTGTAACCACCCACGTCCCAGAAAGCGGTACGTGGGTACAGTTAGTTACTTCATATTCTAATTTCTAGTTGAGATTGTGTTGCCGCAGGTTCGGCTTCAGCCTTTCTTTTTAACGCTGCAGGAATGTCGTAAAATGATTTATCATGACTATAGGCACTCAATTGAAAATTTTCTTTGAGGTATTTTGTCTTCTTGTTTAATATTTCTGCTAATCCTTTTAAAACTTTAGGGGGAAAAAGGACTTTTTCTCCTCCGTTAGCATCAACAAAAATAGCACGGCTTACCCTTTTTT
The DNA here is from genome assembly GCF_900640175.1 of Legionella sp. W10-070. Taxonomy (GTDB): domain Bacteria; phylum Pseudomonadota; class Gammaproteobacteria; order Legionellales; family Legionellaceae; genus Tatlockia. The sequence continues at coordinate 3,439 of NZ_CAAAJC010000027.1, read as the reverse complement.
TCTCATCTCTTTCCAGGATCAATCCCATACCATGATCGGGTGTATTAATATGGATGTAATTCTGATTTTTTTGCTTTAATAATTCTCCTGCAAAGGCTACCAATTGTTCTTTTGTGTTAATTGTAGTGATTAACTCTCTTTGTTGTTGGCCATAATTCGCTTTTTGCATAAGGTATTGAATTCGATGAATATAAGCCGTACTGTTAATTACTTCTCTCTTCTGGTTAGCTATTCGTTGCACTCTTCGTGAATAGGTATTTATATCATCCAGCTTTTGCTTCATATGCTTTCTGAACATATCCATTACAAACCCTATGCATTCACCCTCTTTACTCAAAATAGACGCTTTTTTTATCAAATCGGCTTGCCAAAACGAATGCTTGGATGTGACCATTTTCTTAATACCGCCAAGCTCTTTCTTATTAAGTTCACGCTTTCGTTTTGATGGTTGCACTTCTATTAATCCCTCATAAGCAGGCGCATTTGCAGTAATGCGTTTCACATCAGTTACTGACAATTTCTTTAGAAATTGATCCTTTGCATTGTTCCTCACAAATTCTATTCCTTTTTCCTGATATTGAATCAATAAGGAAGCAATGTCATAACCATCACAACTCTGAACTAATCTCTCTCTTAACGCCTCCCCCCTCAGATCACTATTAAAAACTTCTTGCCCCCATTGTTTATTTTCTAAAACTCGAAAATACAGTAAACGAGGTGCAGTTTTTTCAATAATCGAAGGCGAAGTAAGAACCAATTTATCCAATTTGGAATAAAACGATTCCTGACTGGCCGCGATCATATAAAAAAAACCTGTCAAGTCTTTTTTCGACGCCTGCTCTTTGGATGTTCTTTCAAAAACTGTTTTAACAATATCAATTTTATTAGCACTACTGAGATTGGAGTGCAGCATAATTTCGCCAAGATAATCTTTACTGGCCGTTTTCTCTGCATAATCAGACTTATTTAATAATAATTGATAGGCTGCCAACCCTTTAGCTTTATTTCTGCACATCATTGATAAGACATCTTGAATACTTGGTATCTCAAGGGCATGTTGATGCAAAATTACATTAACAGCGGTTGGATTAATTTCAGCTAAATTCTCCAGCTCCCTAAGATCATAATTAAATACTTTAAAATGCTCATGAGCAGTGATTTTTTCAGAGAGCTCAGCCCTGCCACTAAAATTCTCTAAAATTGCAATCAAAGTAGTCTTGTCCCTTATTTGATCAGCAACCTCGTTGATAATTAAAATAATTTCCTCATCGCCAAGATCTTGCCAAATCTTACGGTTAGCCAGGCTCCTGATAATTTCACCTTTTGGCAAAATCTGCCTCCATTCTTTTTGTTTTAGAATGTAGGGGGCTAAAACCTCTCTATATTTAAACAGGTTCCTACCCAGGGAATCATCTAATTGGAATACAGTGCTTAAAAAAATATCTCGTTGATCCGCAAATTTTAGCAGGAAATTCATTAGCATATAGCTTGGAAAACTAACCGCCTTCTCCTTGGTCTTTCTAAATGCGTCCAATGAGTTTAATCTATCAAATCCCAGGACTTTCTCGATTTGCTCTTTCGACAGCGGATTGGGCTTTTTATTAAAAATCATCGTGAGTAAATCGAAACAAATCTGCTCTTTCCTTTGGTAAAATTCAGATAACAAATCCTCACTGCTGATTTCGCTAATTAAGATAATTAACGCTAATAAAAGATCATTTTCATTTTCTAAATCACCAGCAGAAGACATCCAGGGTTGCTGATCTTCAAATGAAATGTGGGCATCCTCGGTACTTAGAGTTTCGGTCAGATAATTAATAAGCCCTTCATTTTCTTTTAATGCATTATAAATTGCATCAATCTTGCCCATCGACAAGTTTTCCATTTCGAGGTGGTATTACTTGAAGTATAGGAAAAATTCTTTTTTTTGCGCTTAAAGTTGGCTCATTGTTAAAATTTAATAAATAACTCCCACGTCATAGCGAGCTGATGACGTGGGGAGTCACCTTAATAATTGACGTTTAGTCATTTGACAAAATTAAATGAAGAGTTCGCCTAAGTTCTGTGAACAAAATTTTTCGCAAAGCGAAAATATGGATAATTTATTACCATACTGTTTTTGGATGAGGCGAATAACGAGCTATTCAACGAATTCAAAGACAGTATGCCGCCAATTAGCCCGCATTTGCAGCCGTGAAAAAATTGGTTCACAGAGCCAGGGTTTTAGACGATCAATTTGATCATCAAATAGATAAAAATTTTCTAATCGGTCATAACGCTAAACCGACACTCAGAAAGCGACTCGGTACAACCATATCCTCCATAGGTTAAAATCCAGTTATAATCACTACGGGCAGGTATTTTTACCCTTACCGGCCACCAGATGGAATATTGACCGATAGAGATTTGATAGGTACAAACCACCCCTCGCCCCATCCCGGCCACCATAATATTAGCACGAACAAACCGCGTATTTTCTTCTGCTTGTGGTCTATTGGCAGAATAAGGGTTTTCAATCCAGGGCTTAGGGATAGCTCCCCATTTAAGAGAACTGGTTTCAGGATCAGGACAAGTGACAATGGCTGCCTGCCCCGTAATACTAAATACCATTATCACCAGAATCAAACCTATTTTTCTCATGGCTTCTCACAAAACTAGATAACAGTTGATATCCCGAGGGTGTGTTTACAATTCATTCCCACGGTCTACGTGCCGCGACTTGTTCGCGGCATCCAGGCTCTAAATCAACGGCAAATCTCTTCATATAGATCACGCCATTGTGGATTTAGAGCCTCAATCACATTTAATTTCCACTGCCTGCACCAATTTTTGAACCGCTTTTCACGATCAGTGGCTTCTACATAAGTTTCATGTACCTCATAATAGACCAGGTTGTGTACATTGTACCCGGCTGTAAATCCTGGAACCATGTTATTTTTATGCTCCCAGATGATCTTAATCAAATCAGACGTTGAACCCACGTATCACGTATAATGTGCCATTACGCTTGCTTGCCATAATATAGACATAAAATGCCTTCATTTCTATTCCTTGTTAGAGCGTTGGACTCAGCGTAATGTTATCACTTAAGAAGCACTGATTACATGGGTAACCAACGATATGAGCAGGTCATTGCCAGCATTGTTATAAATCCGATGTTGTAGCATGATCTCCTTTAGCTTTGGCCAAAGCTCGTCATTGAACATCAGTCTGGCCATAGCAAACTCGTTTTTATTGTGATGTTAGAATCGTTACATTACGAGTTTGCTCTTATCAATCAATTAGACAGGTAAGTTAATCGAGTTCATCTTTAATTTGACCATCTTCTGGATGCCGCGAACAAGTCTTCCAATTGGCCCTAAGTTTTTATTGACAAAACATTTTTGAACATTTCTGCAGCAATTCCTAGAGCTTGAAATCCCAACCACATTGATTTGAT
>NZ_CAAAJC010000026.1 GCF_900640175.1 Legionella sp. W10-070 | reverse complement strand
GCATTTCCGCAGGGTTTTTTCACGTTTCGATAAAACCATTTCAGCATTTTTAGGGTTTATTCACTTTGCCGGAGCGCTGATATGGATGCGTTAGAAATTTCGTTCACAGAACCTAGAGAAAAGCAAATAAAAAGATGGAAAAGACAATGGAAAATTAACTTAATTGAGTCAAACAATCCTCAGTGGATTAATTTGAGTTACGAACTTTTTTGACGGATGGATCCCTGCCTTCGCAGGGATGTACGGGACCGATAAGCTTCTCCTGGAGGAAGGAGGGTTTATCGGTTTACTGCTATTCGTAATTAACTGTGATTCGCTCCTCTTCCTGCGCTACCTGCACGGCCTTATTGCCTTCAAATAAAGAGGAATGACTCGATTTGACTGCGGTCGATTTTCTCCAGTCCGGACGTTGTGATTTCTTCGCAACGCCATGCTCACGCGAAGAACAGGCATTTTCAGGCCCGGATTTAACAAAGCTTACCATGCGATTACGGCTTGGATCTTCCGTTCTGATTAATGGCACATCAGGACCCTCTATCGCATAACCCAAACCATGTTTCTCCAGCAATTCTTGCCAATAGGACATAGGGTGGAAATTTCTGGTTTCATTCACTTCATCTTGAAGACTAATCCCTGTCACGGCATTGAAAATAGTATGCGCCATATACGCCATGCTAAACGATTTTTCATCGACTACATCATGATCCACTAATAGGAAATGACCACCATTACGCAGTACTCGACGTACGTCTTTTAAGAATGTTTCCAGTTCATTATCTGGGAAATGATGGAGACCCACATAACAAGTAATAACATCTGCACTATTGTCGGGAAGATCAGCAAGATTAGGTTTACTGTAATCAAGTTTTTGAAATTGATGATAAGGTGTCGGAAATCCAGTTTGAATATAATCGGTCATCGATACTGCATCGAGAACTGCAATAATTTTCCCTCTAATCTCAAATTGATTTTTAAATCCAGCGACAAATCTTCCTGGGTAACCAATCTCAACCAAACCATTAATTTCTTTAATGCCAGCTAACAACAATTTTGCTTGATCGGCCAAATCTTTTTTAATTGCTGATAAGGAATTTAGAATACGATAAACCGATCCTGCCTGTGATGGCATCACCTCAGGTAGTCGTCTACATAATTCTTCATAAATTTCTGCATGGGAATCTTTATATTTTAAGATATCCGCTAATAAATCATATAACTTATTATCATCGACTCGTTGCAAAACATTGCGCAAAAAACCAGCAAATTCTTTTCTACTGGCCTCATCTTTCATAATCACTTTAAAGTGATTTTCTTGAGGCTGCGGCGCAATGTATTTTTGGTAAAAACCACTGACAAATAAATTATCCGGGTCAACTGTTGCCTTTATACGACGGAACGCTTCTGCATGAGGATAAGCTTTATCAAAATCCTCTGGTGAGGAGACATGCTGATAGGGTAAATAATAGGCTCCCCCCATTTCAACAGTCATTTTTTGCGCTTCTCTAAGCCATTTTTGCGCCTGAACCACCTTTTCTTGCTGCAACGATTGATTAAAGCAGAGAACTACAGCAAAACGATCGCCATCATAAGCATAAGACAAGGGGGATTTATTGTTTTGTTTTACAAAACGCACAGAGGCATTAAGTAGGACAACATGATTATCTGTCAGTAATTTACCTAGTTTTGATAGGAATGGTGCAAGATTTTCAGCAGGTAGAAAATATTCTTGTAACCACTCTGCTTCACTTAATGCCGGGGTAAACATCGCACTAATCGGCGGTTGCATGATTGCATTGGTCGTAAGCGGTTTGGCCTTATTGGCCAACAACCGCCCCGATTCACCCGCCCAATAAAATTTCCTTAACCAATCAAAACGTCTGGCCAAATTAATCAGGATCCGTTCTTCACGTTTACCATCTGCACGTTCAACTGTCAGATTGGGGGTGATACAAGGCTTTTCTGTCCCTTCCTTAACATAATTAACCGCAACTCCACTGCCTAAAAGGTTTTTAGGATCCAAGGATAAGCGAAATAAATGCATACGATTTTTTTCATCTGCCAGAACATGCTGATAAAAATAATCTACATAATCACTAATCGGAATCTTCACACCTTTTTCCATTAGCAATTCATTGTCGGTTAATTGGATGGTTACACTCACAACAATAGCAACTAATCCTAACCCGCCAGTAACCGCATGAAATAATTCGTCCCTGGGGGTAAGGGTTTGTTTTTCACCTTGAGCATTAATAATATCCATCGAAAGAATTACATTGGATAACATCCCCTTGTCATGTTTCCAACCATGGATATTCGTACCGATGGAACCGCCTACAGAAAATACATTGGATGCCTGCATAACTTGTAAAGCCAGCTTATGTTTATCCGCTTCAACTTGTAGCTCTTTCCAGCGAGTACCAGCACCGACAGTAGCCGTTTTCTCTTTTGAATTAATTTCGATGGTATTGAATTTCTTCAAATCCACAACGGTGATGTTTTCTTCCCGAAGAAATTGTTTCCCTTGACTAAAACCAGCCCCCACTGGAATGATTTTATCCCCCCGTCTTGCAGCATTAGCAATAATGCTTTGTAATTCTTCAACGTCTCCTGGTACTTTAAGCTCTGCATTTGGAGAATGATAATAGTAACTACCCCCTGAAATAACCCCTGTTTCAGACCTTTCAGGAAGAAAATAATTTCCGGCAAGTTTTGGATTTAAAAAACCTAGCGGGGCAGAAACTAACACCAACAGATTTTTACTAAAAAGCGTGTTATATTTCTTTTGTTGCATTAATCGCTGATCTTGCACATCATCAACTCGCAATGCTGAGCCAATTGCATAACGGACACTAAGTAAACCAGCTACTCCTAAGTCTACCAAAGCCAAGGGCAAAAAAACGAACCCATAAATAGTGCGCACTTTAAGCGCTCGCCAAACATGCCCCCAAACGCCTTTTTCTTCATTGCGATAAGCGTTGTCAATCATGACAGCAGGAATAGCCGTTAATTTAGCTAAACCTGGAAAAAAATTAATCTTCATCCCTATTTCCTTTAAAAATTATGAATAAACTTGACTTCAACGCCTTCACATCGATTAAGATTGTTAGTTACTTCTTGCAAATACTTGACTGGGATATCAAATAAACACATGCGGTAATTGGGGTGGATATCATCGCCATAAGCATAGAGCAGGTTAACTTTCTTTTCTTTTAATTGCTGAGCTTGTGATGCCATCGCATTAGAATCTGCTACCAGACACTTTACTTGTACCTGTTCATTGCCAGCAATTTTTTTCACCTGAATGTCTTGCTCTTCTAATGCCTGAATCGTATTTTGGAAAGCAGCGTAACGAGGGGCCCTTAATTCTGCATAAATAGAAATGTAACTAGCATTCTTTTTCTCCTTAGCATAGACATGATCTTTCACAATGCTTACCTGAGCATTCTCTTTGATTGATTCTATTTTAGAAATGAATTCCTGTTTGGCCTTGTCAATTCCACTGCTTTCCTTTGATTTAAATTTAACAATCATGTCCGTTGTAGCAGGAACAATATTGCTTTCCTGGTGAAACCAATAACTTAATGGTTTTGAAATCCAATACCTGGCGCTTAACTCAGCTGAAATGCATTGATAACTAAACCAGTCACCCCAAGTCTTATTGGCACATTCCTTATAGGCACGCACTAACTTTTGTTTTGCTCCTTTGTAATCATGATCATAGAAAGGGATCGTTTGTAAGTCTGAGGCATATTGTTGGAAATACTCAGCCAGATGATTCTGGAGCGGTGTGGAATTTTTCTTATTTAAGAAAGGTCGCAAGAATAAGGAAATAACCCCTTTCGGTGCATACTCCAGTGTCGTAAAAATGCCAATAAAAGCGGCCATTAATCCATATTCTGAATTTAAAATACTACTTGCAGAATCATATTTCCGGGATACAAAGAATGATTTAAAAGTGACTCTCCATAAACCATAAATTTGGCGAAAATAGGGAAAATGGAACAGGGAACCCCCTTCTTTCATATATTTCGCCAGCTCATCTGCCATCTCTACATTACGCCACTCAAAAGTAGTCATGAAGGATTGATATTGACGACGTGGATAATCCGATTTTTCTGTATGCGATAATTTGCTATTGAGAATTTCTAAATACTTTCCCATCTAATACTCCTTAAAAACCCATTCCTTGCTGACAGGCGAAATTAAGGGTATGAAGTTCAACAGAATCTTACTAAAGATTCTAAAGCTCAATGTCATCAAATTAGAACGATATCTAAATTAAGGATTGCTAAATCTGACCCTGCAGGTATTGTTGGCAATAAAATTATGATGAAAATAAATGATGCCTTAAAACTTCACTTAGACCTGACTTAAAATATAGCTAACTTATATGCTACTATTGAATACTATATCAGGTCCGTGAACAAATTTTGCCGAGCGAAATGTGAATAATTGAGCGATTGGGTGCTTGGCACAGCCTGTTAAAATTTTACGCTAATTATCTGCTGAAAATGCCCGCTTTTAAGTCATTTGCTGTTCTAGCGCTTGCCAGTCAAGCAAGGCAACGGAAGGCAAGTTGGGGAGCAGATTAATGTTGGAAACAACAGGCAGCATCTCCTTACTCACGTCCCAAAGAAAGGCATAATTTTTAAGTTCAGCCACGGCATATTGAATGATGCAATCGCCTATGGCCTGGCTAAGTAAATCGCGCTGCCCTGCAGTGGCGATTAAATCATCAGATGCCATCATAAGATTATTTGCCTCAGCGTCAGCGATGATCATCTCGGATTCAGTCTCGAATGCTTCACTGGCAAAATCAGGCACTTCAACCAAGCTTGATGCAGTCTGATGCACTTCCCCTTTCCCCTTCAATGTTACGGGCTGATTTTCCTTTTTTTCATTGCTGACAAACAGGGTTTGCGGTGCCGTCAGACCTTCTACAGCTGCCACATTGGGAAGAGGGCCGATTATTACCCGGTTAAACAACGCTTTTTTTACTATCCTGACTGGGTAGGGATAGCGATTAGATAATTCCTGAGCGTAGTTAATCGCATTACGGGGAATTTTAAACGCCCCCGCCTGAATGTAAAAAGGAGCCTGTAAATTACTACTTAAATGCCTGGTATTTTCCAAGCCATACAATTTTGCTGCCTGTGAGTTAACACTTACCATCACAGCCACCAAAAGGCCAATACTTTTCAGACAGGATTTCCACTTAGCTTGTTTCATTGATTATCCTTAACCACAAATCAGGAATAATTGGGAACTTCCAGATTATGGATCACTTTCATTCTCCAGCCAACCCCTTTAGCCATATCGCCCTGGTATGTTAGTCTCAATGAGACGCTTAACTGTTCCCCGCCTGAGCGCACCTCGTATCGGCTGATAATGGAGGAAGCTACAATCCCTTCAGCATACAATCTTTAGCTGGTGTCCTCAATTAATTTTTTGCGGCGAAGAAAACTTGATTAAGAACAGTCTTCTGGTTAATCCTGTTTTTTAATGATGCTTTTTAAACAATCGGGCCCGATCCCGCTCCCAGTCCCTATCCTTAATGCTGTCTCGCTTATCATGCGTTTTTTTCCCTTTGGCCAAGGCTATTTTTATTTTCACCCGATTATTTTTCCAGTAGAGGGATAAAGGTACGATGGTGTACCCTTGTCGCTCGACACTACCGATAAGCTGGTTGAGCTCTTTGCGATTGAGCAGCAATTTGCGGGTTCTTGTGGCATCCGGGAAAAGATGTGCCGAGGCAGTCGGTAAGGGCTGGATTTGCGCACCTAACAAAAAAGCCTCGCCGTGCTTTATAATCACATGGGCATCAGAAAGATTTATCTTTCCTGCCCGCAGACTTTTTACTTCCCATCCTTCAAGAACCAAACCGGCTTCATGTTCATTTTCTATAAAATAATCAAAACGTGCTTTTTTGTTGGTGGCAATGCCAGCACTTTGCTGCTTACGGGCAGTCATAAAACACCTGAGGATATCAACTTTGCAAAGCGGATATTATACACAGAATAACAAGTCTTGGCGAAACCCCGACTTTGAACTAGTCTATACCCAAGATAACCCTATCTGGAGAGAACAATGAACGTTGGCGAGAAAGTAGCCGATTTTGAATTTACTGCCACCAATAACACTCGGGGCAAATTAAGCGATTATCAAGGCCAATGGCTGATCCTCTACTTTTACCCCAAGGATTCAACGCCAGGTTGTACGGTTGAGGGTCAGGATTTTCGTGATGCCTATCCTGAGCTGCAAACATTAAACAGCAAGGTCTTGGGCATTTCTCGCGATAGTTTGAAATCGCATGAAAATTTCAAAGGCAAGCAGCAATTTCCTTTTGAACTGATTAGTGACCAGGAGGAGTCCTTGTGCAAGCAATTTGATGTAATCAAAATGAAATCCATGTATGGCAAGCAAGTACGTGGCATTGAGCGCAGTACCTTTATTATCGATCCCCGGGGTATCCTGCGGCATGAGTGGCGCAAGGTGAATGTTAAAGGGCATGTAGCGGAAGTGATGGAGACGTTAAGAGAATTAGAAAGCCAAGATAAGGCTTGACTCCATTCGCCCCCCTCAGCACAATGATTAGCATCTATCTGACAGGTGAAACGAATGGGTATAGAAAATAAAACAACCAAATTGTTCGTGCTTGATACCAATATCATGATGCATGATCCCTCTGCTATCTATCGATTTGAAGAACATGATGTTTATTTACCCATGGTTGTTCTTGAAGAGCTGGATAGTCATAAGACCGGTCTCTCAGAAGTGGCACGCAATGTGCGCCAAACCAACCGGATGTTAGTGGAGTTAATGAGCAATGCCAGCCATGAGGAAATTGTCCAGGGCCTGCCCATTGCTGATTTCTTAAGCGGCGAAAGACAGAAAGGAAGCGGGCGACTTTTTTTTCAAACCGATGAATTTGAACAATTGCGTCCTACCTCCTTACCAGGTCATAAGGCAGACAATACCCTGCTCGCTACAGCACTCGGCTTGCAGAAAAAATATCCCGACAGGCAAGTCATTATTATTTCCAAAGACATCAATTTGCGCATCAAATCCGGGATTCTGGGCATCCCGGCTCAGGACTACTACAATGATAAAGTACTGGATGACGTCAACCTGCTGCATAGCGGCTTGCATATTCTTGAAAATAATTTCTGGGACAGCCATGCCAAAAATATGGAGGCCTGGCAGGACAATGGAAAAACCTTCTATCGCATTAGTGGCCCCTTAACCACCCAATGGAACTTCAATGACTGTATCAGCACTGAAGATAATCAATTCCAGGCTGTCATCAAAGAAGTCTCGGAAAATGGTGCGGTGGTACAAATTGCACGAGACTACACCCAATCCAAGCATTCCGTATGGGGGATTATGGCCCGCAATCGCGAGCAGAATTTTGCCCTCAACCTGCTGCTTGATCCAGATATAGATTTCGTAACCTTACAAGGCTCTGCAGGGACAGGTAAAACCTTATTAACCATTGCTGCCGGCTTAACCCAGGTTCTAGATCAAAACCGCTACAATGAAATTTTAATGACCAGAGTCACCATCCCTGTCGGTGAAGACATCGGCTTCTTGCCAGGCACTGAAGAAGAGAAAATGACGCCCTGGATGGGGGCTTTAATGGATAACCTGGAAGTACTGCACAGTTCACAAGAAGGGGGCAGCTTTGGCCGGGGTGCCACGCAGGATTTGCTGCAAAACAAGATTAAAATACGTTCGCTGAACTTCATGCGGGGACGTACCTTTTTAAACCGTTTTATCATCATTGATGAAGCCCAAAATCTAACTTCAAAGCAGATTAAAACGCTGGTTACCCGGGCAGGCCCGGGAAGTAAAATCGTTTGTCTTGGTGATATCAAACAGATTGATACGCCTTACCTGACTGAAACAACTTCTGGCTTGACCTTTGCCGTTGACCGTTTCAAACATTGGCAACATAGCGCCCATATGACCCTGACCCGCGGTGAGCGTTCAAGGCTTTCTTATTATGCTGCTGAACATTTATAACAACCAGAATCAGCAGATCAGGGTGCGATTAAAACGGCGGTTTTTCCTTAAAAATTGTCCGGCAGATCATGCAATCTGGACGTTTTAAATAATGGCCGTATAATGTCTGCTCAATAACTGTGGTCCAAAAGAGGATATCATGAATAACCAAGCCATCACCTTCGATGATGTATTACTGGTTCCAGCTTACAATCATCATGAGTCAAGACGGGTCGTTGATATCAGTACGACTGATCGCCTGGAAAAGCTCAGCCTGCAATTGCCGGTGATAAGCTCCAATATGGATACCATTACTGAAAGCAAGATGGCTAATTTTATGCATAGCAAGGGCGGTATTGGCGCCCTGCATCGTTTTTTAACCATTGATGAAAACATCAGCGAATTCAAAAAATGTAAAGGGCCTGTGTTTGTTTCAGTTGGCTGTACTGACGCTGAACTGCAGCGCGCTGAGGCATTACGCGATGCCGGCGCTGATTATTTTTGTGTCGATGTAGCCCATGCCCATGCCAAATATGTTGGAAAAACATTAAAAAGTTTAAGGCAGTTACTTGGCAGCCGCTGCATCATGGCAGGCAATGTCGCTACCTACGCCGGGGCTGACTACCTGGCATCCTGCGGTGCAGACATTATCAAAGCAGGGATTGGCGGTGGTTCTGTATGCAGCACGCGAATTAAAACCGGATTTGGCATCCCCATGCTTACCTGTATTCAGGATTGTGCCCGCTCCGACCGCTCTATTGTTGCCGACGGGGGCATCCGCACTTCAGGCGATATTGTCAAAGCGCTGGCTTTCGGCGCTGATTTTGTCATGATCGGCGGTATGCTGGCAGGCACCGATCCAACACCAGGAGAAGTGATTACCAAGGAAGATGGCAAACAGGTGAAACGTTACCGCGGCATGGCTTCTCGTGAAGCACAAGAAGATTTTATAGGTCAAATGCATGAATGGAAAACCGCAGAAGGGGTGGCTACGGAAGTGCCTTATCGACAGGCTGAAGAATCGATCATTGCCGATATCATCGGTGGTCTGCGATCCGGATTGACTTATGCGGGCGCCGACACTATTAGCGAGCTGCAACGTAAATTAAATTATGTGGTAGTAACCCAGGCCGGTCGACTGGAAAGCTTGCCCCATAAGTTGCTGGAGCGTTAAGTTTAACTAAAACCTTCCCAATGATTATCCCTCTCCTGGGGAGGGATAATCATTTCTTATTCAAGTAACTTAGAGGGTTGCTGCTACCCCTGCCCCTTCTTCCAATTCAGCAGTTTTATCAGCGCCACTTACCCCTGTTGGCTGTTGTGGCTGCATATCATTCATAACATTCAAAGGATCATTATTCTGACTTGCATCAGTCGCCGTAGGGTTAGCTGCGCTCATCTCAGGAGTAGTAGTATCCATCGCTGCTGTACTTGAATCAGAGGGCATTTGCTCAGCGGAAGCAGAAAAACCCGTAGGTTCTGGGCTAGAGGAGTCATCAGTCGGACTGCCAGTATCCGTAGGGCTTGCCGTATCCATCGTCGGACTGCCGGTATCCGTAGGGCTTGCCATATCCATCGTCGGACTGCCGGTATCCGTAGGGCTTGCCGTGTCCATCGTCGGACTGCCGGTATCCGTAGGGCTTGCCGTATCCATCATCGGACTGCCAGTATCCGTAGGGCTTGCCGTGTCCATCGTCGGACTGCCAGTATCCGTAGGGCTTGCCGTGTCCATCGTCGGACTGCCAGTATCCGTAGGAGTTGTAGCATCGGTCGTTGGGGGTGGACTGGCAGTCTGATTCGTGTCTGTAGGGTTGGCGGTCGTCTGATTAGAGGGGGTTTGGGATGCGGTTTGCTGATTGGTTTGTTGGTTGGCATTCGCAGGTTGGTTCGGCTGATTCGCATCATTTTTTTGCTGAGGTTCTCCCTTGGGGCCACTACTACTAAGCCCTTTCAACTTATCGAGAAATTTCTCGGTTACCGCCGCATTAGTCTCTTTAACAAACTTCTCCAGCTTGTTTGCTATATCCATCCAGGGAAGTTCTGACTTTTTTTCATCATCATCCTCTTTTTTCTTTTTTGGTGATCCTAAAGGCTTTGCCTGCTCTGGCTGTGGTTTGTCCTTGTCTGTTTTTACTGAAGTCTTCCCGGGCGTTGGCGCATTGGCAACCTGTGTCGGATTTGGAGCGCCCCCACCTGGAGCAGGAGCCGGCGGAGTACTGCTTGTAGCAGGTCCGGTTGTTGGCGTTGGAGCTGAAGTGCTCGTTTGCGTGGTATTTGGGTCAACTGGAGTAGCCATGACCATCCCCTATTTAAATAACTAGTTTAAACATAGCATAACCCTGATTATTCAATTTCTAAAGTCAGCTACCCTGGTATTTTCAATTCGTTTACTAAACTCGTACAAATTAATGAGTTATATTTATTATTATAATTATAGGTTAATCATACCAAATGAGGATTAACAAAAATTTAACGGATTTTTATTTTTACACTTATTTTGCAATTGCCAAGGATAGAAATGGATATTGATGATTTCCGCTGTTTACGGCGAGGGAACTCGCTTTTTTGTTTAGATAAAAAAGATACGGCCCTTTTAGCCCCTATTGAACATCGAAACGGCAAAAAACGGCGTGCTTTGCTATTGATCCACGGGTTTACATCCACTCCTGCCGTTTTCCGCACATTAATCCCCTCCCTGTCATTTTATGATGCTATTGTCTGCCCCGTTTTACCTGGCCATGCACATAACCTTGAAGCCTTTGCCAGGGCAAAAGCAGCCGAATGGCTTTTACTAGCGGAACAATATGGGAAAATATTAACCCAGGAATTTGAGCATGTTGATGTGCTGGGATTGTCCTTAGGAGGCCTGTTAGCCTGTCATTTGAGCAACCGCTTTAACATAAACCACCTTTATCTGCTGGCTCCAGCCCTTGATTTACGATTACCCTTGGATAGAACACTAAGGTTCACAAAATTCTTAAACTGGTTGGGATTTAAAGAAATACGCAGCTTCGCAGGGAACTTATACACTGATCTGCACTGCGAAATTGCCTACAGAAAGCTGCCACTCACATCCATAATAGAAATATTCACCCTTATCAAGCAATTTCAATTCATCACCCCCCACTGTCCAACTGATTTATTTTTGGGCTGCCACGATCTGGTTGTTTCCTCCTGGCGAGTAGCAGCACGCTTTGCCAATAAAAAGGATGCGACCATTCATTGGCTGGCTAATTCAGCCCATGTCATACCTCTGGATGGCGACATAGAAAAAATTATCGCCTGCATGAAGCAAAACTGCGCCAACCAGGAGCAAGAGGCCAGCCGAATTTGCAGCCGGTAAAAAGATAAGTGCACAGAACCTAGTACAACGTTTCACTGATTCTGTCTTACACTGTCATTCCCGCACAGGCGGGAATCCATAGCCCAATTTAGCTCCTCACTTCACCTGAGAGATAGATTCCCGCCTGCGCGGGAATGACAAACTGGACAGGTTCAGTGAAACGTTGTACTAGGGGCTTAAGATTTTATTATAACGATCATAATCACGCATAGCGTATTTATCCCATTCCCGCATATCAAGAACGGAGCCATCATAAGCCATGAAATCGGTTCTCAGCGTAGGCAGGTTATAGAAGTAAATATCACTTGCTCCAGTGGCAAGCGTATGCTGGCGTCTTACAGCAGCAATATCAGCAACCGCTCTATCATGAGTTCTGACAAAAGCCCGATTGGCACGTAAATAACGGCCGTTGAAATGTGCATTACCCCATAGCTCCACCTCAAGTCTGTCTACTATGCCAGCCAATTGCATAAATGCACGACCTTTGCCATGTACCGTTAACACCTTGCTTTTAACCCAATACATCCCCAACCAGACCCCTTCATCAAGATCAAGTTTGCTGATATTGATTATTCCTGCCAGTTGGACCTTGGATTTTCCTGTTATGGAGAGTTGTAGGTATTGACTGTTAATACCGCTGATTTGGGTATAACCTCCGCCACTTACAGTCAACCTGCGAAGAACAATGTTTCCCCCCAGGGTAGTACGGCCGGAATTATCGATGGAAAGATCGAGAAGTCCAGAACGAAGGTTAGCCCCCTTCACCTCACCAGAACCTTGATAGCTGAAGGTATTTAAATAGTGTCCGCGGATTTCAACTGAAACAGAGCCACAACGGGGGTAGCCCTTACCCAGAATCACTAGCAAAGCGCCATTCCTGACCTCTGTTTTTACCTGCAGAAGATCGGCAGGATCGCCACGCAAAATGACCTGCGGCTTGGAATAGCCGGTACGCAGGTTAACGTTCATGTTTCCTTCCACTTTAACCTGATTGAACGCGGGGAAAAAACGGTTTTGCTGCGATTTTACTGAGGAGAGGATGACAGTTTGTTTTGTACAGCCGGAAGCTAACAAAATAAAAAATAAAAAGAAAAACCGCATTAACATAATCTGAGGCCCCATTTACTGTATCTCCCTACATTAGAGGAAGTTACCAGAATGCGCAAGATTATCCTACTGCAGGGGTGCGATTTTAAGTGCGGTTTTTCCTTGAAGTTGTGGCTCCGATCCCCAATTTCGCTGGCGCTCCATGCAGGCGTTAATTAACACCTGCGGCAGTTTTCGCACCCCTGCTGCAGATTTTCTGCTTGTAACTTGCTGCCAGATACCTAAAACCAGGAATCACTATTAAAATCTGAGATCGCAATACGTCCAGGGCATGCATCATACCGAGTAAACTCCGGTGCCTTACCCACCAAAGCGGTTAACGTTTCATTAGCAGGAATCAGCGCAGGCAATTGGATAAACACATCAACCAGCATGCCATTCTTACATCCCAGATAAACCTTGTGGGATGCATCCTTGCCAAAGGATTGACGGATTGATTCCCTTAGTTTATCTGCCGAGACAATGTCTCCCGCATGCCGATGGATAAATTGTCCCAGTGCTGTTTGGTTTGCCTCTTGGTTCAAGCGCATAGCCAAAGTGAAATAATCATCGGTTGAAAGCATCTGACAACTGCCATGTTTATTCCATTCATGCCGCTCAAGACAGCTTCCAAAAGCGTAGCTCGGCATCAATTGGCGTAAATTTCTGGCCACATCTTCATTTAAATTGACTGGAGGATAATCGCAATGGTTCTCTTGCGGCTTAACGCCGCAAAATCCATATTGTTGGCCACAAATCTGCTGATTCGGCCAAAATCCATGCAATACCAGATAAGAAGCCTGATAAGAGTCTGTAGCCAGATTCCGGCATTCTGGTTTTCCTGCTTCATAGCCGTAGGTCTGGCAAAAGCCAGGTTGCCAGCTAAGAGCCAGCACATAAGAGTCAGCAAGGCCTGGAATCTGTTCACAAGCGTTTTTTCCATTAGCTTGATAACTATATTCCCCGCAAGCAGCGCTAATCCATCTTAAACTGTTCTCCCCGGTAGGCACCTCTATGCGTAACCAGTCTGGGTTTTCAGCTCGATTTATTTCCCGAATTTCATACTTTTCTGCAGGCTTGATGATTAACTTATCTGGATTGGTCTTTTTATTTTTAGATAAATAAGCCGGACAAGACTTATTGGCTTCAAAGCTGCCGATTACAGTAATCGAAGGATAGGCACAAAAGGAAATTAGAATTAAAAGAAAGGCAACTAACTTTATCATCGACGCATCCCAGCTACATTATCCAGGCTTCAAAGTATAACCGCTATCAACCTGAATTGGTATCTTGGGTATATTAGCATCCGCTTCTGACAAAGAGGCTGGTTAACAGGCGATAAACAAACTTGGCCACTAATAAATCATAAGAAAGGACATGCTCAAGAGGAGAAAAATCACAAAGACAGGCACCGACAGGGTTAATTATTGATGCAAGTGCGTCGATGCAAGCCATGGACTCATCCCACATCAACCCGCCTGGTTCAGGAGAAGGGGTAGCTGGCAGTAAGCTCATGTCAAAAAAATTGACACTTATTGACAAATAAACGCGCTTTTTTCGCAAAAAATCGTTAATTGACTGCCAATCCCAAGTCGCTTTATTATGAGCATAATATAACCGCAACCGATCTTTTTCTCTTTGGGCTAACTGGTAGAACCGTTGATCAATGTTTCGTAAACCCAAACCGAGTAATTGAAGCCGGGGGTGCTTCAGGGCAAGTTCATGAAGAATAGTGCCTTGGGCGCCAAGATGGATAAAAGCCAGCTCCTCGCCATTTGTAAACAAAGGTGAGAGTATATCCGGCATCAGACGATGCTCGCCGCCTAAAATCAGGGCAAATTGCCCCTGTTGCCATAAAGAATCCTGCCATTGTTGCATCAGCTGTATTGCCTGACGCACTCGCTTGCCGGGAGGTATGGCCTTAATCGTTTTGATATTGATTTGCTGGTAAGGATAACAGCCCAGGCGTTCATCAAACAGGTTCATTCCTTGAGAAGCAGCGATTATAGCCTGCGGACCCTGCCTGCAGCCTGAGTCTTCTTCGTATTCAAAACCAAATGGGATAATTAACACCCGCTTTGCTGCGGATGTGGTGACTTCTTTGCTGGTTAACCCTAAAAAACCTTTTGTACAACTGACTTCTTTCAAGATAACCCCAGCTTGAAAAAGATCTCCCCCTTTAATGGTGTACCAAGACCGACAGCAAAGGGGGAAATTGAAGAAACAGCAGGAAATTACACGGCGGTTACATCTTCTGCTTGCAAGCCTTTAGGCCCTTTAGTCACTTTAAACCGTACTTTTTGGCCTTCTTCCAAAGACTTACGGTTAGCTTGACTATTGATTGAGCGAAAATGGACGAATACATCGTCTTGACCATTATCGCGACTGATGAAGCCGTAACCTTTATCATCATTAAACCACTTGACGTGGCCAGTTTCTATATCAGACATTTCTACTTTCCAAATTAATTAAACACACACTTGAGCCAACTACCCTAACCTTTGAAACGTAGTAATTATACGACGCGATAAGTCGCTTCTTTGAATAACAAAAGGAGGGATTTTTCACGAAGAACACTGTTTCCAGCCAGGAAGCTAAGTCTCAAGTAATTTGATTATAACCCAGCGTCCACCAAATAGCGAGAACTCTGTTAAAAATTCAGTAAATTTGCTATAACACTGCCCTTATAATTTATGAATCGGCGGTAACGGCATCTTCGCGGCAGCGGATTTGGGGGGAGTAAACGAAACGATGCAACGCCACAGGGCTTCTCCATGCCACGAGGTCTGCCTCTCATTATGATATAAAGCCTGGAAAAGAAGCGTTATTTGCTGTTTTAGTGGCTCGTCATCAATTATCTTTTCAATATCCATCAGGTTTAGCACATTTGCCTGAGGCCATTGTAACCGAGCCCACTGAATCAAGGCATCTCGCGCATCCCGGGGGTTGTTTCCCAGGCAAGCTTGCTGCAGACGTTTAACGATCGGCCTGGACTTTGGAGAAGGGGAATGCTGCGGCCGTCGTTGCAACCATAACCCCAGAGTCAGCAGCCAGGCTAATGCAAAACCACCGGCAAGCCACCAGGCAAACATTGAAGATTCATCGCCTTGGGGCAAGGAGGCTTCTCTTTTATTGCCATCAACCAAATCAGAGTCGCCCAATACTTTCTCAGATTTGACACTGGCAGGTGAAGAAGAGGCTTGACCGCCGGTAGAAACCGCGGTTACATGCAGGGTGCGTTCAGGCAACTCACTGCGCTCTTCTTTACCGGTTAGTGTATTAAACCAGGTTAATTTAAGCGCCGGAATAGTAATTTGCCCTGGTTTATCCAACAGATACGTCAGTTTCATCGTTGTCGTACCGATTAAATCGCCCTGCCTGATAGTATTTTTTTCAGAAGGATTTTCCGGGTATACCGAAAAATCGCTATGATTTACAGCAAAATCCAGCCGAGGCAGGAGTTGGGCAGGAACCGCCACTGCCTGCAAAGAGACTGTACGCACCAGAGTACTTCCCTGTTTAAACGACAAGCTATTGTCCTCATAAGCTTCACTTAAGGAAACCTGCTTGGCGGGAAGCCAGCGTGCTGCTGAAAATTGTGCCGGCATCGCCTTGACCTTAAGAGAAACAGGGTTAGCCTGAACCTTTACCCTTTTAGAGAAGACATCATAGACAAGCGCCTGAAATATCGGGGGCTTTATCTTTAATTCACCGCTTTTTTGCGGAAATAAGGCATATTGTTGCTCATCAACCGTATACACACGCCCATTTTCCACACGTTGGTAATGATTGCCCGAACCCAGGGGGATAAGAAGCGCATCCTCTACCTGGGGCGCCTGGTATTCTGCATCAACCAGACGACGGCTACTATAGAGCTTGACCGTATAAATGACCTGTTGATTTACATAAGGACTTGCCTCATTCACCTCAGCCGCCAACATAACCTCCTGGGAAGCCATGCCAGACTGCCTAGGCTTTGCAGCTCGCCCTCTAACCTCTATACTCGCTGCTGTTGTTTTCTCCTGGCCTATCTGAATCGAGGGGATAGTCAGCATACCGACCCTTTTAGGCATTAACAATATAAGCCATTGATTTACCGCTTGAGCCTGGCCATTAGTCACACTGTAATTCATGCTACGTTGTGTGCCAAGAATGATAAAGTCATTTTGCAGCGGGGTTAAATCTGGCAGGCGGCCAGTTTGAGAACCGTCAAGGGTTAAAACAAGGCGGAACGGTTCCCCTTCATTAACAATTGAAGATTCAAGCTGCATAGTTATGGCAGCAAAGCCAAGAGAGGAAAACAACAATAATAAACCAAGCAAAAGTTTTTTCATTGATACCATCCACGTTGCCTGCGTATATGATCTCGTAAAAATTTCTCCCGCATCAATCCGCCCGGATCATCAGGAATCAATCGTAACCACTGCTCCTTCGCCTGCTGCTTTTCACGCTCCATGACTGAATTTTCACTGTTTGGATTGTTATCTCGCTTGTCCTGCTGGTCTTTATCCTGCTGGTCTTTGTCCTGCTGGTCTTTGTCTTGCTGGTCTTTGTCCTGCTGGTCTTTATCCTGCTGGTCTTTGTCCTGCTGGTCTTTATCCTGCTGGTCTTTATCCTGCTGGTCTTTATCCTGCTGGTCTTTATCCTGCTGGTCTTTATCCTGCTGGTCTTTATCCTGCTGGTTTTTATCCTGCTGGTCTTTATCCTGCTGGTTTTTATCCTGCTGGTTTAATAATTCCTCAAGCAATTTACGGTTATAGTGGGCGTCCTGATTCGCAGGATTTAAAGCCAGTGCCTTATCATAGGCTTTAATCGCCTGCTGATATTGGCCTGCTTTGGCCAGGGCATTTCCTTGGTTATAATAACCCTGTGCATTGTTTAGAGACTGATAATACCTGGCCGCCTGCTCATAATTCCCCGCGCGGTAAGCAGCAGCAGCCCGCCACTCCTTTTGCTGGAAAACCTTTTCTGCTTTTTCAAATTCCCCTTTTTGCATCAGGGATTGTGCCTGCTGATCTTTGGTAAGCCAAAAATCGGACCAGCCAAAGCTGTAACTATTACAAGCGAAACTGATGAGAAACAAGATGCCAATTTTCCTCATGAAGCTATCCTCTGCAGCCATCCCCGCCTAAATGCTGGCAATAACAACATCAGGGCTGGCAATAAGAACCAGCGGCCCTCATCACGCCAGACAGGCGCATCATTTTGCTGGCTGCGTTTGAACTCTTCAGCGGTAGGCGATTCAAGCCATTGCTGCAAATCACCTCCATCATCTCTAAGTGGTACTAATCGTCCCTGCCCTGCTGAAGCCAGACGCTGAAATAAGGGGTTTAGTGATGCATCCGCTCTAATTGGCATCACGGAAGTAAAAATATGCTTCTCTGCCAGTACCTTTGCCGTATCAATCGCATCGCTGTCGGGTGTTTCTCCTGTTAACACCAGGATTTTTCCCCGGTGAAAACCGGCCTGGCTAATAAGCCTGGCAGCTTGATCAAGTGCGCTGTCTAACCGTTGGCCTCTCACCGGCATAATGTCTGGACTAAGGGAATCAACCAAGGCATCAATCGTTTTAGCGTCTTCAGTCAGTGGTGAAACGACAAAAGGTTCTCCGGTATAAACAACCAGGCCAAATTGACCTGTATTGGAACGACGAAAGAGATCATGCAGTTTAAATTTGGCTCGACTCAACCGATCAGGGGATAAATCCTGATCCAACATCGTATCAGAAAGATCGAGAATCAGGACATTGGGTTGAATTTGTTGGTAGGTTGGTACTGGCAAACGAGACCAACTCGGTCCAGCCAGGCTAATAATCATGCACAAACCGCTAAGCAATAATAATAACAATGCACCATGCCGTTTGCCTTGATTCCTGGAGAGCATTAAATGCCTCAGTAAATGCTGGTCACAAACAGCGCCCCAGGCATCTAACTGGGTGTTTTGGCACCAAAGCCGCCAGCCTGCCCAAAGCAAGGGTAAAATAGCAACCAACCACCAGGGACGAAGAAAATGAAATTCAGTCATCATGATCAAGCCTCTGGTTGACTGCCAACTTAAAAGCGGTTAGTAAATGGGTTTTGCTGATAAGCCAATAAATAAACAACAGGAAAGCGATGCCCAGGAACCAGGGGTAATATTCATATTGGGGACGAATGGTTGCCTGCTCCTGAGCTACTGTTTCCAATTGGTTGATTGTCTCATAAATGCTATTCAACGATTGGCTGTCTGTAGCACGGAAATAACGACCACCGGTTATTTCAGCAACTTTCTGCAGCGTCTCTTCATCGAGGTCAGCAGAGGCATTCAGGTTGATGAATACGCCACCCAAAGCCCGCGGATCGCTTTCCGCACCCAGGCCGATTGTATAAACCTTGATGCCATCGAGCTTAGCCAGCTCTGCCGCCTTCAATGGCGGCAACACACCGGAATTATTCGCCCCGTCAGTCAATAATATGATGACCCGCCCCTCAGCAGGCACATTTTGCAACCGTTTCACAGCCAGCCCCAGAGCATCACCAATGGACGTTGTTTTCCCTGCAAGACCAACCGTTGCATCTTCAAGCCTTAACAACAGGGATTGACGATCATACGTTAATGGGGTCTGCAGGTAAGCACGGGTACCAAATAAGATTAAACCGATCCGATCCCCGACCCGTTCACGGACAAATTGTTCTGCTGCGCGCTTAACGACTGCCAAACGACTGACTGGTCGGCCATTGAGGATCATATCATCCAGCTCCATACTCCCTGACAAATCAAGTGCCAACATGATATTGCGGCCCTCCCGCTCCAACAGCTGAGGCTCACCCACCCAACGAGGTCCCGCAAGGGCAAACAGCATCAGACACCAAACTAATAATAGTAATCCTATTTGCCCTTGATTAGCCAAACCGGGCTTCCTATCCTCCATGATCTTTTGCATGGCACTGAAAAAGGGTACTTTCATTGCTGTAGGCAACTGAAGGAGCAGTTGCGGTAAAAAAAGCCAAAGGAGCAGGGGAAGGGGCAATAATATTAAAACCCAAGGTAAGGCTAACTCGAACATGGAGTACCTCGCTGTCTGATCCAGGCCTTTGCACAAGAAAAAAGCGGTTTTAAATCAACCGATTTTGCCTCCTGATAGGGCAACTCCAGCAGGCAATGCTTTACGGTATTAAAATCCACGCCTTTTCCCGTGCTGTTTAAAAATTTAATCCAGTCTGAGCCTTGCAATCCTGCAACCTGTTGTCTGGGGAAATAAACTAATGCGACACGGCGCAATAATTCAGAAATCCGGCTGCTGCTTTGTTGACTGTTCTCACCACGCTGATACGCTTGCCAATAACAATTCAGGAGTTGCAACGCTTCGCGCCTGGCGCGACCTTGCCTATAATAGCGATAACCCCAATGGATCAACAGACCAACAACCAATATGGCGCTTAAGATTAAAGCATACCAACCCGGCGCAAGCGGCCACCAGCTAATTGGTTCAGGCAGATGAATATCATGCAATTTTTCCAGCAATCGCGAATCAGCCACCTGACCTCCCCGGAAAAGTCCGCCATACCAGTTTAGGTATATTGGTTTGCGCATTCACCTGCACATATTGGATTTGCAAGCGGTTAAATAAAGCCTGTAGAGCAGCAATCCGTTGCTCGCAATAGAGTTGATACCCATCGCTGACTTCCTTCCTGGTCATATCAAGGAGGACTTCCTGTCTGCCATCAGTAATAGGGTAATGTTGCGGCTTGGGCGGTGCGAGTTCCAGAGGATCACAAACATGATAGGCTAAAACATCATTACTGGCCCGCAGCCGTCCCAAATGGCGCTCGCTCTCTTCATCCAACTGGTAAAAGTCACTGATGATTACCAATATGCTACCTGGCCTTGCTACCCGCCTTAAACGAACGAGGGTATCACTTAAGGACTTGGGCGAATTTTGCCCGTTATCATTCCCTGGGATTTCCCGGGTGTAGTGGCTCAGGGCAGCCAATAAAGGCAAAACGCCTAAATTACGGCCACGCGGGTTAAATTCATTATGCCCGGTTGCGGAGTAGATTAACCCCCCCACTTTGTCACCCTGCCTAACGGCAGTCCAGGCAATCATGGCGGCTAACCGGGCAGCAACAACCGATTTAAAAGCCAATCGGGTGCCAAAATACATCGACGGATTAAAATCACAAAGCAGCACAACAGGCCTCTCTCGCTCCTCCTGGTAAAGCTTGATATGTGGACGACCAGTACGGGCAGTCACTCGCCATTCCATATGGCGGATCTCATCACCAGCCTGGTAATTGCGAACTTCGGCAAAATCCATGCCCCTGCCTCGTAATTTTGCATGATGATTCCCTGGATGAACGGTATTCTTCAAGGACTGGTAATTTGTCCGCTGAGCATAGCGTTTGAAAGCAATTAATTCATCCAGTTCAGCAATTAAGCCATCAGCCATAACACTCCCCTAGGGGACAGCAATTAACCGTAACAAGGAATCGATAAACTGATCACTGCTTATCCCTTCCGCCTCTGCCTCAAAGGTTAACAGGATGCGATGCCTTAATACATCATGAGCAATGATATGGATATCCTCCGGTGTCACATAATTACGGCCAGCAAGCCAGGCATGCGCCTTGGCACAGCGATCCAGGGCAATTGTTGCCCGCGGACTGGCGCCATAACGTAACCAGCGAGCCAACTCCTCACTATACACGGCAGGATTGCGGGTCGCTACAACCAGTTGGACTAAATAGTTATCCAGCGCTTCGCTGGTATGCACCTTTAATACCTCTCGCCGCGCTTCAAAAAGGTCCGTCTGCGTTAAAGGCTTAATTGTTGATGCTTTCCCAGTTAACTCCAAGGCTCCGATTGCCTCGGTGCGGGCTAAAGAAAGGATATCCCGCTCCACCTGAGTATCAGGGTAAGCAATTTTTACATACATCAGGAAGCGATCAAGCTGCGCTTCCGGTAACGGATAAGTACCCTCTTGCTCAATGGGATTTTGCGTAGCCATTACCAAAAACAGCTCCGGCAAAGGGTAGGTTGTGCCGCCAATAGTTACCTGCCGTTCGGCCATAGCTTCCAGCAAAGCTGACTGTACCTTGGCAGGAGCACGGTTAATTTCATCGGCAAGGAGCATATGATGAAAAATTGGGCCTGGCTGAAAGACAAAGGAACCATTTTCAGGGCGATAGACCTCAGTGCCTGTCAAATCCCCGGGCAATAAATCCGGTGTAAACTGGATACGATGAAAATCGCCCTCCACTGCCGCGGATAATTCTTTAACAGCACGTGTTTTCGCAAGCCCGGGAGCACCCTCCACTAACAAATGGCCATCCGCCAGCAAGGCAATCAATAATCTTGAAATAAGGCTTTCCTGACCGAGAATACGTGCATTAAGGTGTGCACTTATTCTGGAAAACTGCTCCTGCACACCCTGGGTTGAAATAACTTTAGGTTGCTCCATTCATCTTATCCCATAAAAAAATGATAATCCTAACGTGAAATCTGACTGCTGCCAAGGCTGAATTCCTCAATTTAGCAGATGCCCTGTTTGCCAGACTTGCTGTTAAACGCTCTGATAGCTCGCTTGTAACTCAATAGGCATCAACCGCTGCAATTGCTCATAAAGCGCAATGATTTCCATGCAAAATACATGTAACTGTTGCCTGTCTTGCCACAAATTATAATCAATCCCTTTGCGGAAGCCCTGCTGCCTTGATAAAATTTTCAACAAATGTCTGTCTTTAGCAGACAGCCCCAATTCGCTGTTTAATTCTAACAGCTCCAGCAACCGTTTATGCTGAATGATCTTTTTATGGTCATGGAGCAGGTAAGCTTTAAACGTCAATTCAAAAGCCATATGCATCAGCGAGGTCACAGCCTCTAAAGCATCGACTGCCTGATGATCAGCGGTACTGATTTCCCCGTGGCATTGCAGCAAATGTTCTGCACAATAAGCATGCTGGGTAGCGATCTTTAGTAACTCTAAAGGCGAAAAATAGGTCTTATCCATGGTTACCTTATTTAATTGTTTAAAGCAGGGTGCGATTAAAGCAAACAAAACAGCGCCGATCATAATTGATGTGTATAATAGAAAACAATTTAGAAACTTGCTTTTAATGCTTTTTAATGAATTTTCTTGGCAGCCCATTATCCATTGGCAAACTGCAATTAGCCAATCGTCTAATCCAAGGCCCTTTGGCCGGTTTCAGTTGTGCCCCTTTTCGGGAACTCTTCTATCAATATACTCCCCCTGCTTATTGTGTGACAGAAATGGTCTCCGCCCATGATGTGCTCCATAAGCATAAGGCAAATTCCCGCTACCTGTTTCGCTCAGCAAAAGAAAAAACACTTTGCTATCAAATTTCAGGCTCTGATCCTGTGATAATGGCCCAGGCATCCGCCTGTCTTGAGCAGCTTGGGGCAGATTTGATTGATATTAATTGTGGTTGTCCAAAAAGCAAAATTCGTAAAAAAGGGGCGGGCAGCGCCCTGCTTGATAAACCTCAACAACTTGCCGCAATTATCAGCAAAGTACGGGCAACAATCACCATCCCCCTAACCGTTAAAATCCGCATTCAGAGAAATGCTACTGACATTCAGTTGGCCAGGGCAATAGAAGAAGCAGGGGCGGATGCGATTATCGTTCATGGCAGGCATTGGGCAGATAACTATGATAACCCATCTGACTTTAATCAAATAGCGAAAATCAAATCGGCAGTGTCCATACCAGTCATTGCCAACGGTGATATTTTTGACAGGGACAGTCTTTTGCATGCCCTGAAAACCAGTCTGTGCGATGGCTATATGGTAAGCCGCGCAGGCACCGGCAAGCCCTGGCTCTTTGAGCATTTATTAGAGGAAAAAAGATTAGTTATAGAGGATGTCCGGCTTAAAGCGCTATTTATGCAACATCTGCAACAATTGGCCGGACTGGAAAATGAACACAAAGCCCTGCTGCAAAGTAAATCCCTGTTTCGCTATTACTTCAAACCATGGTTCACCAAAGAGCAGTTACATGCTTTTTACGCCCTTGAAAACCTGGCTCAAATTGCAAGCTATCTACAAAATTTCCATTTCAGCGAACCGCTTTCTGGCGGGAAAAATCCTAGCCAATACTCCGCCCCCCATCCACAGCCAGTATCTGGCCTGTAATAAAAGGGTTTTCAATGAAAGTAAGCAGGGTCTGGGCAATAAAATTGGGCTGCCCATGACACCTCAGGGGGGTTTGGGCAATAATTTTTTCCTGGATCTCGGCACTTAAGCTATTTTCATTTTCAGGCCAGGCAATAGCGCCCGGAGCAATGGCATTGACACGCACATGGGGGGCAAATTCGCGGGCCAGCGCTTTTGTCTGCATGGCTAAAGCCGCTTTAGTCTGGCAATAAACCGCATAGCCTTTCAGGGGCTTATCCGCGTGAATATCGGTAATGTTAATAATGCTGCCTTGATGCTTTTTAAGATAAGGATAAGCTGCAAGACTCAATTGAAAGGGAAGCTTCACATTGACATTAAACAAGGAGTCCCAATCTGTTTTATCGACTGCCGAATCCAGTGCGGTAGCAGTAAACACCGATGCATTATTAATTAGCAAGTCCAGACGTTTGCCCCAATCTACCGTTGCCGCAATTATTTTCTCTGCCGCATGAGGAGCCATTAGATTTCCTTGCACCACACAGGCACTATCCTCGCGTTGCTGATTTAGCTCCCGGGCCAGGTTATCTGCATCATTCAGGGATTGATGACAATGGATGACTGTTTTAAAATTAGCCTGATGGAGTTTTCTTACCATTGCAGCACCTATGCGTCTTGCAGCACCGGTAATCAACGCGACTTTTGTGGCTTGTTTATTAACATGATTCAAGGTATGTTTCCTCGTTTTATAATTTTTAATCAACTATGACTTTATTGACTTTATTATCTCAGCAAATTAAGCAGCAGGGTGCTATCCCTTTTGTCCAATTCATGCAGCAAGCATTGTATGCGCCTGGTCTTGGCTACTATAGTTCGGGACTACAAAAATTCGGGCCTCAGGGTGACTTCATCACCGCACCGGAGTTGACGCCCTTATTCGCTCAAACCCTGGCCAATCAATGCCAGCAAGTGTTTAGTGCCCTGGAAAATCCCTGTTTATTCGAGTTTGGGGCTGGCTCAGGGCGCCTGTGCGTTGATATTTTACTACAACTTGAAAAACTGGATGCACTCCCGGAAACTTATTTTATCCTGGAAGTCAGCAGTAATTTAAAACAACGGCAACAAGCATTGGTACAGGAAAAAATCCCGCATTTACTCGATCGAATCCATTGGCTTGACCAATGGCCGCAAACACCCTTTACCGGTGTCATCATTGCCAATGAAGTGCTGGATGCCATGCCTGTCCATCGTTTTCTTAACACCGAAGAGGGCTTGTTAGAAAGCCATGTTACCCTTGATGACAATGGCGAACTTAAGGAAATATTTAAGCCATGCAGCGATCAGCGCCTGCAGGCTTATGTAGCAACCGTGCTGGCAGATGATTTGCTTCCCTACCAATCAGAAGCTAATTTGTTTATGGATGGCTGGATTCAACAGTGTTATGCCATGCTGGAAAAAGGGGTCGTCCTTTTAATTGATTATGGCTTTCCCCGGCATGAGTATTATCACCCCGATCGCAATATGGGCACTTTAATGTGCCACTATCAACATCAGGCTCACGGCAATCCTCTCATCCATCCTGGCGAACAGGATATCACCGCCCATGTTGATTTCACCCAGGTTGCAGAAACTGCCCATGCAGCCGGTTTTCATATTGCAGGGTATACCAATCAAGCCTCTTTCTTGCTGGCCTGCGGTTTGCTAAGCTTGTTTGCACAGATGAATGATGAGCCTGGCCATCTGAACAGGCAGCAAGCCGTTAAACAACTGCTGCAGCCGAGCGAAATGGGGGAGCTCTTTAAAGTGATTGCATTGACAAAAAAGCTGGATATAGCATTGATGGGCTTTCAATTGCAGGATAAGCGAGCAAGTTTATGAAAAAATATTTAACCACAGTGGAACTGCAAAAAGAGTCGATGAAATTTTCCGCAGGCCACACCACCATTTTCTCCGCTACTGAACGCGAGCCTTTACATGGGCATATGTACGGTGTTTACCTGGCGCTGACAACCTGGGTTGAAGAAAATGGCATGACGTTTGATTACCGCTATTATAAGGAACGTATCCATAAATTATGCCGCCATTTAAATCAGACTTTCCTGATGCCGCAGTTTTCCCCCTTTTTGCAGTATGCGGAAGATGACGACTATTATTACTTTACTTTTAACCATAAAAAAATCCCCTTCCTTAAAGAAGACGTTACCCTCATGCCCCTCTCTAATATCACTGTAGAGGAACTCTCCCGATGGTTTGTTGAGGAATTAATCAGAGATACTGCTGAATTAGACAGGCACCGTATTGAAAAAGTGGTTGTAAAGGTTTTTTCCGCACCCGGACAATCCGCAAGCCATCAATGGCAACGCCCTTAGGCTATGGATACTATTTATAAAGTCTGCATTCCTCACACCCATTACGATTTTTTTGATTACCGGTCTCCAACACTCCACCCCTGCATTGGCGCCCGGGTCTGGGTTCCTTTCCGCAAGCAAACCCGTCTGGGGATCGTTATCGGCAAAGGGGCAAGCAACCAGACCGCACCCGATACACTTAAATTGATCCATGAGGTCATTGATGAGCAGCCCCTGTTAAGCGACAGCTTGCTTGAACTTTGCCAGTGGGTAAGCCATTATTATCAATCGCCGTTGTCTGAGGTCATTCCTTTAGCCTTACCTAAAACTTATCGCCTGGGTAAAAAGAGCCAATTGCCTGTAACCGATTATTACCAATTAGCCTTGCCTGCGGACAAAGCACATGCATTGATTACAACCCGAGCCCATAGGCAACATGCGCTAATTGATTTTCTCGCCCGACAGGAGGCAGGAGTTAGTAAGAAAACCCTGCTGGATAAAGACTTCAAACAGCCCCAGTTTAAGCCGCTTGTGGAACTTGGCATTCTCCAGGTACATCAGCGTATTGCATTGCCTGTTCAGGTAAACCAAACTATAAACCAGCCACTAATCCTCAATCCTGAGCAGGGAGCTGCCGTTCATACCATTAGCCATCATTTAAATAAATACCATTGCTTTTTACTGTATGGGGTGACGGGTAGCGGGAAGACGGAAGTTTATTTTCAGGTTATTTCCCAAGTATTGGCGCAAGGCAGGCAGGTGCTTATACTGGTTCCTGAAATTGGCTTGACCCCTCAACTTCTGACACGTTTCAAGGCACGATTTAATGAACCGATGGTGGTTATCCATTCCAATTTAAATGAGACTGAGCGCCAATATGCCTGGCAACTTGCCAGCAATAATCTGGTAAAACTCGTCATCGGCACGCGAACTGCAATTTTCACCCCCATGCCGACGTTAGGTTTAATCGTTATTGATGAAGAACATGACCTTTCACTCAAACAAATGGAGGGCGTTCGTTACTCAGCCCGAGACACAGCGCTTCTCCGTGCCTACAAAGCCGATATTCCCGTCATTTTAGGGTCAGCAACGCCAAGCCTTGAAAGCCTTTATAATTGCCTGCAGGGAAAATATTCTCTGTTGCGCCTCAATCAGAAAGCCCTCAACAGTAACCCCTTGCATTATCAAATCCTTGATATTCGCCATACGCCTTTACAACATGGGCTGGCAACCAACAGTTTAAACATCATTAATGAGCATCTGAAACAGAACAACCAGGTTTTAATCTTTATTAACCGCCGTGGATTTGCCCCTGTATTACTCTGTTCCTGTGGCTGGATAGCTGATTGCCCAGCCTGTGATAGCCACTTCACCTTGCACCGGAAGTCAGCCCGTCTGATCTGCCATCACTGCGGTCTGGCCAATCCCATTCCTTCGCAGTGTAAAAAATGCCATAGCAAGGAGCTAATGCCGATTGGTGCAGGGACCCAACGTATCTATGAGTACCTGGCGGAGCAATTCCCTGATGCCAGTCTGCTGCGAATTGACCGTGACGTGGTTCAAAGAAAAAACGCCCTGAATAACCATCTTGAACGCATTGCAAAAGGCGAGGCGACATTGATTGTCGGAACCCAGATGCTCGCCAAAGGGCACCATTTCCCACGTTTAACCCTGGTGGTAATCCTTGATGCAGACGCTGGTTTTTTTAACCAGGATTTCCGCGCCCTTGAGCGCCTGGGTCAATTACTGACTCAGGTCGCTGGCCGCGCCGGGCGCGCGCACTTCCCAGGGCAGGTAGTCATCCAGACCCATTTGCCTCACCACCCCCTGCTTAATTTGCTTATTCAAGAAGGCTATGAAGCTTTTGCCGAGGCATTATTAGCCTCAAGGCAGGAAGCCCAATTCCCACCTTATCACTTTTTAGCCATGATAAGGGCTCAAGACAAATCAGCTGAGAAAGTACTTGGTTTTCTTCAGCGCATCAAAAAACAACTAGTCTCCCAGGAGATCAACGTATTAGGCCCCGCCCCTGCCCCCCTGGCAAGAAAAGCCAATCAACACCGTATGCAACTGCTTGTTAAATCCCCTTCACGGAAAAAATTGCAAACCACATTGACGCAACTTCGGGAGTGGTTAACAATAAATAAATTAACTCATCTTGTTCGCTGGAATGTGGATATGGATCCAATGGATTTATCATGACCGAGCAAAAAATAAATGTTCATAAAAAGATTTTCGCCATTGAATGGGGGGACATGGATGCCCTGGGCCATGTAAATAATGGACGTTATTTTGATTATTTCCAGCAAGCCCGCATCGAATGGTTAGAAAGCTTTGATTTTGATATGAAGCAAGCCATTGGACCGGTGGTCATTCATGTGGCCTGCACTTTTCTCAGACCTATCGTTTATCCGGCAACCTTGACATTAATAAGCAGTGTCCACAGTTTAGGCCATTCCAGCATCATGATGGATCATGAAATTTTTCAAAATGAAGCGCTAATGACCCAGGGTACAAGTAAAATCGTCTGGGTAGACTATGTGGAGAATAAATCCGTTGCCATTCCTGACGCAATCCGCAATCTGTTTCATCAACGCAGTTAACCAGTAGAACTTCCACGCTGTAAAGGCGCAAGTGGAAGTCATTACGCTTTGTATACAGTAGGATTTCGCAAAAGACCCATTGACTGACTAGGTTCTGTGCCCTTATCGCTAGCTTGAGTCAAAAAGCCTTGATTGGCGAGCACCGAAGCGGAGCATACATCGAAGTATGTGAGCATCGGAGCGCAGAAAATCAAGGCTTTTTGGCCAAGATAGTAGATAAGTGCACAGAACCTAGCGCTCATCGCATACCGTATAATAACCATGTCGGTATGGGTTACTGCGCGCCCTGAACACATAATCACGGCAGTGTTGACCACGCTCATCTGTATAGCGCTTATCCAGGCGAAAAACAAAATCACTAAACTCCATATCTTGCTGCCATTCACGTGCCTGACGCGCTTTATTCTTTTCTTCCATCTTATCTAAAAATTTACTAAGCTTGCTGGCATTGCCGATTGACAGAAACATTGCTGCAATTAGGATAACCGCTATTTTTTTCATATTTACTGATCCAAAAAAACCCAAGTCAGGCAATATTAAAACAAATTTTGGCAAATAACAAATCTCTGAACGGATAAGTTTGATAGCATGATAAAAATTAACAGGAGCCCTTAAATGCCGGGAAAACAATCAAAATCGTTTCATTCACTAGTCCTTATCAGCATGGGGCTCTACCTTTTCCTTCTACCTTTTATCCAATACCCGTTTACCACAATCCTAAAGCCCATACCAATTCTTCTCTTGATAAGGTTAACCTCACGATCCAGTCTTTTGTGGCAATCAAAAGGATTGCTGATTGCTGCCCTGGGGTTTTCCATGCTTGGCGATGTGGTTTTGACGCTACCAGGTGAGGCTGCACTGAAAGCAGGTATCATAGCCTTCCTGCTGACCCACTGCATTTATATCGGTTTATACCTGCAGGATAGTCAATTTCGTATTATGCGGCTAATTTATTTTATTCCGGTCTTATTATTAATCAGCTTAGGCTATCGTTACCTCATCCCTTATCTGGGAAACATGGCTCTTCCTGTTACCATCTACCTATGCATGCTAACCTTAATGGTATTCACTGCTTTTCAGGTAGTCCAATATCCACTACCAATTATCATTGGTGCCTGTTTGTTCTTATTATCGGATTTTATTTTAGCGTTAAATTATTTCATCTTTGACAAGACATGGGCTGACATTGCCGTCATGCTTAGTTACTATCTTGCACAATTTTTATTAGTCACCGGATTGCTTAAGCGCAAGCCATATTATAGCTCCCAGCCTCAGCGTAATAACGCAACCATCAACCCACTTGATCTTTAGAAGCCATCATGAGATTACCTGGCTGCAAGAAGCGAAGGCAGGGTAAAATAGAAACAACATAAAAAAAGCCCTTTCGGGCTTTTAATAGTTAAACATTACCTACCCACTTGACCCCTATATAAGGGCCATAAAGTCCAAAGTCAGAGTCTCCAGCAACGCCAAAACCGGTAACACCTCTTGTTTCCAGAGCATTGAAGTAGTTAACAACCTGATAACCACCTTCAATATTAAAAGTGCCCTGAGCCAGTTCATGAGCGTAATTTAGTCCCAGCTTGGCTTCAACACCAGGTACTATCGATTTTCTACTGGCATATACACCGGCCGGTACTAACCCGCTTGGAGAAAATGCAAAAGCAGAGTTATAGCGGCTTGAACCATAGAGAATAGAACCAGCAAGATTAGCTGTCAGGCTAAAGCCGTGGGTTAGATTATAGGCGTAATCCACACCAATAACGGGACCTAAGCCATTGAAATCGACATTGCGATTCAGGACAAACCCGCCGGGCGCAACAGGAGCAATCGCAACGGGTGTAGCCAGATATCGGTTTCGTGCATCAACCCGGATTCTGGTGTATTGCAAACCACCATAGAAGCGAGCATCTTTCAGCAATCCGATATCAACATGCTGCCCCATGACAAGATTCACCTGATCAAAGCGAGTATCCAGAGACAGGTTGAATGGAACAAAAGAAGCCCCGGAAAAAGGCGTCAGACCAGCAAAACCAGACTGTGTTGAATCATTATCAAAATGCATCCAGGTCATGGTCACATCATTGCCTGTATTAAAATGATAAGATCCTTCCAAACGATAACCCCAGCTCCAGTCATCATTAGCTTCCCTTAAAGTACCGGCGGGGGTAAATTCATAGCCTCTGTCTGCATCATAGGTTGGCTTTAAATACAAAGCCTGCACACCAATATCCCATCGTTTTGCTTCACAAGGAACCGTAACATCGCCAGGGGCACAAGAAGGTGCTGGTGGCGGAGAATACATCCCTGCTGAAACGAATCCGCTTGCTGCTAAACCAAGAACAGCTAAGGTTGTTTTTTTCAACATTAATCACTCCATTGTCAAAAAAAAGCCCATCAACTAGGATGGGCTTTTATAAAGCATCTGTCAGGTTGACAAATTACACGTTACCAACCCATTTCAAACCAACGTAAGGACCTTGGATACCGAAATCGGTTTCACGGAAGGTACCGGCAGTGCTGATGTAGTGGTTAGCATTGAAGTAGTTAACCCACATCCAGCCAGCATCCAGAGTCAGATCACCTTGAGCCATAGCGTAGGTGTATTTAGCACCCAACTTGGCTTCTACTTCAGGAACGATAGTGGTTTTAGAACCGCTAACTCTGGCAAAAGTAGGCAGCAATGGACCGAAAGCACTGGTTGCAGCAGAGCTGTTGAATTTGGCATCACCAACCAGGATTGCAGTAGCACCATTACCGTAGATGGCAAAACCGTTACCGAAGTTGTAGGTCATGTCAGCACCGATACGAGGACCAAAACCATTGTACTTGTGGTTAGAGGTCAGAGCGATGCTTGGCAGAGAACCTGGCGCAAACATAGAACCAGCAGCTCTGATTTCATGTTCGATACGAGCGTATTGAACACCAGCGTGGAAGCGGATGTCTTTATAATCGCCGAAGTCTACATGCTGACCGAACTCCAGGTTAACAGCATCCCATTTTGGCTCAAAACGGGTAGCACCAAAAAATGGCGCGTCAATACCATCAAACAGAACACCAGCGTAGTTATTTCTGGTCTTCTTATTCCAGTGGTACCAGTTAAGGTTCAAGTCATTGCCGGTATTGAAGTGGTAAGAGCCTTCCAGCTTGAATCCCCATCCCCAATCAGCATTGTTATCATGATAACGAGTGTAAACTCCATCAGTTGAATAAGGGCCGTAAGCAAAATCAGCGTTGTAAGCAGGCTGAAGATACAGTGCCTGTACGCCAAAATCCCAAGCGGTTCTTTCGCAAGGAACAGTTACATTACCAGGGGTACAAACAGGGCCCATGGTTCCAGCAAATACTGCACTGCTACCTAAAGCAAGAACAGCTACCGCTGTTTTTTTCAGATTTAACATGCTTCATCTCCACTTTTTATTATTAATTTCCCGTTTAGCTATCAATCCACCAAAGTGACATTGACTACAGTACGCAATCATCGCTCTAATCCGAGAACGTACATGGACAAATTATCAAGTGCTACTTTGTCAAAGTCAACACTATTTCCATAAAAATTCTCTATAAAATCGATAATTTAGTTGGTATAACAACAGGTCGTGCCTTATTTGTGAGCAACCCAGCTAAATTAACACCATTACGGTAAATATGAAAATAGCAGCTAACTCTTACACCACATTACACTGTCAAAGAACCCATCTTCAGCAAAAGAGTAACCTGCATACTATATCATTTATCAAATCAATAGCTTATTATTTTTTTGAATTTATCAGATAAGCGTTAAGGCATGCAATCTTTTTTGCATTCAATTTCAGCCTGTCTGAGCAGATAGGCGGGAATCTATCTCCCAGGTGAAGTGAGGAGCTAAATTGGGCTATGGATTTCCGCCTGCGCGGGAATGGCAGTGTAAGACAGATTCAGTGAAACGTTGTACTAGAGCAGCATATGATTTAAATTTACGCAGCCAATTTTGTAGCAATATGTAAATTTGTTACCATAGCAGTTCTATTTAAATCAAACTCATTCAGTC
>NZ_CAAAJC010000025.1 GCF_900640175.1 Legionella sp. W10-070 | reverse complement strand
CCCGTTGCATCACGGAAATAGGTAACCCGAAATAATTTAAATAGAGCCAAAATCAGTGCTTCGTTGCATCACAATTAAGGTAACCCATTTATTAAAAAATAAGAGAAAAAACTTGTTGTTGTGTCTGTGGGTATGTGGGCAAAAAGTCATCGAGTGTGGTCAAGCTGTGGGTAACGCTTTCGCGTTATCCATGGCTTGTTCATACGTCCCGTTAGGGCGATGACTGGTCCGAAGGATTTATCCACATATCCATAGACAACGGCACTAGATCTTTTTTCTCGGGTTTTTATTCAAATGAACGTAGCTAAAGATACGTTTCAATTTTTTATCAATTATCCGTTTAAGTTCGAATGGATTCAATGTCTGGTGTATTTTTTTTAACATATCTTTCTTTTCATTTGTGATATCAGGACAATCCAGTACACGTTGATAAGGTGTTTTAGGCTTATCAAATTTTCTTTGATATTTAGAGTTAATTTTAACTTTCTTAATACATTTCATCGTGGGTATAAAATGATTTTGATAAAGGCTCCATTCATTACGGTAAAGGTCATTCATCATGGCAACTAAGCATTCTTTATCAAATCGGTGATAACCAAATAGCTGCCTTACATGAGTCCAGTTTTTCTGCTCAACATGAGCGTTATCATTTTTCTTATAAGGTCTGGAACGAGTGAATTGAATCGCTTTTTCCTGGGGTCTTTCTGCAAACTTTCGAATCAGGTGATAATTTAAAAATTCTGAGCCGTTGTCGCAGTCAAACCCTTTGATTTCAAAAGGTAATTTAGCCTCAACATCATCAATAGCAATACCTACTCCATAAGCGCCTTTGTTCCAAATTGCCCGATTTTCTGTCCAAGTTAATAAAATATCAGTCATGGTTAAACTCCAGACAAAATTACCTTCGAGAGAGGTTCCACAGTGCGCAACCGTATCTGCTTCCATAAATCCTGGCTTGGTTTCTTCCCATTGGTTTGTTTTAATCGGAATCTGATTCTTAATGATAGTACCGGGTTTGGTGCCAGATATACCCCGCCCTTTGTAATTCGCCTTGAGTGGCTTTAATAGCCTATCTAATGTCGCAGAGCTTATTTGCAGTACCTTGAGCCTTATCGTCTCTTCTAGCTCTTCGAATTCATCCTCATAAAAGTGAAGCCAATCATTGAGAACTACTTTTAAGCGTTTACCACAAATTTGATCCGCTGCTAACCAAATGGGTTTAATGATCGGTAAATAAATTGCGGGTTCATACGTTGGGTTTGCTCCACGTCGTTTGGCAGTCATCACTTTCTTTTTATTCAGTTTTCGAATTAAGTACTTGCGATTCATCCCTGTCAAATCACATAACTCATCCAGAAGTAAACTTCTTTTCTTTAGATGAGAACGCCGATACTTGTGATATATTCGCTGCCAATCAATGCGCTTTTCATAGGGGCTTGCCATCGTTGTACTCCACAATCTCGGGTTACCTTAATTGTGATGCAACGAATGCTTTTTTAGACTTGTTTAATTTTGGGTCGGGTTACCTTTAATGTGATTCAACACGTGTGCTAATGTGAAATTAAAAATCCCAGTGCTTTTTTTATCTTTATCAGGCAGAATGCTTTCGTTAATTTCAACTTGCTTTTCAGCTACATACAGCGCGCCTAAAACGCCCGACTCAAGTGGTGTATAATCAACGGATAGCTCAAGATAACATTCCATAATTGATTCAATATCTACAGGCCCATTTGATGTTAAGTTGAGTTCTTTATAAGCTTCTGCCCTTAGATGCGAAGCCTCTTCTTCAATTTTTTCCTTGGCTATGAAAGGTACATCTATCATGATTCATCATCCTTTAAAAAATCATTTCCTTTAATTAATAATTTATCCATTTGCTCTTTGGTGAGCTTTGGTGCAAGCCTTAAAAAATCTGCAACCTGCTTAGGATGCTTATTTAATGCAATCCCCAAGCTAGTAGGTGTGCGCTTTGCCAAAGCAATCATTTCATCAATGTCTAACTTTAGTATTTGTGCTATTTTTTCTATTCGCTCTATAGAAGGAGGGGCATGCTCACCCCGCTCGACTTGCGAAATATAAGTTGGACTTACCCCAACCATTTCTGCAAATTTCCTTAATGTGATTTTTTCACGCATCCTCGCTTCCCTTATTGTATCCCCAAAGGTCATTTGTTGTTCATCCTCCCTTGCTAACAGAGTCTGATTATCCTCTCAAAACAACAAAATGTAAACTGTTTAGTAAACTAAATACAATTTGCTAGATAAGTTAATGAGTACCACTTAATTTCGCATTTAGTGCAAAAAGTAATTATGGATAGGCTAAGGTTTCAATAATCGATGCAAAATATATTTGTATTCGCAAACTTAAAAAATCGGATATTCCATTTTAGGAGAACATTTTGTTGCTCATCGTTGGCAAAAATCCAGGTCAACTTTTGATAAACACTTGCAAGAGCGGCAAGAAGAAATTTGTCAATTGAATCTTACCCTCCGTATTATAAATTTACTGTAGAGGGCGAAATTGAAGTATCTATATTGAGGATTGAGGTTGTTTTTTTTAACCCCCAAAAACCAAATATCCTATGGTGCGCCAGTTCTTTACGTACACTAAAATCTTGTGTTACATCCTCACACCCCATTTTCAAGGCTTGAAATAAAGCTTGTTCAATGCGATGAGCTTTAATTTGCCGACTCTCTCTAAAGAATGGCGTACTAACTTGTTTAAGGCGAGAAATTTCTTGCCGCACACGGATAACATCTGGACGCTGAAGAGTACTCGAATCTAAGTTATTAATATCGTAAGGACTGCTCATGTGAAGTGGTAAATTCTTTTCTGTAGACTCAGCACTGTAATAAACCCCTTTATTTTTTTGCCGAACATGAATGGTATCGACAATAAGATTTTGGGATGCTAAAAAAGATTTTTGCTGTTCGCAAATTTTTCTAACGGCGGTAAGAACTGAATGCCTATCATCAATGACAATAATTTTTTGAGTTTCTTCGCTTAGGTGTTTTAAAAATAGTTCAAAAAGCAATCCCTTAAGATGTCGATAATGAAACAGGTTCGTAATGACAGGCAATATTTCTCGGGAAATAAAATGGCTTTTATCTCTGTTAACCTTCGACACCGAGCCCCTTGTCCTCATTTCATTTAAAGCAATTTCATACGCAGTACCCGGTTTATTATTTGTAAGTGCAGCACCCATATATTCTCTTGCTTTTTCTGCGCTTAAGATGATATCTGGAGGGATTGAAGTATTGTTCCAAAGGATATCGCTTGGTGTGACTACACCGTGTATTTTTAAACCGAAACCTTCCAGAGCTTGAATAACACCTATTCTATGTTGGACGACGGCACTGTCGAGAATCATGTCTGTAAACAAAAAAACATCGGTTGCACCTAATTGAATTAATCGACGTATTAGTTCCACATTGAGAGCAGCCGAATGATCCGCATAAGAGTGAAACCATATGGTTTCATCCACGTCTAATAAAACAATATTTTTGGCCATTTAATATTTAAAAAGTAAATTTTTATTGCATTTTAATTGATTTACCACCCGCCTACAAGTAAGAGATGTAGCTAATATAATAAAATGCAATACTAAGAGTGAGCCAGTCATCATACTTCCGTTGGTAAGGTATATAGCAACAATGGGGTCAAGCATTTTTTTAATCATAGGCTAAGGTACTCATTTTAGGGAGTTTAGGCACTTTAGGTGAGCTAACCAGAACATTTCATGATTTTAATAAAAAACCAAATTTTGCATTTTATTCCCCCAACCAAAATATTTAATAATTTCACTTGATGGAGCCATGAAAAAAGTTCTAAGATCGTCCACGAGGGGGAGCCACACCACACGTGACTTCTAGTAAAATTCAATTTTCCTCACAACCTCTCAGGGTACACTTAGCAGAAAGTGAGTCCTAGATTAATGGAATAACACATGGCCACGCCAAGAAATAATAAGCTTAAAAATTTAAATAAATATTCTTGGTCGATTCTTGTTGCTTTTATTTGCGCGACATTTTCGATGTTATATCGTACGGCTAACGTTTCCTTCGAAGGTTTTTTCCAAACACTTCCTTTAATTATTATTGCGGTCTACTACTGTGAAAAACTTTCCCCCCTCATCAGCCGATCTGAGCACAATCTAAAAAAATCGGAATTATTTAAACGAGATTTATTTATATTAAGTTTTAGCTTCTTGCTCGCATGCCTACTCTCATTGGCGCTTTCATACAATAATAGTGATGTGAAGGGATGGTGGTCACTAATCGTTTACTTTATCACTCCATATGGCTTGTTTTTTTCTGTATTTTTTTCAGTCGTTGCTCTTTTAATAAAAAATCATAAAGCGTACACAATATTTTTTTCATTTTTAATCATAATATTCGTGTCGATGGGGAAATTTTTCCCTCCTTATACGTTCATTCCATTGCTAGGAAATATTGACACTTTCTATGTAATAACTAGCTCGTTGTTAATCTTTCATTGTTTGTTTGCTATCAACTACAAAATTATCAAAATATTTCAGTATAAGGGAAACAGCACCTCGCAATAAGTTCAACAAAAGGCTGTGAAGTTTTAATGATAAGCCGGAGCGTATACCAATACCGCTCACGCCGTGGCGAAGATACTGTTATAAGACACCGTATTAGGGAGATAGCTGAAACAAGAGTTCGTTATGGCTATCAGCGTATTCATGTGCTGCTTAAGCGCGAAGGCTGGTTGGTTAATCATAAAAAGTCCACCGTATTGTGAAGAAGAGCTTAATCGCAGGAAGCGCCCTCGGCGATACGTGACAGGTGCTCACCGAGAAGAGCGGCAACTGGCCTCTACTTTAAACGAATGCTGGAGTATGGATTTTGTTTCTGATAACTTGTTCAATGGCAAGAGAATACGGGCATTAACTATAGTGGATAATTTTAGTCGTGAATGCCTTGCCATTCATGTAGGAGAGGCCATCCGAGGCGAAGAAGTTGCAGGCGTTCTTGAAAGTCTTAGAGTACTGGAAAACAAAAAGCCAAAATCTATCCGCATTGACAATGGTCCTGAGTTTATTTCAAAAATATTGGATAAATGGGCTTATGTGAATCACGTGACTCTGGATTTTTCAAGGCCTGGAAAAACCAACAGATAAACGTGTTTATTGAGTCATTTAATGGAAGTTTTCGCGATGAGTGTTTGAATAGCCACTGGTTTCTTTCTCTTGAAGATGCTAAAAACAAAATTGAAGAATGGCGACAGGATTATAATGATTTCCGACCTCATTCCTCACTGAACAATTTGACTCCAAATCAGTTCAAACAGAAAGTGTTAGGTGCCGGTTTTTCTAATTAATACCGGATCGGTTTTCGGAAAGAGGATCATTATGTTAAAAATACCACCCAAAATGAACAAAAATGATTTAGATACACCATGCTTAGTTATTGACAAAAGCACATTGGAATTTAACCTAAATGTTATGCTTCAACATGCGCAAAATACCCAAATTAACATCAGGCCCCATGTAAAAACCCACAAATGTTCAAAATTGGCTAAGCTCCAAATAGAATACGGTGCTATAGGTATCAGTGCCGCAAAAGTCTCTGAGGCTGAAGTACTTATTAATACAGGAATAAATAATATTTTAATTACTTCCCCTGTAGTAACCGAAAATAAAATAAGGCGTTTAATCTCATGTATAAAGAAGGCTCCTGAAACCATAGTAGTAGTGGATAATGAGAGAAATTTGTATGATTTAAATGATGCAGGCAAATCAATTCAATCCAAAATAAATATTCTAATTGACTTGGATCCAGGGATAGGAAGGACAGGTATAAAACCAGAAAACGCATTAAGTTTTGCTTTAAAAATAGAGCAATTTAAATGGCTAAATCTTATGGGTATTCAATGCTATGCTGGCAACCTTCAACATATAACCTCCTATGAAGAGAGAAAGAATCGTTCATTGCAGGTAATGGAGATGGCAAGCAATGTAGTCAAACAATTTAAAAAATCGGGTCTACCTTGCGCAATACTAACAGGTACAGGAACAGGTACTTACGATATAGACGCTGAAGCCTCAGAGGTAACAGAAATTCAACCCGGATCTTATACGGTTATGGATGTTGAATATGGCATAATAGGCTCCAAAACCAATAGCACTTCATTCACTACTTTTAAGCCATCGATGACTCTTTTGACTACGGTCATTAGTAGCAATAGAAAGGAACATGTCACTGTTGACAGTGGAACAAAATCAATTTATTTCGACAGCCAAAACAAGCCTAAAATTATCAGTCACGAAGGATTGCATTATGACTGGGGTGGGTTTGGTGATGAGCATGGAAAAATCACAGCAGATACACATTGCAAGCTTCCTAAAAATGGAGATGTTCTAGAGCTTATTGTCCCTCATTGTGATCCAACAATTAATCTCCATGATAAATTTTATATTGTAAATAATGGTATAATTGAAGACATTTGGGAAATTGACTTGCGTGGCAAATCACAGTAAACCGACTTAAATATCTGAGGCGTTGTGAGATTAAAATTGAGCCTAATTTTAATCTCAGAGGTGCCGTCTTTCCTTGTGAGGAGAAAGGGCTGTTTGAAAAAGCCCAAGATGAATTTTTAAAATTTATGCGCGTTAAGACATTATCCGTTGCTGATTTTGGTGGCAAAATATGCGCAGCCTTAGACTTCTGACCATGCTGCAGCATCCTCAATTGCTAAATCCAAAAATCACCTCAAAAAAAGGTGATTTGATCATGTTTCTTTGCGGTAGACAAGATATGCAGAAGATTCAGGTATTTGGGGAAGAGCCCAATCCATTACCATCATCCACTCCTTCTCGTAGAGTCTCAATGATTTTAGGAGCTGACTTTTTATCAAAAATGGAGCCATAATTGGCTTGATCACTAACCGAAGAATCAAGGTCAGAACTTGGATCTCGTTTACTGTATTTTTTTACCAAACTTTCAACATAAGGCATGTCTTCATCTAGATATAAGCTAGGTTCAATTTTAGCACGATCAAATTCCAAGCGATAACGATCATCAACTTGTTTGTTACGATTTACATACATATATACGCCTGCAGCTATCAATGTGACACAAGCAGCAGCCGCAAATGCAGCAGGAACTGCTATTGCTATTATGGGAGAAACGAAGAGCAACGGTGGTAAAAACATGCTAATAGCACTTAATACAATCAAGCCAACCAAACCAACAAGACCAATCAAAGGCACTTTTGTAAAACCAAACATATTTCTGTCAGAATTAGCGTGCCATGCAGCACGTTCTGGCTGAGTCGGACACATGTAATTAAGGCCTTGGCATTGGTATTCATTGGATCCCATCCAAAGAATCTCTTCGCCTTGCATATATTCACGTGCTTTTTTGCGTGCATAGAACTCCGCCCCTATGGCAATCAGAGGCATTGCAATCATCATTACTGGCAATAAAAAGGTTGCCATTGGTACAAAAAAAGCAGTAATGGTGGCAGCAACTGTAAAAAGGACTGTGGCAATTACTACAGGACCAAATGTAGCAGCCACCCCCCAGGCAATTCCTTGTGCAACTTTATCATTTGTTCTTAATAAACTCTTTTGTTGGGGCTGATGACCTAATAAAAAATAAGGTAAATTAGCACGAGTTGCAAAAAGATCGTTAACTACTCCATATAAAATTCCACTTAAATAAACAGAAGCACCTACAAACAACCCTGTCGCAATAGCCGTAAGCCAAAAAGGTGCTGCAAAAAATGCCGTGGCAGCAAAAAGAAGTATAATCAGTGCAGATGCGCCAACACCCACAAAGCCATTTCGTAATAGTGTGTGTAGAATGTCATCTGGCGGTAGCTCTTCTCCCATTATTTGGGAGTTGCGATATACAATTCTATAAAGACCCTGTTTTTTTAAGTAATCAATAGTTCCTCTATCGTGGTCTTTGGTTTCTAAGTCAATGATAAATTTATTAACGAATTCAATGGCTTTTTTTAGATCTTTCTCATCGTTCAGTTTTGATTGACATGTAGAAATTAACTTATTGATTTCACTATCTTGTGCGAATTCATCCTTTGCATCTTGAAGGATGAAATATAGAATTTCTATTTGCTCTTTATCACTAAATGCTACTTTACCATATCGTTGCATTGACTCTCTCAACTCAACTTTTGAGTGCGCCATATTTATTCCTTTTAGAAAAGGCTTGAACTATACACAAATTAATCTTTGTGATCAATTATTGATTATTAAAATAAGAGTGGCAAATAAAACTAAACGAGCTGGCAACTGTAGATCGTTGTAAATTACAGCGAGATATAGATTTAGAATTAGCGGATGTGTTAGCTTCTCAGCATGAAGTAAGTTGGAACACTATTGATAATAGATTTGTTGCGTTTAAAGACAAAGAACTAAAAAAAGAAGTTGCACTTGCACATAAATTTACAGAAAACGGCATCCATTCCTTATTTTGGCTTGTTACAAAAAAAGTGGCTAAATTAACATTAGATACAAGTAATCTTGCTACAGAGCAGCAAGATGCAGTTACAGAAGCGAACATTAAAGTTCTTATAAATTTTACCTTAACGTTTTCTATTATGTACTTAATACTCAAAGGTTGCATCCCGTATGAAGAAAGGGATGCAGGTTTTTTTGATTATTACATTGCTTCCGTTGCTTCCTCAATTTATGCTTACCACACTTATAGTTTTACAATAGTCCTTTAAATGCGATCAAACCGTTTCCTTGATAAGAATCAAAAAGCTGATACTCCAATTATCAATCGAC
Organism: Legionella sp. W10-070; assembly: GCF_900640175.1. Classification (GTDB taxonomy): domain Bacteria; phylum Pseudomonadota; class Gammaproteobacteria; order Legionellales; family Legionellaceae; genus Tatlockia. The sequence goes on along the minus strand of NZ_CAAAJC010000025.1, from coordinate 28,636 downwards.
ACTCAAGAAAATCAGAATTAAAAAAAGAAAAATCCAGGCAAATCAATCGTTGTCTTTCATTTGATAGTTTCTTTACCAAAGCACCAGAAGAGCTTCTCTATGACGATATTAGATCAACTCACTCAAAAGACAACAGTTCTAATCACTGTGAGGATCCTTTTAATCACGATTGGGTAAACGTTATGTGGGGCTGGGCTAATGGGAAATTTTAGCAAGCGAGATTGGATAAATAATCCAGAATTCAATTAAATTATCTACTGCCTGGCTTGTAAAGCACAAACGGGCATGGTTGGCCAGCGGAACCCGGATTCCACTTCGTTTCACCAAGGCTGGGTTTTATGAAGAGGAACACCCATCCACGATTTTTAATTGAGAAATATGCCAACAATGATAGCAACTCGGGCAATCAAATTGTAAATTGTTGTTATATCAATTGGAAAATTGCCATGAACGGGAACCAAATAAAAACAGCCAGCTCACAAAAGGTAGAAATCGTTCCTTATGACAAACATTGGCCTGAGATATTTAAAAACGAAGCTAATCGTATTCAAAAAGCTTTAGGCGAATGCATTGAAGAAATTTATCACATCGGCAGTACCAGTATTCCTGATATGCCAGCAAAGCCTGCCATTGATATGATGTTAGTACTTGATAACTTGGACGATATTCAATTTATATCGGAAAAACTAACGCATTTAAGTTATGATCCTGTTCGGCGGCAAATTATTCCTCATGTGAGCTTTTTTACAAAACGTCAGGCTCCAGCAATCCGTTTTCATTTGCATTTGCATGAAAGAGGCAGTCCTCAGATCAATCGTCATGTAAACTTCAGGGACTATGTTATTCAACATCCTGATATGGCTCATGATTATGCACAGCTTAAAATTCAGTTAGCTGCTCAATTTGTAGATGATATCTACTCTTATGTTTCTGGAAAAGACAAATTAGTTCAAAAGATTGATGCTAAAGCAAAGCTATGGGTGGGAAGAAAGAAAGATTATCTACCGCAAAACACAGGGCCTATGGCTAAAGACTGGCCTCATGAAAAGCTAGTCAAAGCTATGGAAGCCAATCTAAATGTCCATATGACACATTTTGCTCAATACTTAAATCAGGTTGAATTAGTCAGAGTACCAGGATCTACTCTAGTGAATTCAAGGTTAGCAGATGACACCTTTAATTATGTAGTAGACGCTGATTTTTCTTCAGTAAATGCTGAGGAAAAAATTTCAGAACTAACGGATTACTTCAACCAGAAAAATAGTCCATTTTCATGGTGGATTAGTCCTCATGATCAACCAGATGATTTACCGACGCATTTAGAAAATAATGGTTACGAAAATACAGAAAATAATTGTGCCATGTATTTTGATTTAGATACCTGGGATGGTGAGGTTTTTCCCATACCGAAGCTAAATATTATTCGTGCAACCGATGAGAAAACATTACACGATTTTGCATTAGTACTAGCTAATGACAAATCTGCTTTCAAAACTTATTTTTCGTGGGTTGCTTCCGTTTTAACCGATGATGATCCGATTGAATATTATGTCGGATATGTTGATGGAAAGCCCGTTGTAAGGGGCTTATCCTGCTATTTTGCACAAGTGGCAGGGTTACATTGGTTATCGACAGTTCCTTCTGAACGCAGAAAAGGTTATGGTAGAGCCATGCAAGAGTATCGATTAAAGCGGGCAAAAGATCTCGGCTATCATATTGCTGTTTTACAGGCCTCGAGCAACGGCTATCCTCTCTATCAACAGCTAGGATACAAAGAATGTGGTTATTTTCGTGAATACAAACCAAGGCAAGTCGCTTCTGCCAAAATGCGGGGGATTATTAGGAGCACTTAATGAAGCTATCCAAATGTCTGTGTTTATCGCATCGTTGAATAATCCTCATTTAGCAGTACCTGATAAACACCGCTATAAAAGCAGCGCTCCTTGTTGGCAGGAGCTCAACATTAAAAATCTATGACATAAACTGCAAATTTGGATGCCAGAGCTATCGTTTTGCGATTTCATAGCTCACTTTTAATTTCTGCTTTGTAAAAGGTTTATTTGATGAAAACACTAAGGCAAAACATAGCAAACCTTTATGGCTCAAAGGGTACAGATTGGATTGCTAATTTGCCTGCTATTGTTACAGCACTTACAAACGATTGGAGCTTAAGTGAGATAACCCCTGTTTCTAACATGACCTTTAATTACGTTGCCAAAGCAATTTTAAATACCAAGGAGCCTGTTGTCTTAAAAATTAGCTATGATGGGCAGAGTATTATCCATGAAAAACGAGCTTTAACCAGTCTTGGCTTTCAAGGTTCTATTAAGCTGATTGATTATAACAGCAAGTATAATGCGTTATTATTACAACAAGCCATTCCAGGGATAACGCTTAAATCATTATATCGAGACAACCCAAATTATGTGATGGACTGCTATGTCGAGACAATGCACCAAAGCCACTGATTTTTCTCCATGGTGATTTACATCATGACAATATTTTAAAGCATGGTAATGGATGGTTATCTATTGATCCTAAAGGTGTTGTTGGTGAGGCAGAATTTGAAATTGCAGCTTTTGATTTTATGTACATTAGTGAGCTTACATCTACAAAGGATGTGAAAAATGTATTTGCGAAACGTCTTGAGCTGCTTGCACAAAAATCAGGGCTTGATGCCCAGCGTATTAAAGACTGGCTATTTGTGCGATTAATTTTGATGGCAGCTTGGCTTACTGAGGATAATGGTGATCCGAGCTGGGCTATAAAATTGGCTGAGCTTATTAATGAATAACAGAAAACCATGATGAAAAATATTACTATCCGCGAGCTAACGCTTGAAGATAAAGAAGCATTTCTAAAGGCAATGCTAAACAGTCAATCTTTGCACCATCCATGGGTTACACCTCCACTGACTTCGCAAGAATTTGATGAATATTGGCAGCGGCTCCAGCAAGCAAATCAGAAAAGTTATCTAACCTGTGATGAGTCAGGCACTATTGTTGGTGTATTCAATGTCAGTGAAATTGTGCAAGGCGCATTTCAAAATGCGTTTATAGGCTTTTACGGGATCAACGATTATACAGGCAAAGGCTATATGAGCGCCGGACTTAAGTTAGTACAGAAAAGAATATTTGAAGAGCTAGCCTTACATCGGCTAGAGGCTAATATACAGCCAGAAAATACGGGCTCTATTCAATTAGTAAAAAACAACGGTTTTCGTTATGAAGGGTTCTCTCCTCGTTATTTAAAAATAAATGGTGAGTGGCGTGGGCATGAGCATTGGGCAATGACTTCAGAGGATTACCTAAGAGATAATTCTGATATTTTGAAAAAAGATTACGTTGATATCGTACCGTATAATTCAGATTGGCCTAAATTAGCACAGTCTGAAATAGACAAGCTAAAATCAGTTTTTCCTGCTAATACAATTATTGACATCCAACATGTCGGCAGTACTGCCATTTCAGGTTTATCAGCAAAACCTATCCTGGATATTCAAATTGCAGTGCAGTCATTAGAAATTATGAAGCTTATCGCAGTGCCCATTCTGCAGAAGCTTGGGTATGAATATTGGGATAATAACCCTGATCCAAAACGAATGTTTTTTGTTAAGGGGATGCCGCCATATGGTGAGAAAAGAACGCATCATGTTCATATATTTGAACATGACTCAGCGCATTGGTGTAATAAGCTGATTTTCAGGGATTATTTACGCTCACATAGAGACATCGCAAAAGAATATGAGCAATTAAAGGTAACATTAGCTCAAGAGCACTTATATGACCGTGAAAAATATACGGATGAAAAATTAAGTTTTGTTAATCGAGTGTTACAGATGGTTAATAATACTAATCAGTAAAAATAAAATATCAGAATAAGCGCAATAACTTGTTAAAGACTATCCAAGCCTCTCTTTGAGTCTCAACAGTCATTTCTCCAGAATAACAATAGACTTAATTTTATGCTAATTTCAGCAATAATGGTCAAACAACCCATTCAGGATCGCAGTAACCTTATTCCTGTAAACGAAGCGATGATTTGAGTGAGAAAAGTATGAATTACGAGCGTCAATTAAAAAAAGTAATCGGGTTTATCGGCAAGCATCTTGACGACAAACTTACTTTAAACCAATTGAGCGATATTGCGTGCTTTTCAAAATATCATTTTCATCGCTTATTTACGGCGTTTACTGGTTTATCTCTGCAACAATATATTCGTTGGCTGCGTCTAAAAAGAGCCGCTCATCAATTAATTGTTGATAAAGAAAAATCAATCATTGAAATTGCAATCAATGCGGGATTTGAATCTCATGAATCATTTACACGAGCATTTAAACAAACTTGTAATCTTACTCCAAGTGAGTTTAGAGCGCAGTCAAGCTGGCAAGTCTGGGAAAAACCGCCGTATTGTTTGCCTAAACAAGGTGAAATGGCAATGAATGTAACTATCAAACAAATGAACGCAAGACGTTTAGCTGTAGTGGAACACCGTGGCGATCCTCATAAATTAGGAGATAGCGTTAATCGATTGATTCGCTGGGCTAAAGCTCAAACTATTAGCCTGAAACCCAAAGCTGGAGACGCTTTTGGATTTGGATATGATGATCCCCAAACCACACCGGCAGCAGAGTTTCGTTATGATCTGGGCATCACGGTACCCGAACAATTGCAGCTTGAAGGTGAGATTATTGAAAAACGGTTGCCGGCGGGTCGTTATGCAGTAGCTGTACACAAGGGTTCGCGTAACAATATGGGTGATACCGTATATGGATTGTATCGTGATTGGTTACCAGAATCAGGTGAAGAGCTGGGGGATTTGCCCTGTATTTTTTGTTATTATAATTTTGATCATGAGGTTGCTGAAACAGAATTAATAACCGAGTGTTGGTTATTTTTAAAATAATGAAGTGATAGGCTAATCTACCAGGTTACGCAAATAAATGGGGACAGCAGGAGACATAAAATGAATGAGGTACCTTATGGTTAATTGTCCCTGCGATTCTCAAAAAAGCTATTTATCCTGCTGCGAACCTTTCATCACAGGTAAACAAACACCAGAAACGCCAGAGGCACTCATGCGTTCTCGCTATACAGCTTATGCAATGGCTAATATTGATTATATTAAAGAGACCATGCGCCATGGCGCCTTGATTGGTTTTCAAGAAACAGAGGCAAAACGGTGGGCGAAGAGAGTCCATTGGATTAAGCTCCATGTACTTAAATCAGACATTAAAAATTCAACCACGGGTTATGTGGAATTTGAAGCCAGTTTTGTGGATGGTTCTCGTTTAAAATCGCTACACGAAAAATCCAGGTTTATGCGTGAGGAGGGACAGTGGTATTATGTTGGCGGTACACACCTGCCAACAGTCTCCACTGAACAAATGATTTCCCGCACCATCAATTGCCCTTGCGGTAGCCAACGTAAATTTAAAAATTGTCATGGAAAAAAGACATGAGCAGGGTAAAGGCATCGGAGGAAAAGCAACGAATAATTAATCGCCAGCTTGCGGCATTAATTACCATAGGCAGGCGATTTTTTAAATTTAAAACTTAAGCTGCATATCTTTATGCGGAATTCCCGCATCCAGGTATTCTTCACTACAAACCACAAATCCTAATTTTCATAAAATGGAATAGCATAGGATTGGGCCCCAAGCTTCGCTTTTTTAACCTGATGATTTCGTTGCATATCCTCTATTATAAAGTGCATCAACACATGACCTAGCCTCTGACCTTGGTAAGTCTCTAACACAGATACACGCTCAATTTTAGCAAAATCATCAATGTAGCGAACCCGTGCAGTGCCCACAGGCAGTTGATTGACAAACAAGAGGTAATGTTCACTGCTTGAGTCAAGTCCATCAGACTCTTGATCAATAGGGACATTTTGCCCTTCCACAAATACTTGATACCGGATGGCAAGGCAACGTTGAATGTCCGTTGCCTCGGAAACTTTCTTTACCGAAACATTCCTGTGCGACTTCATGCTTATAACTTCTCCTGCATAATTATTGCTTTGCCTACAAGTAGGCATTTGATAGTTTATCACGGTCTTAGCAAGTCTTTAGATTCGGTGATCTCAAATGGAGTAATTACAATGTTTGCTGTTATCTATAAATTTAAATTAAAACCTGCTCAAGAAGAACTATATCAATACCCGTGGTGCAATTGGTTCTTGTTTACATAAAGGAGATGATGGTCTATGGGTTGCTTACTCTCGTTGGCCAAACAAAGAAACTCGTGATGCATCATGGCCAGGTGAAGACTCGCCTAATAATGAATTACCAGAAGATATAAAATATTCAATCCAAATAATGCAAACGATTAAAAAGAAAACCATGGTATGGAAGAAGATTATGAAGAGATCTGCCTCAATATAATAAACGATTTATTGGGCATTCCTGAAAAATCCTTAGCATGATTCTTACTCAACAAGTAGGTTAGGTTGGGCGAAGCGCAGCCCAACAAATACTCTGCCTTCCCTGGCACACAGTGGAGCTGCTATATCGAGGAACCCTCCAATATGTCTCGGACAGTCCCTGTTCTGGTTTCAGCGGAAGCTTCTGCTACACTCTGAGCATCACCCAAGTTTGTTTTTTTTGCCTGAAAAGGTCAAAGAAGGGCATCACAACCTAGCATCCTTAATGCTGAAGCAAGCCTGAACCCGGCGACCTTCATTCTGATGCGATTCGCCGCGGCTGCAGCCATATCCAAATCATATAAAAAGCGCTTATTTAATGGTATAATGTCCTATTTGCTACCGCCACCCCGGCAATGAGGAAACCTATGAGTGTGGATGCCAGTTATGATTCGACTAACATCAAAGTTTTAAAGGGATTGGATGCAGTCAGAAAGCGCCCCGGCATGTATATAGGAGACACTGATGATGGTACAGGCTTGCATCATATGGTCTTTGAGGTGGTGGATAATGCCATTGATGAAGCGTTGGCTGGTTATTGCAGTGAAATTCATGTCACCATCCACGCCGATGAGTCAATCACTGTAAAAGATAATGGCCGAGGCATACCGGTTGATATCCATCAAGAAGAAGGCCGCTCTGCTGCGGAAGTCATCATGACCATTCTACATGCAGGCGGGAAATTCGATGATAATTCTTACAAAGTTTCTGGCGGCTTGCATGGGGTTGGGGTTTCTGTTGTTAATGCCCTGTCCGAAGAATTACATTTATTAATCCGCCGTAATGGCAAAGTGCATGAGCAGCATTATCATAATGGCGTTCCTGATTCGCCGCTGACCGTTACCGGAGAAGCAACTTCTACCGGAACGCAGGTTTGGTTTAAGCCCAGTGCCAATACCTTTACTAATATCGAATTTCATTATGACATTTTGGCAAAACGATTGCGCGAGCTTTCTTTTTTAAATTCTGGTGTGTGCATCAATTTATACGATGAACGAAGTCAAAAAAAGGATACTTTCCGCTACGAAGGCGGGATTAAAGCTTTTGTTGAGCACCTGCATCGTAACAAAACAGCGATTATGCCCGTTGTATTCACTTTAAACACAGAAAAAGACAGTGTTGCTGTAGAGCTTGCCATGCAATGGAATGATTCATTCCAGGAAACCATTTTCTGCTTTACAAACAACATCCCCCAACGAGACGGGGGAACCCATTTGGCTGGTTTTCGTGCAGCGCTTACCAGAACATTAAACAGCTATATTGAAAATGAAGGGTTTGCCAAAAAGGCAAAGGTTTCAACGACGGGGGACGATGCCCGTGAAGGTCTCACCGCCGTGTTATCGGTAAAAGTGCCCGATCCCAAATTTTCATCACAGACAAAAGACAAGCTGGTTTCGTCAGAAGTTAAAGCAGTTGTCGAGTCGGTGGTTGCAGAAAAATTTAATGATTTCCTTCTGGAAAATCCGGCAATAGCCAAGTCCATTGTCAGCAAGATAATTGACGCTGCCCGAGCCCGGGAAGCAGCCCGCCGTGCACGTGAGATGACCCGGCGAAAAGGCGCTCTTGATATTGCAGGATTACCTGGAAAATTGGCAGACTGCCAAGAAAAAGATCCGGCACTTTCCGAATTATATATCGTCGAGGGTGACTCTGCAGGTGGCTCGGCCAAGCAAGGTCGCGACAGAAAATTCCAAGCCATCCTCCCCCTTAAGGGTAAGATTCTTAATGTGGAGAAAGCCCGCTTTGACAAGATGCTTTCTTCTCAAGAGGTCGCAACGTTAATTACCGCCCTGGGCTGTGGCATCGGCCCTGATGAATACAATCCGGATAAAATCCGTTACCATCGCATCATTATCATGACTGATGCTGATGTTGATGGCTCCCACATTCGCACTTTGCTGCTCACTTTCTTTTACAGGCAGACCCCGGAATTAATTGAGCGCGGCTATATTTATATAGCCCAGCCGCCTCTGTATAAAATTAAACGAGGCAAGCAGGAACAATATCTTAAGGACGATGAAGCGCTCTATGAATACCTGACTCACAGTGCGCTTGATGGCGCTGAGTTTTTTCCAGGCAAGGATTTACCAGCCATCACCCCCCTGGCGTTGGAAGAGCTGGTATTGAAGTATAAGCGGGTTGAAAAAATTATTAAACGACACTCAAGGCGTTATAATGTCGAGATTTTGAAAAGGCTGGTTTTCCTGCCTATCCTACATCCGGATGATTTCAACCATCGGGAAATCATTGCTGACTGGGTAAATCAATTACATGGAAGTTTGCAGCAGCTTGGCAATAAAACCCATCAATATCAGGTAACAGTAGCCCATAATGAAGAAACCGATCATTATTTGCCGCAAGTCACTATAACTCAACATGGAATAGATACTTCTATCTTGCTGAATGCCGAGTTTTTCTTCTCCAAGGACTATAAGGAGATGGTCGGCTTAGGCGCAAAACTGTCAAATCTTGTCGAGGAAGGTGCGTTAATTAAGCGGGGAGAGAAGAAACAAGAAGTCGATTCCTTTGAAGGGGCATTAAACTGGCTGATGGATGAGGCAAAACGCGGTCAAACCATCCAACGCTACAAAGGCCTTGGAGAAATGAATCCCGAGCAATTATGGGAAACCACTATGGATCCTGAGGTAAGGCGTATGTTACAAGTCAGCATAGAAGATGCCGTCGCTGCCGATGAAATATTTACTACCCTTATGGGTGATCAGGTAGAGCCAAGACGGGAGTTTATTGAGACCAATGCGCTTGAGGCAGAAAATATTGACGTCTAGGCGATTCCTGCTTCTATCTCTCAAAAGAATAGAAGCAGCACGCATCGGCTTCTGGCCTATTTCGGATTAAAATCCGCAGGGGGTTTAATGACTCTCATTATAGGTGACATTACAGAAACGGGGCAAATGCGAACTGAGCCCCATTTTTCCATTAGGTTAAACATATTTAGGGTTTTACCGCATATCCAGCCCAAACTGGTAATGAACTAAATAGGCTTCAGAAAATTTTAGTTAAACTCAAACTGGAAACTTGACTCTTGAACTGTTTTACTTCCAGCACCTTGAGAATCAGGATTTGAGCTGCCAAATAATATTTGAGGTGTAGATACAAGAAGAGCCGCCAATTTTGATTCAGTCAACTTCATTCCTTCCTCGGCAATAGAAGCGTCCTCAGGTGCGAATTGCCTGGCTTGGCTAAGTGCTTCTTCAGCGTTATCCCACTTTTTCTCTAATCTATAAGTACAAGCAATATTTAACCAGGCATCCGCAATTTCTTGTTTGTCTTCTGTTTTTTTCAGGATGGACGAGAAGTGCTTTCTTGCTTCAGGGAAGCAATCCTGCTTAAAAAGAGACATGCCCAATTGATTAATGACAATAAGATGCTCTGGATCAAGATGCATTGCTTCCAAATAAGTTTCTTGCGCTTTTTTATAGTCTTTATTTTTATACAAATGATGACCATATTGCGCCAAACATTCTGTAAGGTTAGATAAAATAATATTTCTTAATGCTAAGTCTTCTGCATAACATATTAATAATGCTTTTCGGTAATATTGTATTGCATAATTAAAATTGCTTGCTATATTCTTCTGTACAGCATCTTCGTCTTCAATGACTCTTTCCAGAACTTCAATGTATTGTTCATACCAACTGGCTGCACTTTGTAAAAACACAGGGTTTTCACTACATATTTCCAAGGCTTTTTTGATAAAAGCCAACGCGCCTTTAAACAGCTTAGCGCTGTTTGCCAGGTCTGTTTCAAGATAATGCAGAGCAGATTTTATATAAAACAAGCCCATATTGTTCCAGGCAGAAGCACCAGACGGATAAATTTTGGTTGCCGTCTCGTAACATCTTAATGCAGCAGTGTCCTTCTTTTCCGCTTCATAACATTGACCTAATAAATCGAATGCATAAGAAACATGGGCTACTTCATCTGAATTACTTTGTCTTAATTCAATGAATTTTTTTAAAGGAGAAATGGCTTGTTGTTTTTCATCACAAAAAAAGAAACATTTCCCTAAATAAAGAGAGCTTTCTGCTACTTCTGGATTTACAGCAATTGCTTGAAGAAAGAAATCTTTAGCTATTGCATAATTATTTTCATCAAATGCTTTTACTCCATCGATGTGAAACGAATTAAACATGCTCAATTATACTTATTAACATTAAAGATGCTCATAATTTTATCACATGAGGTAGCTTATTTGTATAAGATTTCAGAGACAAGTCCTTGTCATAACCTGGATGTGTGGAGATTATTTTTGTATTGGTATTTCTTTGTTCCACCTACGCTATCGATTTTTTCTGGTAGTGAATAAAATGAAGCTTTCTTTTTTTGCAATAGAATCCCCAAGCCTATTATTATGAAGCTTTATGGTTAATTAACGAATGGTATTATGTATATCAGAAGCCTTTTGACGAAATTTTTTAAAAACGATGATTCTTTCAATAAGCCAGATGATTATCTGCCTCGAGAATGTTGGCTTAACATTCTCGAATACCTACAAAAAGATGAAGAAATTAATACTTTGAGATTAGTCTCTGCAGAGATGCAACGTGCCACAACCTGTACCACAGCAGGAAAGAAGTATTACCAACGGAAAGATATTTTTTTTAACACTTATAAAAAAATAAAAGCAATTTCGCAAAATGATAATAACTATGCACGTTTTTTTGTTTCTAATTTAAAAGCGCAAGTCATCATCATAAAAGAACAACTGATTACTCATTCCAATACCTTTAGTTTTAAAATTTATTTTGATAATTCGTTGCAATCAGATGAAGAAAAGGCTTATTTAGCCCAGCAACTGGGTAATTGGGGAGGGAGCTTTATTTCTTCGCGAATACATAGTGTCACCTGCTACAATCATCCTACTGATTATTTTCATCAAAAAAGGGATGGCTCTTCCTGCTGGTCTTCTAATAAAATTGTTAACTATATTTTCAACAGCATGGATTCAGATGCCAAGTGTTCTTCACCCATTTATAATCATGTCCTATTGATTTTTACTATAGAAGCTTCAGAAAGCAATCGTTTTATTCAATCATTAGTAGAACAGAAAAATAAATATCAATCAAAATTGCCCTTTATCATCATTGTCTCTTTAAACCCGCTGATTAAACCAGAAGATTTTCATTACCCTATTTTAAAACTGTTTTCTATCTCACCTGGCTATAGGGAAAAACTGGCAGATGCCTTCTTTTTAAATAACATCCATCCCGACCTTTGGACTAATACATGTCATAGATATGATTTTTATTACCGAAGAAGAAGGGAAAATATAACTAAAGAGATAAACAATTTATTAGAAAATTTAATCAAAATAAAAGAATCTCTTCCAACAAATACCGACAATCAACTCATAAACAGCCCATAAACCTGAGACCGCTTTACACATGATTAAACACAACTGATGAGTCGGTGAGAATCCGATGAAACCAACATATGGTCTTGTGTATAAGCCACTCTGAGAGATTGTAAGTCGTTAACTAACCTCCAGGAATAGCTCTTATTTTTCCTGATTTTTGTTCCAGATTACCGCACCCATCTAATGGATCACCTGCAATTTTTTTCCAATGGTGAGCATCACTGTGATTTCCAAATAATTTCATCCATTCCATTATAGAAATATCTAAAAAATTACTCTGTATAGTTTCCAAAAACTGGTCTTTGACTTTTGATTGTTTTTGGTCATGCAATCCGCCTCTATAATAAGATAAATTTCTTGAAAAATGGCAGCATAGAAGTCCTACTCTTCGAAGTCTTGTCAATCTGTCCATGATTATATTTAAAAAAATTACTCTACATATATCATATGCTTATAATTATTAATCTGTTGGTTTAAAAGATAAGGTTAATCCATATAAAACCTCTTCTTTTACCTAAAAACATAGTCGCTTAACTATCAAATAGGGCCTCGATTGTTGAATGCATCTCTTCTTGACTGGGTTTGGCATACCTAAAAATTTCCTTAATGGACACATTCCCACTTAGCTCTTGTGCAAAATGAACACCATGCTTATCTGTCACTTTCTTCAAGAAAGTATGTCTTAGTTTATGAGGCGTAAAGTCAAACTGTTCATTCCCTGACGCAAGTGCAGAGACCTGCTTTAAAACACGCTGACAAATTCGATAAATGTTGCGGGTATTGATTCGGTTCCCTGCCCTGTTTACAAATAAAGGTTCATCTGGTTCAGTAGCACGGGTTTCTAAATATTTATCAAGATGTTCTCTTGCTTCCAGCGGCAAAGGTACTTTATTAGTAACGCGCTTACTTTTGTGGCGAACAACTGAATGAAGCCCTTTCGAGTGATATTGCTCCACATTCAGGGAGACCAACTCCGATTCGCGTAATCCTGTTCCTAATAAAACATAAAAAATGGCTGTTTCCAGTAAAGCGTTTTGATTTTTTCGGGTACAGATTCTGGCACGCTGCTCACAGGCAGATTTTAACCGCATGAGCTGTTTGGAGGTAAGGCCATTCCATTCTGGCGCATCTGTTTGTAAATCCTTAACACCCACTAAAGGATCACCTGCAATTAATGGCCTTTGGTGATGAAGCCACCGACCCGCATGACGAATAGTTGCCATGGTGCAGTTAATTGAGGTGGCCTTGTAGGGTTTCCCAGTTTTCTCTGAGATAGTATTAGACAATGAGCGTTGAAATTGTTTGCTTACTGCCAGTGTGTCCAATTATCAACCTGGTCATGACCCACTTCCATTTGAAAGAAATTTAAGAACTTATTCAAATCCTTTTGTTTGGCTTGTTCTGTTTTTAGAGGGGTTCCTCTGACATGAACCTGATAATAAAAGGACAACCAGGCGGATAAGGAATTGGTGTCAAAATGAACATCCAAGGGGTGGGAAATCTTATCTATCCCCAATGGGCTGAATCTGATGGAAATTTACAGCACTTGGGACTTGACCGGGACCCGTCTTGATAAATCCTTGCCGAATGCCTATTTTTCTAATGCATGAATTTTAACCAAACGATATTTCACTGACGTTAATATTATTTTAAGGCGTTTAAGCTAAGATAATACATATATTCAATTTTTTTCTATTTATGGAGTAATGTATGGGCCTGAAACTTGTAGTATGGGATATTGATGGACCAATAAATTTTGGGAAATCAAAATCCAATGATGATTGTTATATGCCCTCAACTCGAAGTGAAATGTCAAGGACAGGTGAAGATCCTGTTGATTTCGTTGTAGCAAACAAGCCTTTTGTAAAATTAACGCTCGAAGCTCTAGATAAGAATGGCATTGTATCAGTAATAGGTTCGCAACGAATTCAAATGAAAGACGATGATAAGAATTATGGAAAATATATTCAATCCATGTATCAAGGTCTTGATTATATTTTCGGAAAAAAAAGACCGTATCTTAAAGAAGAGATTGCCCGAAAAATTGGTGCGGGACTACAAAATGAAGAAACAAATAATTCAAAGAACAAACTGTTAAAAGCTTATCAGGATGAGTTTAAGGTAAAACCTGAAGATATTATTTTTATTGATGATAATGACAATTATAGAGCCTCTACCGAAGCGGCATGTCATGTATTCATTCATGCTCGCAGAAAAGCCAAACCCGACACTGTAGAAGATAATGCCTATCTTTATGAAGCACTTCTTCGCACTATTCCTGCGGACAAAATTTACAAAGCAATTGGGAGTTCAAAAGACAATTCTGTAGTAAAAAACGACTTTAAAAAGCAACTCTTGCTTTTTCAATTAGATAACCTGAAAGAAGTCACTACATGGCAACAAAAAATAATTGTCAAAGACGATAGATTTAAAAAAAATGCTGCTACAGGACAAGAGAGGACAACGAAAAAATATGACGAATTTAAAGCTATTATAGAAAACGAGCCGGCGTGGAGTACTTCGCTTAAAGAGTTTCGCGATAAAATAGAAAAGATGGACGCATCCAGATCAGTTCTTCAAGGCATTCAATATCTGATATTGGACACCAAATGGGACATTGGTGTTTTCGGTGGAGTTAGCATTACTGATAAAGTCACCGGACAAAAAAACACTATCCCAAAGGGGATGAATGAAATCTTACAGAAAATTGATGAAGCTCAAAGGGGACACATTGATTGGGATGATGCGTTAAAAAATGTGGATAAAATAGTGAATGAATCAGCTTTAAGAAAAGATCATGGACTTTTTAATAAAAGAGGAGAGACAACCCAGCTTTTTTACGACAAGGCTAAACAAATGTTATCCGAATTAAGAGAAGAAGAACCATCCTCTAAAGAGGATGACAATCCACACTTAACTTAATAAGGTTCAAATTCTATCATAAATCGATTTCAATGGAATTTAGTACTACATGGACAATCATTAAAGGGGCTACTTTTAGACATGTAAAGGTAGTCAAAAGGATGCAGTACGGGCCAAAAAGTAGGGTTTGTTGGAAATTTCATTGTGTTAATATTCTTTTAATAAACACTTTATATAATTTAGAAAATTATCTTTAATTCTGATAGCAATTATGACCAATACGACTAGTAAAAAAAGCAAATATTCACTGGAAAATCTTGCGAAATACAATATCAAAGTTGAAGAATATGATAAAGCTAAAAAAGAGCTCTCAACGCGCGGATATGAGGAGTATCAGATTGAAAAGATAGTCATACGCAAATCTTATAGAAGATCTTACCTTAAACTTTTAGAGTTACATGAAATACTAGTCGATGAAATTAAACTCACCCACGATCAAATTACCAATATTGCCAGAAAAGGAGGAGGTTCTAAAAATCTAGAATCTATAAAGAATAATTTTAAGCTCCTTAAGACCCTTAAATTTAATCCAGAACAAATCGTCAAGATGGTATCCCATGATGGCGGCTCGAGAAACCTCGATGCGGTAAAAAATAATGTTGAGGCCCTTGATAAGCTTGGGTTTGACTCGAATCAGATCGTCAAGATGGTATCCCATGGTGGCGGCTCGAAAAACCTCGATGCGGTAAAAAATAATCTTGAGGCCCTTGATAAGCTTGGGTTTGACTCGAATCAGATCGTCAAGATGGTATCCCATGGTGGCGGCTCGAAAAACCTCGATGCGGTAAAAAATAATGCTGAGGCCCTTGATAAGCTTGGTTTTGACTCGAATCAGATCGTCAAGATGGTATCCCATGGTGGCGGCTCGAAAAACCTCGATGCGATAAAAAATAATCTTGAGGCCCTTGATAAGCTTGGTTTTGACTCGAATCAGATCGTCAAGATGGTATCCCATATTGGCGGCTCGAAAAACCTGGATGCGGTAAAAAATAATGTTGAGATCCTTAAGGCCCTTGATTTTAATCCAGAACAAATCGTCAAGATGGTATCCCATGATGGCGGCTCGAGAAACCTCGATGCGGTAAAAAATAATGTTGAGATCCTTAAGGCCCTTGATTTTAATCCAGAACAAATCGTCAAGATGGTATCCCATGATGGCGGCTCGAAAAACCTCGATGCGGTAAAAAATAATCTTGAGATCCTTAAGGCCCTTGATTTTAATCCAGAACAAATCGTCAAGATGGTATCCCATGATGGCGGCTCGAAAAACCTCGATGCGGTAAAAAATAATCTTGAGGCCCTTGATAAGCTTGGTTTTGACTCGAATCAGATCGTCAAGATGGTATCCCATGGTGGCGGCTCGAGAAACCTCGATGCGGTAAAAAATAATCTTGAGGCCCTTGATAAGCTTGGTTTTGACTCGAATCAGATCGTCAAGATGGTATCCCATGGTGGCGGCTCGAGAAACCTCGATGCGGTAAAAAATAATGCTGATATCCTTAAGGCCCTTGAATTTAATCCAGAACAAATCGTCAAGATGGTATCCCATATTGGCGGCTCGAGAAACCTGGATGCGGTAAAAAATAATGTTGAGGCCCTTGATAAGCTTGGTTTTGACTCGAATCAGATCGTCAAGATGGTATCCCATATTGGCGGCTCGAAAAACCTGGACTCTGTGCTTAAGTTAGCAGAACTCATTGATGATAACGATCTAATCGTATCCGAGTTTAGTAATAAACAAGGTAGAAAAAAACTTTACGACTTAGCCACTAATAAATTGATGACCAGTTTAAATGTTACTGACTTACACCTGCCCGATCAGATCCGCATACAAGTCTCAGATCTGACTTTTTTGCTTGAAGATTTAGAAATAGTCCAAGAATCAATTGTAATTGATCCTGAGCTTGAAGTAGAGGTAGAGGTAGAGGTAGAGGTAGAGGTAGAGGTAGAGGTAGAGGTAGAGGTAGAGGCAGAGCATGCCAAACGCACAATGGATGTTACTCAACCCCAAAATAAAAACAAACGAAGAAAAGTTCAAACTGAGAAACAAATGACTGCCACGATAGAACTGGCGCTTGAAGTTGACAATAGACACCAAACAAGCCACGACTACACTTCCTACCCTTTCACAAATGCAAGTGAGTTATTTGAGTTTCAGGATGAAGGAAACATTGATAAATCAGTTTCCAGTTTAGATACCCGGCTTAATCAAACCGTTAACAACCAAGAAAGAAACTCAAGCCTGCCTCCTGCGATAGAGGTCTTCACTTACAGTCCGCAAAATCTCATAGCCAACACAAATAGTTTCTCCGAAGCTGCCAATACAGGTAATACTCAGCAGAGCTTTCTAGACGAAACAGAGAATGATGTGATTTACGATTTTGTTAATTCATTTCCAAGAAATGTTGCATTTGACGGTGATGACAACAACCAAGATTTATATACTACAGATTTAGTCGCTGACGCAAATGAGGTTGATAACAATCAAAGTAATATAGTCAAGGACTCAAGGTCTTCTCGAAATAAACTGAATCAGGAGGCTTACCCGGATTACATATCTTTATGTTGTCAAGAAAACCTGGAAAGCTCACCTTATAATCTTTCTCAGATTATTAATGAATCTAATATCATTGAGTTATCAGATGAAATCTTATCTGAATTGCAAATCTCATCACAGCAATATTTGTCTACTGAGGATACTGTGAACACAAGAGAAAAAAATCAGATGGCTTTCGAGATAGATGATGAGAAAGTGCAAACTCGATTCAATTTCATGGAGTTTTCTTCAAAAAATGCAGAAAGTCAATATCAGCAAGAAATTACCGACTTAAGCTTAGAAAATGATTCAGAATATGGACATTTCAACCCACAGCTCGACGAATACTCTATATTAGAATCGCAGCTATTTCAGCCATTTTTTGGAAATGAGGTGCATGATCCCGCACCATACACTACTTCAAAACCAAACCCAAATACAAGTTTCATTAAAGAGACAAGCTTAGACACAAGAAATAATTTTTGGAGCAATTGCAATAATTTTTTTCAGTCTAGACAAGAATCTGTGTCGAATGACGAGAATTTAATAGAGTATACGAATACCAAACCATAGTCATGATCGTAAGCGATCAGCAAAGTACATGGTTAACAGCGTTATCAACGGAGGTTTTGTCGCAAAAAGTTCTTGGACAAAGTAAGATCTGTCGTTTTTCATGTGAATGGTCAACGATGATTAGTTTTAAGTGGCGCTATTTTAAGCAGGATATTATTTTGATGCTGGTCAGAGGGTACCTGGCCTACTCATTGAGTTATCGTGACGTTAAAGAGTTGGCTTTGGAGCGTGGACTCAAGGTGGACCACTCTACCATCAATCGTTGGGTAATTAGGTATGCACCCTTGCTGGAACAGGTATTTCGCAAACGTCATAAGCGTCCTGTTGTGTTTCATGGCGCATAGATGAGACCTATATTAAAGTAAAAGGCGAATGGGTCTATTTGTATCGGGCTGTTGATAAAGAAGGAAATACAGTTGATTTCATGCTGTCAGAATACTGTGACGAACCCGCAGCCAGAGTATTTTTTGAGAAAGCGCTTGGCTCAAGTGGTACTCCAGATGCAATCACTATGGATGAAAGTGTTGCTAATAAAGCCGGAATTGATACCATTAATTTACACTTGGCGCTGTTGTTTATGTTGGGCGGTCTTTTCATCCAGCTCACGGTGAGACAAATCAAATACCTCAATAACATCGTGGAACAAGACCATCGATTCATTAAGAAAATCACCAGGTCAATGAAGGGATTCAAGGCCTTTCACTCAGCGGATGCAAGATTAGCCGGCATTGAATTGCATTATTATGTTACGTAAAGGGCAGCATAACCAATCTGCCAATCAAACTATTTTTGAACAGTTCTTTGGACTCGCTGCATAGTTGTGCCCAAAATAAATCCCTCTTGCGTCTCTAATGGTTTTTGCGACAGAGCCTGCGAAAGAACCTTTTCTTTTACGCTAAGATTATCTTAAGCAATACATTGTACAATGATTTATCAATCATCCATTATTTATTTAAACTAATGACAATTCCTAACAATACTACTGATTATACAAACCTGGTCTCTTTAGGCATTCCTTCTGATTTAATAGACCAGGCAAATATTCCAGAGGAGTTTTACAAGCGATTATTTAATCAGTTAAAACCCCTGATGCGAATGGCAAGCCCCCGTTTGATAATTGATGCTCCCTGGCAATTACAGGTCTTAACTGGGAAAATGAACAGTATTAACCTGAGCTCAACACAACAAGACAATTGGGGCTCTACTTTCTCACACTATGCCGCCCTGTCAGGAAACCCTGAGGCCCTTCAATGGGTGGCGGATAACCGGCCTGGATTGTTAACCAAGAAAGATAACTATGGCCTAACCATCGCCCACTACGCCGCCTGGTCAGGAAGCCATAAGGCCCTTCAATGGGTGGCGGATAACCGGCCTGGATTGTTAACCGAGAAAGATAACTATGGCCGAACCATCGCCCACTATGCCGCCCTGTCAGGAAACATTAAGGCCCTTCAATGGGTAGCGGATAACCGGCCGGAATTGTTAACCAGAATAGATAAAGATGGCCTAACCATCGCCCACTATGCCGCCCTGTCAGGAAACATTAAGGCTCTTCAATGGGTAGCGGATAACCGGCCGGAATTGTTAACCAGAATAGATAACTATGGCCTAACCATCGCCCACTATGCCGCCTTGTCAGGAAACCCATGCATATTAAATAAAGCATTATACTTAAGCGGCACACCCGAATTATTTGATGTACCGAATAATTTAAGCAATAAAAATGTTGTAGTTAAAACCTTACTGAGCGCGCTAGACGATAATTTCACGCTTGTGGAAGTCTTGCTTCCAATACATGTCAACCCTGATCAACGTGCGGCAATAGCAGAAAAAATATTAAGAAACCGTGCAATTAAAGAAGCCACGACGAATTTTTCAGTATTTGCGCAGGGATTTCATCAAACAGAATCCACAGTCTCGTCTTTGATTGCTATAGAAATACTTCTTGAGACTTTCAAGAAGATGCTGCCAACTGGCTTACCTGAAGAGAAAATCAGAAATGCTTTTAAGAAAGTTATGTTTCATTACTCACCTGAAGGCAGGTTAGATCTCATATTAGGTGAAATCAAAACAGCTGTATTGGGTATTATCAATAAATTTCATCAAGACAATGTCGCAAGCCGTGAAAATCTATTTCACAAAATAGGATTAATAGAAACAAACAAAGCAAAAAAAGATACAATCTCTTCATTAGAAGACATCATTAAGAAAGAAAAGTCATCGTTGGATGATTTAAGGACTCAAGTCAAGAACTATTACCAAGAAAATGAGGCTGTAATCAAACATCAACGTAACAAAATACATGCTTTCTTCAGTCCAAATCATAAAACAACGACAGACAAGATGTTCGATCAGATTTTTAAAACGTTGGGTTCCGTGAACGAAATTTCTAGCCCATCCATATCAGCGCCCGGGAAAAGTGAATAAACCCTAAGAATGCTGAAATGGTTTTATCGAAATGTGAAAAAAACGGAAAGATAGTGTTTGAATAACTGTGTCACCTCTTTAAATTTGTTATTATTTTTAACAGTTATAAAGAGGTATCCAATGAATAAAAAAATAGACTTATCAACCTTTGATTTTAACAATTTTAAGTCAGAAGCCTTATCACAATTAAAAGAAGGACAAAATCTTACAGGTAAGGATGGCGTATTAACTCCTTTAATAAAGGCATTATTGGAGTCGGCTCTAGAAGGAGAAATGGATGCCCACCTGTCAGAATGTCGTGAGGATGGCTCAGCTAATCGACGTAACGGCAAATTAACGAAGACGGTGAAATCTTCCATCGGCGCATTTAATTTAAATACCCCAAGAGACCGAGATGGCAGTTTTGAACCTGAGATTATCAAGAAGCGTCAAACTGTACTGAAAATCTCTGGATAACAAGATTTTATCTCTATATAGCATTGGTATGAGTTATGAAGCCATCAGTGACTTACGTCGATTTTGATTTGTTAATAGAGGATTCGACCGACAATACACTTCGAGTAAGCAGTTTTTCTGGGACAAACCAAGAAGGCTCGAGAATAAAATTTAAATTAAGCACACCTAATTAATACTTTATCTTGGTAAGTACTTAATATTAGCACTTACGAAAGCAAGCTTAATAATATGTTAATTACTTTGGCGTATACTTAAAACATAAAGATATTTTTTAGAAAGCACAAGTATCATGCCATCAAAAAAGAAGCAAAAAACCCGGTAATCCCCCCATTTTTAACTGACATTAAAAGTAGAGGGCTAAGCCACCAAGGCTAACTTTTGTCTTGGCGTTATGCCACCAATAGCCATATTAGGTCTTTCGTTGTTGTAAGACCACAACCATTTGGTGGCAAAATCCTGTACTTCGGCGATCGTACTGAATAAATATTGATTTAGCCAGTCGTATCTTACCGTTCGATTATATCGTTCAACATGAGCGTTTTGCTGAGGGTTTCCCGGTTGCGTAAACAGCAATGTGATTTTATGCTTCATAGCCCATGCAGCTAACAGATGACTGATGTATTCGGGCCCATTATCACAACGAATATTCAAAGGCTTACCCCGCCACTCAATGATTTGATCCAGCGCCCTTATAACCCGCTCAGCCGGCAAAGAAAAATCAACTTCGATTGCCAATCCCTCGCGATTGAAATCATCCATCACATTGAATAAACGATAGCTTCGTCCATTTTGAAGTTGATCATGCATGAAATCCATTGACCAACATTGATTGATGGCACTGGGCACTGCTAATGCGACAGGTTTTTCCCTGATTAACCGTTTTTTGGGTTTTATCCGTAAATTCAATTCCAACTCACTGTATATGCGATAGACCCTTTTATGATTCCATTTGAAGTGCTTCACATTACGAAGATAGAGGAAACACAGGCCAAAGCCCCAATTACGCTGAGCGCTTGTTAAGCGTAACAGCCAATCAGCAATTTCAGCATTTTCGCCATTCAGCCTTGCATCATAGCGGTAGCATGTTTCACTGATGCTAAACAGAACACATGCCCGACGAATGGGAATACGCTTCTCCTGCACCGCCTTTTTCGCCAAGTCCTTACGGCGAGACGGTGTTACCACTTTTTTTCAAGAGCCTCTTTCAATATCTCAGCGTTCAATCGCTCCTCAGCATACATCTTTTTTAAGCGGCTGTTTTCTGCCTCCAGTTCCTTTAGTCTCGACATCATTGGAACATCCAGACCGTCATACTTAGCTCGCCATTTATAAAATGTCGCTGAGCTGATTCCATGCTCTCGGCATATATCCGGGACTGGAAGACCAGCCTCTCCTTGCTTCAATATCGATATGATTTGGGTATCACTGAATTTTGATCGTTTCATGCAGAATCTCCTTCCATATACATTACGAGAAAATTCTACTTTTGACATCAATTATTTTTTGGGGGGATTACCACGTTAGCAAAGCTTGGAAGGGCAAATGAGCATAAAAAATCTACGCCAAATGAAGAGCCATATTTGATGCTTACACTAAAAGAGGTGATTTATTCTTCCTATCCTCAAATTGACAGCTTAATTACTAATAATAATCTTCGATTGATGATTAAGTGTTTACTACAATATTTTTACGTAGAGTGATCTCGATTAAAATGCTAAAGTAATACTCAGCGATTTCTGAAGTCGCACGCAATACAGTAAGTAAATTTACAAAATTTGTGAATTCAATTACAACAAATAACATCGGCCCGGCGGGGCCTAATACCCTCTGACACTCAAATATTGAGCAATGATAGCAATAAAAGCGTTAATTGTGTAAAATATGGTATTTAATGGTAAATTATGAGTAATTTTTAACGTAAAAGGTAATCTCTTCACTCAGTTAGTTTACCCTACCAGCGTTAATCTCAACATAGGATCTGTTTTATGATAAAACTCCCTCACTTGTTACTTATAGGTGGAATTATAACGGCTTCCAATCCTCTTTTAGCTGTAACCCCTGATGATGAAATTAAAGATTTAGTTAAATTTTTAGTTTCTAAAGAATTATTAATTAGCAGCAAGGAGGGTAAACCAGTTCCTCTTAGTTATTATATCGGAAAACAAGACGATATTGACCGATATTTTGGCGATTATATTTGTCAGGCAAGCGACACTTGCGCAGTAATTGATAGTCTTTACAATAATCCCTATGCCATATTAGGCCAAGGTCTTAATAATCCGGGCAACTCTCTGGAAATTGATAGGGCACAAGCTCAGATTGAACGGACTGACATGAAATATGGTGCAGACATTTACGATGCAGCAACCTGGCAAATCGCCCTTGCTCTCGCTGCAAAAAATGGTTACCTCAATCCTGAAACTGCTAAAAGCTTAATCAATAATCAATTACAGACAATTACTAATAAATCGAACCGTGCAACGGATAAAAGTTTTAAATATGGATACAAAAACTCGATTAGCAATCCAAAAGAAGCATTTACTTTTAGAATGATCACAACTGAATTTCATAATAAAGATCCTTTTTACAAAGGTAAATATCAGGACTCAATTGGTTGGGATTATGACCCAGATGAACTCGCTAAAAATGATAAAGAACACCATGATGCCGATTTTTTTAAATACGTTACGACCTGGTCTGATTGGAAACCTATCACGGGTGAAAATGCCTGGGCGCAATTAATTGGCCCTTTACAGGCGGAACTACTCCTTAATAACGGTAAAGTATCATCAAATTCCCTCGCACTCCAAAATGCGATGAACAGTTTAAATGCTTTTTCAGCAATGCAAGCAGGGATCGGAGCATTTTATTATGCGCCCGGTGGTTCTCAGGGTAATCAGGGACCGATCCCAAAAGGAGAAATATCCGTTGAAAATAATTTCTCGGTACTTGGCGGGTTACAAATATTGAAAAGGGTATTGCAATCCACAGACCAAACAGCTGAAGTCAAAGAAGCATTACGAAAAGTGGATACTATGTTATATGGTGGCACTACCGTAAATGGCTATAAAACATTAGGAATTCTCAGTTTTATTTATAATGGGGCTTACAATCGCAAACAAAAGATATTTTATACCCACGGAACAGCAGTTAATCCCTCTTCAACCAATGACTGGAAACCCGATCAATCCGATTCAGCAGGGGCCATGGCAATTGATATTAATACGTGGGGTATTTCTGCATTAGGCGCAGAGAATATTGATCGGTGGTATGGTAAAGGGACTGCCTTAAAAATGTGGCAGCAAATCCGCGAAAAAGGGGGTTATTATTCCCAAGGTGAGTTATGGGGCGTCGGTTATACTTTGCAGAATAATGCCGGTAAAAATCCCGAACAAATCATGAGTGCCGAATGGACAGCAGGGGCAATCAACACACTTAACTCCTTAATCCAATTTTATCAAAGTAATGGGATGGATACATCCTCGCTAGAAAATGACTTAGACAGTATGAAACAAGGAATTGTACATTTACGCAATGACCAATACCTTAAAGCAAGTTTTGACGGTGCGACGCCTGAGGCCTATTTCATGAAATTACCAGCCGAATCCGGTAAAGCGTATTTATATGCCAGCAAACGTTTCGCAATTCCTTTTGGTTGGAATGCCAATACCCTTCCAAGTACCACTTCTAATGCTTGGGTTATTATGAATAAACTGAATTACAATCCTTTTCAGTATGCCGGGCAACTTGGTAGCGAGAATTATCCAACGCCAGAAGCTGTGAACATTTCAGAGGATCAATCCCCAACAGTGGACCTCTTACCTAAAGATGTCACCGTAACATTTAATGCAGGCGACTTGGGTAAAATTTCCCACCTCAGCTTAAGTTATTTCCTTGAGAATGATGAAAGCAATTGGATTACATCCGCCGTGATTGATAACCGTGAAGGTCAGGGCTTTTTACCGGCTGGCGTAAAAACCATTTCAATTGCTTATGATAATCAAGGCTGGGCAGGAGCCTGTCAAATTTCCCCTGCTACAAAAATCTGTAAAGATAGCTCCTGCGACGCCCTGTACTCCATTGCTGCATCATGGAGTGCTGATGGAAAAGGGGAGTGCGAACTTATCGATTGATAAAGCGGATGGCGTTCTTGAAATGAGAACGCCATTTTTAATGATTTAAAAATTCGCAAAGTAGTTGTTGAAAATGATAAGTTCCTTGTTCTTTTGTAGGAGAAAAACGCCCAATTGGCCTTTACCAAGTAATCACGTGAACGCGTTATATCTAATTTCAGGTTCTGTCGCAAAAATAATTACGTGCGTAAAAGACAGGAATTCTGGGCGAGTTTATGCCACAAGTCCATAAAATTGCTCAATAATGTTCTGATTAGACGATTGATTATGCTGTCCTTTTCTGAGCATATGGTGCAACTCAATCCCCGCTAAAGTAGCAACTGCAGAATGAAACGCTTTGAATTCTTTCATGGGTTTGGTGATTTTTTTCACAAACCGATGGTCTTGCTCCACAATATTATTAAGATATTTGATTTGGCGAACTGTGATTTGTGTAAACACACCGCCCAATATAAATAGAAGTGCCAAATAAAGGTTGATGGTATCGATACCTGCTTTATTCGCGCCACTTTTATCTATGGTAACCTTGTCCGGAATGCCGCTTGAGCCAATTGCTTTCTCAAAAAATGCCCGTGCTGCTGGCTCGTCACGTTTTTCTGACAGCATGAAATCAATGGTATTGCCTTGCTTATCAACGGCACGGTACAGGTACACCCATTGGCCTTTTACCTTAATATAGGTCTCATCCATGCGCCAAGAAATCCCAACAGAACGCTTGTGGCGCTTGCGAAATGACTCCTCCAACTGAGGGGAATATTCAATCACCCAGCGATTGATAGTGGAATGATCTACTTTTAACCCACGCTCAAGCGCCAACTCTTCAATATCACGGTAACTCAACGCATATGCCAAATACCATCTGAACAGCATCAATATAATATCCTGTTTAAAATGGCGCCACTTGAAATTGAGCATCGTTGACCGTTAATTTGAAAATAATAGAAACTCTAGCCGATTGGATAATTTTTTGCGACAGAACCAAATAGATTTATCAATCTTTGATTTTAGAAGCAGGCAGAGATAGCAATTTTTTTGTCGGAGACATCCAGAAAATCCAAACAACATTTAATAAAAGCGCACGCTTTTGGGTTTTGAATGACTTTGTAGAAGGCACATCAATTGCCAACAGTATTAAAAAATTTTTTCCTGCAATCGAAATAGAATAAACCCTATTTATCAATTACAAATCAATTTGGATGGAATATTAAATTTGGCGCTTAAATAATGACAGGGATGACACGGTTTATTTATCTCATTGAACAGGCCAGGCAACAGGCAGACATGGTCGTATAACTGATTTACGTTCGTCACATCGGCATATTGCCGGCCATATACCATTCAATGAATCACATGCCCAGTTTCACACTTTTGTTTAGCCTGATTGCCTTCGGAAAGCTGTCATTGGATGCAACGAAATAATAATTGGCCTAGCGCTCCGGAAATTGCGCTCTGACGCAAAAATTATTGGCAGGCTCCCATTATTTGTAGTAGTTCAAACTTGATCTGACAGTTGCCGGTTTTCGTCAAGATGGTATCCCATATTGGCGGATCGAGAAACCTAGACTCTGTGCTTAAGTTAGCAGAACTCACTTTATTCATGGCCCTAGCTTCGTTCAGTGGTATGAACGGTCTGCGCAACAGTCCATTGAAAGGCAGACAACTCTTCAGTGCAGCTTGCGTGTCGCACTGGATAAGGTACGTTATTTATCTCAAAATATATCAAATCATTTTCTGCATTATAATTTAACAAATCGTGTCGTTCTTAATAATTATTTAATCTTTATTATTCTAAAATATATAATAATGATCAATCAGTGTATAAATATGCCCATAAAATTTCCTGTCATACATGAAAAAGCTGTCATAGCTCATTTCTCTCAGAGGGCTCCGGTAGGTGAAGCACCTAGAGCAGGTTATCCTCAACCTCTCTCTCTCATGCCTCCACAAGAACGACAAAAAATGGTTGAACGATTAGAAAAAAGTATTTTTACCCTTATGGATGAAGCTAAGGATACTCATGAAGCTAACAATATTAAATATAATGTTCCTGATCACATTACCCGCCTGAGCACTAATGAGTTCTTTTTTTACACTAAAGAGCCGCTAACTTTAAAGGAATTTGAAGAATTACAAAACAAAATTGCACAAAGGGCTAAAGCTATGCCTGAAGGGGTACAGTTAATACTAGGATCCTTTGGTGTAAAAACCGATGACGGCAAGGTGATGAATGTCGTACCACATATTAGTTGTGGAGACCCACCAGAATTTTATTTCATTGTCAAAAATAATACCTCGGCCATAGATCCGCGTTATAAAGAACCTGATGGTATGGGGGGAATGGATAAACTTCCTATGTTGGATGCTCGTACTCATAAATCTTCAATGCCCATGCCGCACATTACCATTGATGGGAAAGTTAAAGCCTTTAGTTTTAATAATATAGTGCAATGTAAAACTCCTAGTGGTGTCCAATTTTTAACAGCAGTAGACATATGCTTAGACCATGCCTATGGCGTTGCACAAAAAAATTATCAGAAGCTAGCAAAAAAAGAGCCGGAAATAGTAAAAAAACCCATTTCTCACGTCGTGGTATCCAATTGCATCCATCTGGATAAAACTAAATGTCTTGGATCCGCTGTAATGCATGTCGATCCTCGCTCTTCACCAAAAGCATGTAAACAAAATGTCACCCAGCAGGAAGGAACCCCACGAAAGTTAGCGTTTGGAAATGAACCTGTCACTATTTTTGATAGTGTCGGTGAGAGAGTGCGTCTTCTCAACTTTGTAAAAAATACTTATACCTATAAAATTACAGATCCAGCGGCAGGACGAGATCACAAATCTTACACAGTTTCCTTAAATAACGTCAAATTTCAAAAAGCGCAAACTAGTGCTGATTTCGCCGCTTTCAAAAATAAATATCAGAGTCACAAAGGTGATCATTTAAAAACTCTCATTTTAGAGGATTTGCAAAAACGAATTGAAGAAACTTCTACAAAAGAAGAATTAGCGGACTTAAAGAAAGAATTAATGGATTCCTATGAAGCCGATGTATTGAAGAAAGCGCAAGGCTGGTTTACTAAAAAATTTGGACTTAAAACTTCATCGCAAAAAGTACTAGAAAATATGCTGAAACAACAAGAAAAATATTTATCCGACACCAGCCCCCCAAAATTATCAACGTAGGGACTAGATATACTTACTATGAATAAAGATAATGAGGAAAGAAATGAGACCAGAAATATCAACTATAATAACTGCCCATCAAAATTCCGTTAAAGTTAACCTTGCTGGATTAAAAATAAAAGATGATGAGATTTCAGAGATAATGACCTATATAAAAGAAAATAAGCCTGCTGCTACCAAGATTGATTTGGATAATAATCTTATTACTGATAAAGGGGCAACAATTTTAAGCGAATATTTTCGTGATTTTAATGACGTGCAAGAAATAAGTATTCAGTTTAATAAGATTGGTAGATCAGGAGCTATTGAATTATTCCGTCTTAAGAATGATTTCTCTACCTTAGATATATTATTTCATGGAAACAACATTACTGATGTGGGTGAAATGGATGACATTGAACGGTTAGCACGCTTAGAGAAATACAAGCCTTAGAGATAGGGGCGGATTTACAAATTGCATAAAGCATAAACCCAACCTATTAATAAATTAACCTGATATAATCCCTATCCGGTAATCCCCCCATTTTTAACTGACATTAAAAGTAGAGGGCTAAGCCACCAAGGCTAACTTTTGTCTTGGCGTTATGCCACCAATAGCCATAT
>NZ_CAAAJC010000024.1 GCF_900640175.1 Legionella sp. W10-070 | reverse complement strand
GGAAGTGAAAGAACTTCTTTCAAAAATTGTTCCTGTTACCGATTACTTCTTTACCAGCCTGAAGGGGTTGGCTTGCTAATAAGACAAGCCGCTTCCTGAGGGATACCGTTTTTCCTGGCGACCATAGCGGTCTGGAACCACCTGAATCCATCTCGAACTCAGAAGTGAAACAGACCCGCGCCGATGATAGTGTGGGGTCTCCCCATGTGAAAGTAGGTCATCGCCAGGGCTTTTTTTCTTAAGCGGCTTATAGCCGCTTTTTTTATATCTGTTTTTCGTGTCAAAAATTTATAATTTGAAGTTAAACCAACATCATAAATCATTACTATAAGCAAGTAGCTGAGTGAAACCCGGGGCTCAGACATTAAACTTTTCATCAAGACTTATAGCTTGAAATCTGCTTGTATATTACTCACTATGTATGGGATCCATCAAGACTCCTGAACAGCATATCGTACCGTGCAGAGAATAATAATGATTCTCAATTACAGTGATTATTGCTATCCTTCCCCTGTCGAACAATTTAGAGATCAAAGCGACTAGAATATCAGCATGTTCTCTTTATAAGTCTCGTAAGTTAAAAATAAATACAGTAGAATTGATCACCATTTATAAGGATATAGAGTAGTATGCTAGTCCATCGAGTTCATGAATTTATCAACGCATTGGTCAGTATTGAGGATGAGTTAGAGGAGATAGATCAAAAGCTACTTTCCCGTTTTCAGGAAAAATATCCCCTACCTGCTGATAGGCTGGGACATAACAATATTAGGGTTAATGTCAACGACAGTTTAAATGAAGAGCAATTAAACTGGATTCAGGAATGCTTTGCTACTCGATGGCAGGAAATAGCTGATAAGCCTGCAGATTATACCTTTAACCTCCGGGCTAACAATATTCACTGGGTTCGGCTGGCGAAGGATTTGGCAGCGGAGCTTGGGAAGCCTTATCTTTGTGTATTAATCCCTACAATTACTAATCTTACTGATCCAGATAGATTTACTCGTCTAACCGAACAGCAAGAGCTGCGTTATATTTATCTGGATGAGGATGGTAACTGGCGTACAATCGAAGGTCTCTTTGAGTATACAAAGGAAAAACCTTCAGTTAATTTTTGTATTTATGATATCTCCGAAAGACTAAAGCCCCGCGCGTTAACGTTAAAGGAGCTATTCCGAATACGGGCCAAGGCTAGTGAAGAGTTTGTAAAACGAAGCGGAAAAGAAGTTTATGCCAGTTTTTGGGACTACCTTCTTAGAGAAATAGTGCCAACCTGGAATAATAGAGGTGAGTGCCCCAGGCATTTATTGCCAATATTGCTAACGCTGGTAGAAGCTTTTTTTCAATCTGGAGGGGATTCAAAAGCAAGCTCTGTTAAAGCATGTTTAAATAACCTGAACGAAGAATTGCGTCTTTGTTCTTTAGATAATATCAATTATTTTTATGGTATACCTATCTATGCCAGTGAAACCGAAGGCTATTACTTGGTTGAAATCTTGATCGATTGCTTGCAGGGGTCAAGAGGCTTAAATGAGAAATTTGCCAACGTAGCCAAATGGCTGTGTCGTTTTGACCCTTCTCTTATTAGTCAAAGTGATAGTTTGGCTTCAGTTTATAAAAAATTTCAAGCAGGTAGTTATTTTAATCTCCTACATCTTAAAGATAGAGTTTCCAAGCTGGATCCGGGGATTGAAGAATTAAAACCAAAATTAAAAAAACTGCTCGAAGACCTTGATAAGGGTGCCAATACTTCTGAAATTATTAAACAGCTGCGGGAACTGTACTCTTTACGTTGGCTATACATCATGGATCATCCTGATGATTATATGCGTAATCAGGAAGGGCAAAATTTTGCCTGGATTCGGTTGGCACAATATCTGGCGGGAGCAGGCTACGTTGATGCTAATTATTATAAGTTGCTGATCCCAACACTGGAGCATGATATTGATCCAGTGACGCAAGAAAATCTAACAGCCTACCCTCTATCACATTATGTTCTTGCTGAAGATGGCAAGTCACTAATTTATTTGCCTAATTGTGTTGGCCATCATAAGGCCAGTGGAACGTTCTATAATTGTACTGCTAATCCCCCCAAGATGTTGACTGCAAAGGAATTAAAGCGCTTATCTTTCGCCAATTCTGAATTTTATGACTATTACTCAACCAAAGTACTGACAGAAGAGACGGTGCTTGCCATTAGTCTGGAGACAATTAAAGCGTTAGGTGATTTAGTCAATGGTACTCTTAATCCAAGCGCCTTATTCTGGGGACACAAAATTAGTGCAGATCAAGAGTCTATCGCTGATAAGGCTTATGAAAAATTTTTGCTTTATATGGACAGCATGCCTGCTGATGAATTGTGCCGGTTACATGCACATCCAATCCTTTGGCGGACAAAAAAAATTCAATTTTCCACGTTGATGGACAATATACAAAAGACTTCCAAGACAGTTGATGACCGTGAGTGCATTGCTGTGGCAGGTCAATTTTGGCTTAAGCTGATTATAGATTATGACCCGGATCTGGAGTATGTAAAATTAGTAGAGGGGCTACATAAAAATTCTGTGGTTGCAATAAAGGAAATGCAACGTTTTTCTGCTAAAAATACGTTACGTGATTATGATCATATTGATCAGCAAGAGGCTACCCTGCGAGTGTTGACAACCTTTGTTTCTATCATGACCCACCCTTTTAGATACGTATGGCACACAGGAAAACCATCAAAACATGAGGATTATCGTAATACGCTGACTAATACCGGACAAGAGTTATTTAATGTGCTACAGCCAATTATCAATTCGGGTGATTTCAGTCTGGTTCGTCATATTTGCACCTATACTGTCCAGAATATTGTTAAAAAGGCACTGGCTAATCCTAATCTCATTACAAAATATACGCGCTATGAAGATACTTTAAGCTGGTTAAAAAGTATTGAAGATGGCTCCATGTTTAAAGCGGAGAAAAAGGTTTGCTTTGAACCTAAAATGTTGTTGACTGTTCTTGTTGCGTGGGTAAAAGGTAATAGTAATGAATCGGTAGTAAAATTTCTTGAGCAGTTAATGCAGACGCTTCTGCAACCCGATAATGATTATAGAAAATGGGTACGTATCAATATTGAATTCAACAAAATGTTAAATAGTTTGCCCGAAAAGTGTGAAGAAATTCTTGGAATTTTAAGGCAAACACCAGGGGGTGTAAGCGATGAAGCCTTCATACAAAGTGGTGTGGAGTTTTTAGTATATCGGTTGACGACAAAGATTATTCATGAAGCCAGTCACAAGCAGGGAATATTTGGAGTGGCACCTGGGCAATACGAGCTTGAATATAACAAAATTTTTAATGAGTTGACTGGATTCTTCAAGGAGTGTTATACCCAGGTTAATATTGCCGGTGTTGTTGAACAAATGAAAATCGCTTCTTCAAAGATAGCTAAGCCAGCGCAGGCAACAATAATTGGAGAATATCTGCAAGCAATTGAAAAGCCAGGCGAGGGAAATTTAAAATCTGAGGTTACCTCAGTACACAGTTTAAACTAAGGTGCGGGTTGAGAGGCGTCATGGAAGAAAACGACTTTTAAAAGAATAGTCGCTGTGAAAATGATTAAATTTTAAGTTTCGGATATTGCTTATGTTTAAAATTGTTTTTCTTGGTGCCAGGATGTCTGGAAAAACTGCACTTTGCAGTGCGATGCTTAAAAAACCTTTTGAACTCAATTATTATCCCACTATAGGAGCCAGGTTCTCATCTTTAGAGCTTTTAGGCTTTAAAATGCAATTATGGGATTGCAGCCCTGAACTGCAGTATGAACGCTTATTGGATTTATATATTTATGGCAGTAATCTTCTGCTATATTGCGTGGACCTATCAGGGGACATAGATGAAGAGGCTATTAAAGCTCACATTAGCAGGTGTCACTATTTAAACCCGGATGGTTTCATTATTTTAGTGGGAACCAAGGCGGATACTTGTTTAAATACTGCGGAGGATAAGCTTAAAAAAATACAAATTAATGTAGATGGCAGGGTGGTTACTGCAGCCAGTACAGCTTTAGGACTGGATTCGTTGAATTGTATGCTTCGCAGTTTACTGTTTCAAAATATCGAATCTGGAGTAAGCAAGGGGCGATGGGACGATGCTCATGATATATTGCCAATTTTCCCGGCAAGCTATAAGAAAATATGGGAGCAGGGCCGATCTCCTGAAAGATATTTGCTCTCTGATTCATTGAAGGACTATTACTCGGCTCTTGAGATTCTAAAAGATTATTGTAAAGGTGATTCAAAATTCTTCTCCTCAATAAAACTACTATTTACCCATTGTAACCGCCACCATACTGAAGCTGTCAGGGAACTCTTTAAAATTTGCAACACCCAGACAAAATTCAGTCCAGGCTATATGAGCGTGGTTTTGCTTCTTAAGGAATTAGAACAAGCGTTAATAGAAAAGAGTGAAAGGGTTGATCCCAAAGGGAGTCTGGCAAGAAGGATTCTTTTTATCCAACAGCAGTCTGGGGTGAATATAATAAGTATCAAGGCACTCAATAAGCGGATAAATGTATCCCAGTCAGCGGATAAGTCCTGTCAGTAACTTAGGCTCTGTGAATCAATTTTTTCACGGCTGCAACTGCGGTTAGTACCGTTTCCATTTAGTTTTGACAGGTTGTTTGTCGGCGGGAATCCATTTTTAAGGCGCTCCGTGCTATATCCTGCATGGATCTCTGCCTTCTCTGCCTTCGCGGGGATGACAAGAAACAGAACAATTTGCACAAGACAACCTGTCAAAACTAAATGGAAACGGTACTAGTTGACTACAAACGTTAAAATTATTTTGTGAACTGAGCGGAGATTTTAACAAAATTATCATAGCGTTTGGGAGCTAACCGGCCTGCCTGCAAGGCGGCAATAATCGCACAACCAGGAGTATCTTTGTGGTTGCAATTGCGAAATTTGCATCCTGATAGAAGGGGACGGAATTCTCGGTAGCCCAGTGCAATTTCTGCAAGAGGCATGTGCCATAAGCCTAATTCGCGTACCCCAGGTGAATCAATCAGTGCCCCCCCATCAGGAAGATGATAAAGACGTGAATTGCTTGTAGTATGACATCCCAGATCTGAGCCTGCAGAAACTTCCGCAGTTTGAATTCCTTGCTCATGAGGTAATATTTCAGAAATCAGTGATGATTTCCCTACGCCTGATTGCCCAACAAAAACGCTGATATGATGGTTAAGTGCTTTCTTAAGCTGGGTATAACTTTGTTTATCTTCTTTACTGGTAAATAAAATGGGATATCCCAGTGATTGATAACCCTCAATGAGCTCTTGTTTTAGTGGGTTTGTTGAGGGAAGATCTATCTTGTTGAGAACAATGCAAACCTTAATCCCTAAATGTTCAGCCATCACCAGATAACTATCTAACAACGGCCAGGATAGTTCTGGTCTGGCAGCAGCAACGGTAATAATCTGGGTTATGTTGGCGGCAACCGGTTTGATTTCCCCTCTTTTATCAGGACGGCCAAGCATGGATTCTCTTGGGAAACGGCTGACAACCACACCTTGACCCAAACCGGTTGTTTGCCAGATGACACGATCACCAGCTACTAACGAGTCAATGTTAGGACGAATAGAGCAATGTATGCGATTGCCGCTATCATCTTCGATTTCTGCATGACGGCTAAAGCGGGTAAGGACCAGCCCGGAAATAGAAGACTGATCGCCGGTTTTTGATTGATGACGATAGTCAGCCTGCTTTTTTTGTATTCGTGCAGATTGTTGTTGGTTAATTCGCCTTTTACTCATGATTTAAAAGTAGTCTATAATTGCCAAAACCCTAGGAGATTGGCACATAGCTTACCACAATAACCGCTGTCAGGGATTATGCGTGGCTACTGTATTGTATGAAGGCAAATAGCAATTAATGAAAATTTATTTAGTGGGAGGGGCTGTTCGCGATCAATTGCTGGGATATCCGGTAAAAGAACGTGACTGGGTTGTCGTTGGAGCAACACCAGGACAGCTGCTGCAATCAGGCTATCATCAAGTTGGACGGGATTTTCCCGTTTTCCTCCATCCATCCACCCGGGAGGAGTACGCTTTAGCCAGGACCGAGCGTAAATCAGCGCCGGGCTACTACGGTTTTCAATGTGATTTTAATCCGCATGTTACTCTGGAAGACGATCTATTGCGTCGGGATTTAACTATTAATGCAATGGCCATGGATGAAAATGGCCGCCTGATAGACCCTTATCATGGCCAAGCTGATTTAGAAGCCAGGCTACTAAGGCACGTTTCTCCGGCTTTTGTAGAAGATCCTGTGCGTGTTCTTCGCGTTGCCCGCTTTGCTGCCCGTTACCATCATCTAGGGTTTAGACTGGCTGATGAAACACGTGCATTAATGTATGCTATGGTAAGACGTGGCGAATTGACACATCTGGTTTCCGAACGGGTATGGCAGGAATGGTCTCGCAGTTTGGGGGAAAAAAATCCTCAAGTCTTTATTTCAATTTTACGATCTTGTGGCGCTCTTAAGATTATATTGCCAGAGATTGATGCTCTCTTTGGGGTTCCTAACCCCCGCAAGTACCACAGTGAAATTGACAGCGGGGTACATAGTTTAATGGTTCTGAACATTGCGACAACCTTATCTGCTGATCCTTTGATACGTTTTGCAGCGCTTGTGCATGATTTAGGTAAGGCTGCCACACCGATGAGCGAGTGGCCTGGCCACATTCGTCATGAAGAGCGGGGGGGAGCAATTATTCAGTCCCTATGCGAACGTTTGCGAATTCCTGCAGAATATCGTAAATTTGCAATGATGGTGTCCCGCTTTCATATAACTATTCATCGAGTTTCTGAACTTCGTGCCCAAACCAAGGTGAAAATCCTTGAGCAAACGGATGCTTTTCGCCGTCCCAATTTGTTTAACAAATTGTTAGTTGTTTGTGAAGCTGATGCACGGGGTTCGGGAAAAAAAGAGTATGAGCAAGCTCGCATCTGGCGTCACTTGATGGAACAATGCATGCGGATATCGGTACAGGAAATAATAGCGCAAGGGCATCAAGGGGAAGCCATAAAAAAAAGATTGCATCTGCAGCGAGTTGCCTGCGTTGAGCAAATTGGAAATCAAAATGAAAAATAATAATAATCTGATTTGGATTGATTTGGAAATGACGGGTCTTGATCCTGAGAAGGATCATATTATCGAAATAGCAACGATAGTAACAGATGCCCAATTGACTATTTTGGCTGAAGGACCGGTGATGGCTATCCATCAGGATGAAGCATTATTATCATCCATGGATGGATGGAATACTAAACAACATAACCAATCGGGTTTGGTAAAGCGTGTCAGAGAATCTAAAATAAAAGAGGCTGAAGCGGAGTCTCGGACAATAGATTTCCTTAAGAATTATTTGGATAGGGGCAAATCGCCAATGTGTGGCAATAGCATTTGTCAGGATAGGCGTTTCCTGTATAAATACATGCCTGAACTGGCAGCTTATTTTCATTATCGTAACCTTGATGTAAGTACACTAAAGGAGTTAGTGAAGCGTTGGCGGCCTCAATTGCTCAATGGGATAACGAAAGAGTCCAAGCATTTGGCAATTGAAGATATTAAGGATTCGATTGCCGAACTTGCTTATTATCGTCAGCATTTTATTAATTTATCGGATACTTCTAATGGTTAAACGTGAACAATTGGCGCTTCCTGATGGCGCTGACAAATTACTCCTGCATTCCTGTTGCGCTCCTTGCTCTGGTGAGGTGATGGAGGCTTTGTTGTTTTCAAAAATCGATTTCTCGATTTTCTTTTATAATCCTAATATTCATCCTGTCCAGGAATATGAAATCAGAAAGCAGGAAAATATTGCTTTTGCTAAAAAGCATGATATTCCTTTTATCGATGCTGATTATGATAAGGATAATTGGTTTGCCCGTGTAAAGGGTTTAGAGTTTGAGCCGGAGCGGGGCAAGCGCTGCACTGCTTGCTTTGATATGAGGTTTGAGCGTACGGCACTTTATGCCTATGAGCATGGTTTTCCTGTTATCAGCAGTTCTTTGGGGATTTCCCGCTGGAAGGACATGGAGCAAATCAATAACGCAGGTATCCTGGCTGCCAGCCACTATCCAAATATCACCTATTGGACTTATAACTGGCGTAAGAACGGAGGCTCTGAAAGAATGTATGAGATAGCCAAACGTGAAAATTTCTATAAGCAGGAATATTGCGGATGTGTTTACTCTTTGAGGGATACCAATGCATGGCGGAAGCAAAATACACGGGAGCGCATTAAAATTGGACAAAATTATTATGGTGTGGAAAACACAGATAGCCCGACAGACTCTATTGTGAATCGGGAGAAGGAATGATTTTTCATCAGTATGAAGAGGGTGAACATAGCCATTCTCATTCCCATACACACCATGGGGTATTAGAATTTAATCGCGCGTTCTTAATCGCTGTAGTTGCTAATGGTTTGTTTGTGATATGCCAGATTATTTTTGCTTATCTTGCTAACTCGACCAGTTTGTTAGCAGATGCGGTGCACAATCTCGGCGATGTTTTAAGCTTGATTCTGGCTTGGGTTGCAAACAATTTATTAAAACGTATCCCAACCAGGCAGAGTACTTACGGGATGAAAAAAACCTCCATTCTCGCTGCATTGGCCAATGGGGTATTGCTGGTATTTACCTGTGGCATCATTGCTACTGAAGCAATGTATAAGTTGTTCTCCCCCACAGAAGTTCAGGCCGTATCGGTAATGATTGTTGCCGGAATAGGTATTCTGGTTAATGGCGCAACAGCTGCTTTATTTTTACGGGGTACTGATGATTTAAACATTCGGGCTGCTTTTCTCCATTTGCTCTATGATGCACTGATTTCTGTTGGTGTTGTTATTTCAGCTATAATCCTCTATTGGACTAATTGGCTCTGGATAGATCCTGTTGTTGGTTTGTTGATTGCTTTGTTAATTATTAAAGGAACCTGGTCGCTTTTCTCTGATAGCTTTCGCTTGATTATTGATGCGGTACCCCGAGGAATATCCTGGATGGATGTGCGTGAATCATTACTGACTGTAGCTGGCGTTAAAGAAGTGCATGATTTACATATCTGGGCTTTGAGCACGAAAGAAAATGCTTTATCGGTTCATTTGTTCATGCCGGAAATGCCGTTGAGTGATGAGGCAAGGCAGCTATTAGTAAAAATGCTGCGAGAAAAACATAATATTCATCATGCGACTATTCAGGTTGAACGTAATCTAACTTTTTGTGATGATGCATGTAAACCGATCTTAAATTAGCCTGAATTTGAAAAAATATGAAAGCCCTTGATGCCTTTGGCATACTTGCGCAGGCGGAGGTTGAAGCTTAACAGCTTGGCTGGCTGTAACTGTTCACGGGTATGTAATTAAGGAATATTAAGTCCTCTGTCTTTACCGCGAAGGAGGGAATCTATCTAAAAATCAACCCAGGTGCT
Organism: Legionella sp. W10-070; assembly: GCF_900640175.1. Classification (GTDB taxonomy): domain Bacteria; phylum Pseudomonadota; class Gammaproteobacteria; order Legionellales; family Legionellaceae; genus Tatlockia. The sequence goes on along the minus strand of NZ_CAAAJC010000024.1, from coordinate 32,914 downwards.
AACTTTATGGATAGATTCCCGCCTTCGCGGGAAAAATAGGCTTATAAACAGAAAAATTTACATACTCCGTGAACGGTTACGGCTGGCTTAACACCCAGGAGAAATAAGGGCTTTTTCAGAGTTATAGAGGGTATTCCTGGTAGTTAATAATAATCCATAACGATAAGCCTTGCATGCAGCCTCCTGATCGCCGAGTTGCTCAAGTAAGTTGCCTAATTCTGCATAAGCTTCAGGAATAGGGGTTAGATTGATGCTTGTTTCAAGATAGCTTCTGGCTTTACCCCATAATTGATTGTATAAACATAAACGTCCCAAACATAAATACAGGGCAGCCGAATGCGGGTGTTTCTTGGTTAAAGATTCGGCAAAAGCCAGTGGTTTTTCATCAATTTTCACCTGACCATATAACTCAATTAACTGTTCATTAAACTGCTTACGTAAGCAATAACGTAAAATAGATTCGGCTTGTACGTCTTCTTTTCGAGCTAATAAAAAACGGCAGTAGACAGCCATTAATTCCGGATCATGGGCCAATGATTTAGGAAGATTCGATACCAATGTATTTAATGCCTCGGATTCGGACGATTTACTCAGATCCAGCATGGTTTGCAAATAAGCCTGATGACGTAACTGTTCAAACGCTTGCCTGGAGATGACCTGGTTCTTTTTTAATTCGGGTAATAAGGCGATTAGTTGAGGCCAGTCTTTAACCTCTTTATATAAACGCATGAGCAGTTTCAGGACATAGGGATGGTGAGGGGCCAAATCCTGTAAGTGCCTTAATGTTGCTAATGCTTGTTCCCATTGCTTATTGGCAAGCTGTAGTTGTGCCTGGGTAAGTTCTACTGCTATTTTAGCATCAGGCATCGATTGCTGTGCTTCACGAAGAAAGCGATCCCTTAATTTATGATCCCCCATTTCCTGTGCGGCACGGGCAGCCGTCAAGTAATTTAATAAGGGCGAATCACTGTTGGGCAGTGCCTTAATCAGGTGATTTTTTGCCTTTGACCAGTAACCTTCACTGAATTCAATTAAGCCTTGCTGGGTTTTGGCCTGGGCTTTTTGGGTTCGGCGTTTTGCCTGCCAGTTTTGAAAAGAAGCGGGGGTTTTGCTAATTACGCCGACTATTAATAATAATGCGTGCAGTAAAAAAAAGACAAAAATTAATCCTATAATCGCAACCCACAACGGGGTTTCCACAGTCCAATGATTGATAGCAATCAGCAAATAACCAGGATCCCTGTTTAATTGAATACCCAACCATACGGATACAAATAAGACGATCAAAATCCCTAATATACGTATCATTGCGAGGTTTCTCCTTCCTTAACGGCAGAAGCACCGGGGTTTAATTGATTGCTGTCAATGAATTGATTCAGCAGCGAAAGTGACTTGCCTATCACCGGTATGGAAACCGTTAGCTTTTCCTGCTGTAAAGTTTGCAACTGCTTGATTAAGGCTTGGGTTTGCGATGAATTCTCATCAAAAGTCCGCTTTATATTTTGCAATGCTTGTTTTAGTGCTAACTGATACACTACAGGATTCGTTTGCAATACAGCCCATTGTGCCTCTTGCAGATTCATGCGAATAATGTCTTGCAGCACTGTTTGATGTATGGGTGAAAGCAATGGCTGGATTTCTTCATCCGTTCGCCGGATAACGATTAATTTTTCAAATGAATTAAGACTATCGCGTAGTTGCTCACGCCAGGATGAGGTTTTCTTTTCGGCAGTTACCTGATTAACCTTCTTTTCCTTGCTAAGGGGCCGCTTGAGAGGTAAGCCTGATATGTTATTTTGGATAGCATCTAACTGGCTTAGAAGTCCTGCACTGTCAATTTTGGGAAGCGCTTGCAGTTCAGTAATTTCCTGAGCGATAGCCTGCCTGATTGCATATAATTGCTGGCTGGATAAATTTACCAGCAATCGGTCGGCCTGCTGCAAGAGTGCGATGGTTGCCTGCTGATCAGAGCTCCAATGCGCATTAATCTCGGCTAGCTCCAGATAATAACGTGCTTTCAATAAAACCCAGTTCTCTCTTTGATATGAGCGTTGTTGTATGGCGCTTTGAAGCTCTTTCTCTAGGGCATCCAGCCGTTCGGTGAATCTGGTCTGTGAGTGGGTTAAATTCTGCAAAGCTGCCGCCGTTGACTGGGCATCTGATTGCTGCTGCTTTACTTCCTTGAGTTCAGCAATAAATTGTTGTTTTTGATCTCGGGCTGTTTGTCTGGATTGAAAATTAGCATAGATGGCGTAAAGTCCACAGAGCAGGGCAACCACGCCGATGATAACTGCCAGTGGCAGGGATGTGGAATGTTTGGAGGAAGTATTCTCTGCAGGTTTTCTCTCTTTAGGTGGCTGTGTGGTTTTCCCTGTAGCGGACGATGTTTCTTGAGTTGACTTTGCAGACGGTTTTTTACTTCGTCCTTCATTGCTATTGGCCATGAACTAATCCTTGGTTGAATTGATGCAATGTAATTAAAATGGTTTCTGGATTGCTTACTATAATTGTTTTAATGCCTAACTGTGCCGCTGCTTTTGCTAGGCGCTCACTAATCACCAGGCAAGGTTTATCGCAGAGCCATGATTGTGCTTCTTTGCCAAACAGGATGAAAATATTTGCCATGGCTTGCTGGCTGGTAAAGAGTATAATATCTACCGCATTTTCATGCCATAAGGTTTGTACCTGTTGGCGATCAAGATCAGGTGGGTTGCGCTTATAAACATCAACGGGTATCAAATTTGCGCCACGGCCTATCAATGTATCTGCGATGAGTGTTCTGCCGCCTTCGCCTTTAAATAAAAGAATCGTTTTCTTGTTAACGTTTTGCATTGCTTCAAGTGCCAGGAGGGATTCGCTTTGAGGGACTGCCGGCATTAAATCAACTTTGATGTGATTCTGATGCAAGGCATTGGCAGTTCCTTGCCCCACAGCAATAATTTGTATTGAGCCTGGCCAAATTATCTTTTCTTCTTTTAGTACTCTGAAACAGCAATGTACTGCATTGGCACTAATAAAAATGGCGTTTTCAACTTGCTGTAAATTGGGCAGGGATGTGACCCAGATTTTGTCTTTTGGTTCAATTGTCAGTGCGGGGCATTCAACCGCAAGCCCCCCTGCAGCCTTAATAGCGAGGCTCAATAATTTGCCTTGTTCTGATGGCCTGGTGTTGAGGATCCGTAACCCTTGCAATGAATAGTTCATGATAATTCACTAAGTAATTGACTGGCTCCTTTGGCAAGAAGTGCTTGGGCACATTGATCAGCTAAAGCCATCGCTTGTGATTGATGGCCATTTTGATTGTCTTCAAGCACCATTTTGCCGTCGGAAGTCAAAACTTTGGCATATAATGCCAGTTGTTCATTCGCTTTGGGTTTGCAGTAAACTGCCAGAGGAACATGACAATTACCACCTAACAATGCATTAACATGTCGCTCAGCGTGGACACAAGTCGCTGATAATAAATTATTCAAGGGGGCTGTTAATTTTTGTATCGCCGGGTCGTTTTTACGTCCTTCAATACCTAAAGCACCTTGTCCGCAAGCAGGAAGGATAAGGTCATCGTTTAATACTTCAGTAATGACTTTTTCCATGCCCAGACGTTCCAGGCCAGCAGCCGCAAGTATAATGGCATCATATTCGCCTGCCTTCAATTTCTCCAGGCGGGTGTTGATGTTGCCCCGCAAGGGCTTGATTTCCAAATCCGGACGAATGGCCAGTAGTTGGGATTGCCGGCGCAGGCTGGTTGTACCTATCCTTGAGCCTTTGGGTAATTCCTGCAGTTTGAGGTTCTCTCTGGAAATCAACGCATCAAACGGATTGGCTCTTTCGATAATACTGATAAGCGCCAGCCCCTTCGGGAAAGTGGCAGGCACGTCTTTCATCGAATGAACAGCAATGTCGGCACGTTTGTCCAGCAAGGCTTCTTCAAGCTCTTTAACAAAAAGTCCTTTGCCACCGACGCTCTGTAATTTGTCCTTTTGGAACTTATCCCCGGAAGTTACCATCGGAACTAACTCTATCCGCATAGTGGGGTAATATGCCTTAATTTTGTCGGCAATAAAATTGGCTTGCCATAAGGCAAGTGGGCTTTTCCTTGTAGCAATACGTAAAATGTCGATATCCATCAGGAAAAATGATTTAGATCAATATGATTACATCATAACATTGATTCTAAAGTGAGAGTACCCAAAGCGTCATAGAAAGTTAGGTCATTCCCTCATTTGAGTGTAAATTAAAGGTAGAACAAAACAAATCAGGGATGGATGTCTGGTTTTATGGTTAATATAAGAAAAATAGTCAGTTATCTTGATCATTCAATGCAGCGGAGCCTGGCAAATGCCGCCCATCAGTTGGTGGCGGTTGGCGCTATTGCCTTTTTGGGGTTTCCGCTGTTTTATTGGATATGGACTGTTTGGTTCCCCCAACCTTATGAAACAATCTGGCTGCGTTTGGTTGGCAGTATTCTTGGGTTGGGCTTAATGCTGACGCCTTACTGGCCAGCAGCAAGCAAACCTTATCTGCCCTGGTATTGGTTTTTAACTATCTCATATACCTTATCATTTTTTTTTGCATATTCCTTTTTAATGAATGAAGCCAGTTTTGTTTCGGCGATGTCGCTGCTTTGCAGTGTGTTTTTATTGGTTTTATTAGTCGATTTGCCCAGCCTTATTGTACTGCTGATTTTAGGGTGGGGAATTGCTTTACTCTCTTACTCGCTTACTGCCTCACAACTATATTTGGGCGAGGCTCATCTTGAAATCATGCTGGTGTTGCTTTTTGTAATTATTGCCGGGTCAACATTCAATTATAAAACGGCAATGCTTCAACAACAGCGTATGATAGGGATGGCTGCTGCAGCAGGAATGATAGCGCATGAGCTTCGGACACCGCTGTTAGGAATAAAAAGTGGTATAAGGGCAGTAAGCCGCTACTCCCCTCAGTTATTCCAGGCTTATCAGTTAGCAAAGGAGAAAGGGCTATTGGATACGACCATACGGGAGTCACGATTAAAGCAACTGGAAGAAGTCAATGGACGGATCATTCATGAAATCGATTACGCGAATACAATTATTGACATGCTGTTGATGAAGGCAGGCCGTGTACATTCTTCTTTGAATTGCATATTAGAGCCTTGCTCGATGGCTGATTGTCTACAAGAGGCAATGACGCGTTATCCTTTTAAATCGGCCAATGAACGGGCGTTAGTAAACTGGCATGGTGATTTTACATTCATTGGTTCAAAACTGCTTATGCAACATGTGCTATTTAACTTGCTAAAAAATGCCCTGTACGCCATTGCTACGGCACAAAAAGGAGAAATTACTATCTGGGTAGAGCCTGGAGAGCGTTTCAACCTGCTTTATTTTAAGGACTCCGCCAAAGGGATGTCTTCCCAACAAATTGCAAGGTTATTTAACCATTTCTATACAACAACCTTTATGGGAACCGGAATTGGTTTGTCATTTTGCAAGTTAGTCATGGATCGTTTTGGAGGTACTATCTGCTGTGAAGCACAAGAGGGAAGTTATACTCAATTTGCACTGTCCTTCCCTTATCCCAATGAATTAACTCATGATTGTTAACCTGATGATTTGGGAAATGAAGTTAAACGTGTTATTTTATATACAAATTGTAATGCTTTGCGTTACATTGTAATCAGGAGGAAAAGCTTTACCAAAGCTTGTTATTTGTACAGGAAAGTTGCTCAGGAGGAGCCATGTCAAATTTCTCAATACCAACTTGTTATTTTCCAAGTACGGCGTTGTTTGTCGATGACAGCCGCGATTTTTTGCTGAATTTTGTATTGCAGCTTGACGAAGGTTTGGCTTATCGGGTTTTTGATTCCCCGTTTGCTGCATTGGATTGCATTCATAAGAAGCGTTGTGAATTGGAAATGTTAAGCCAACGCTGCTTGTCTGAGTATACAGAAGCTAAAAATTGTCCCCTGACTAATCATACAGTTAACCTGAATCTGGCGGCTATCCATGCTGAAGTTTATAATTCTCGCCGATTTTCTGAAATCTCTGTGGTAGTAGTAGATTATGCTATGCCAGGTATGGATGGATTGGAATTTTGCCGCCGCATGGATAATGCAAATATCAAGAAAATCCTGTTAACGGGACAGGCTGATGAAAAACTGGCTATTGAGGCTTTTAATGAGGGGTTAATTCATCGCTATATCCAAAAAAATGATCCCAATGTTGCCGAATTGATTATAAAAAGTATTTACGAATTGCAGTTACAATATTTTCAACGGATGTCTGATCTCATTGTGCGTATGCTATCGGTGACTTCCCCCAGCTGTTTGCACGATAGAAAATTTGCTGAATTTTTTAGTCATCTTTGCCAGGAGAAAGGAATTGTTGAGTATTATCTCGCTGATAATTCGGGAAGTTTTTTATTGCTTGACGATGATGCCAATGTTAATTTTCTTATTGTTAAGAATGAAGCGGATATCCAGCTGCACTATGATCTGGCATTAGATAATGGTGCCAGTGATGAAGTACTTGATCAATTGGCAAGCGGAGAGAGGATACCTTGTTTTGGGCCGACAAATACAAAAACACCAGAGTGGGATGAATGGTCTTTTTATCTGGTTCCTGCCTCACGTTTTACTTCGACTGAAACTTATTTTTATGCTTATGTTCAAGGGCCTGTTTTATTTGATGTAAAGCAAGATAAGATTCTTTCTTACCACGATCATCTAGAAGAAGTTGATGCTGAAGAGTTGCTCCTGGCCAGCTAACCAAAAGAAGTCGGTTTTGATCAGGACGTTTTTTATGTAGGAATTTGCTGGCTGCGAAAAACTCACAGATTTGATTAGGTTCTGTGCCCTTATCTTTTATCGAAGCAAAAATTGAGCAAATTAATCTCAATTTGCAGCCGGTAGATAAGGGCACAGAACCCAGAATATTCGATATTTTTAATATCCCGATAAAAATTTTCATGAGCACCTAATTTTAATAGGGTTAATATTAATTCATTTTCTTCATATATATAGCTGAGTAAAACTTCTTGATTTGAAAATTTGAATTTATGTACGCTTAAAAAATCGAGATCACCTTTATTGCTGCTACTGCTATTTAGTTAGGATGAATGTCGACAGAACCCGGTTTGCCCTTATTTGAAAAGTGGGAGTGCAGGCTTCTTTAGTTTAAGTTTTTGCAAACAGTCTGGTATTCTTGCTAATTCTTCAGGTTGATGACTGGCACTGATTGATAAGCGGATTAATGCCTTGTTTTTGGGGGTTGCGGGATAACAGAATACCGCCCCATGAATATCTGCGTCTTCCAGTTGGTTGCGTAACCAGATGGTGTCTGCTTCGCTGCCTGAAATAAGCGGGATAATTTGGGAATTGCTGCCTCCCAGTTTAAAACCATGCTGCAATAACGATTTCCGCAGAAAGGAAGCATTGGCATGCAGTTTTTTCCGCCGCCAGTCTTCTTTGGCAATAATATCAAGTGATGCGTGAAAACCTGCCAAATCGTGGGGCAACAGCGTTGAGCTAAAGATTATCGACATGCCGGTGTAGCGAATTAATTCGATTATTTTTTGATTTGCAGCAATTAGCCCTCCACGTCCGGGAAAGGCTTTTGCGAGACTTGAGGTAATAATATCTACTTGTGCTGATAAACCCAATTCAGCAACCAGACCGGTTCCTTGTGGGCCATGTGTACCCAGGGAATGAGATTCATCAACTATCAGCAAGCAGTCGAATTCTTTAGCTAATTGTACATAATCAGCCAGAGGAGAAATGGTTCCGGTTGTGCTATAGATGGAATCGACTGCGATAATGCCAGGTCCGTAACGTTTCAGTCGCCTGTAAAGTGATTCGACAGCGTTATGCTGGAAAGGAATCGGTTTTGCATGAGCTGTTTTAACCCCCTCCCAAAAAGACATGTGGGTAAAAAAATCCAGGTAGACTGGCAAATCAGGATAGGCCAACGCCTGAATTAATCCTGTATTGGCACACCAGCCTGATTGAGCCAGCAGGCAGGCTGGATAATTAAGGAACCGGGCAAATTGCTGTTCACAGGTCGAAAGGAGGCTATTATCACTCAAAAAGACGGGTGATTGCATTTGCCCATTGCCATATTTTTGTATGGCAGTTATTTGAGTATGGATAAGTTGAGGATGGCAACTGATATTCAGGTAATCATTGCTTGTCAGCATTAAAGCCTTATCCCCGGGTGGTTTGCCTTTAAGAATATGCTGGCCTTGCCATGATTGTTCCATTCTGGTTGCAAAATATTGCTGTATGGCACGATTAATAAAAGCGGGGTACTCACCTTTTTGTCCATGCATTTGCTTTGTATTGATGGCAAAATCTCGTTGATTATCGTCTATTAGCTAGTATCTAATCCTTTTATACAATTAGCAACCTTGAATTAAAGGATGGTTTTGGCAGCTTAACAGGCTCAAATCTAACCGCTAATTTTTCCTGACAGGTTATACATGAACAGATGGGATGGGCTGATTTTTAAATATTCGGGGGTGCGATTAAAACTGCGGTTGGTGTAAATTTAGTAGTAGCCAGGCTAATCAGGCTAGCAACTGGTGAGGATAATCCTTCAATTGGGAAACCGCATTAATAGCATAATGGTTATTCCTTTTTAAATATTCGCTGTAAGCTGGAAATATGGCTTGCTTGTCGGTATGATTTTAAATTTAAAGACAGAAGGTCATAGCATGCGTTTTGGCTTGTTCATGTTACTTATTATCGGTTCATTGGGCGCTTATGCCAGTGAGGATTTCGATCGCCAGCAAATTCAACAACGTATCAAGCCTATTGGGAAAGTGCGTTTAGAAGGAGAGCAGACTGTCTCCCCCGGCGTGGAGGCTCCCAAAGAAGAGGTTGCAGCCAAGGAGGAAATTCCTGGTAAAGCGGTTTATGACCGCTCTTGTGCTGTCTGTCATCGTGATGGTGTGGCAGGGGCTCCAAAATTTCGTGTGTTGTCTGATTGGAAGTCAAGGCTTGAGGAAAAAAAACTCGAGGGTCTGACTGCCTCGGCAATCAAAGGTATCAATGCAATGCCCCCTAAGGGAACTTGTATGGATTGCAGTGATGAAGATATCAAAGAGGCTGTTCAATATATGTTGCCAGAGGCATGAAAACCCTGACCTATAAGCGCTTACAGATTATATTGGCATTAGTCAGCTTGCTGGTATTTTTAAGTTCACTTTACTTTCAATACATCCAGCAGCTGCAACCTTGTCCTTTATGCCTGATGCAACGTTTCTGTGCATTGATATTGTTTTTAACCTGCTTTGCAGGAATTTATGTTCATCCCCTAAGAGCCAGGATATTAGTTGGTTTCCAGATGACCATTGCCATTGCCGGTTTGTATTTTGCCGGGCGACAGCTTTGGTTACAAGCATTGCCTGCAGGTCAAACGCCGGCATGCATGCCAGACCTTGAGGTGCTGATACGTTATTTTCCCTGGCGTGATGTACTCCATGCGTTATTATGGGGGGCGGGAGATTGTGCAGAGATAACCTGGCGATGGCTGGGATTATCCATGCCTGCATGGGCTGCCATCTATTTCCTATTTATGCTGGTTGCAAGCGCGCTACTTTGGCGCGGCCTAAGCACTCTTAAATGATGAATTAGCCTTATCTCTTTTTTAACTGGAATAAATTTAGTGATTCTCCAGGAATTTAAAGAGTTGCTTTCTTATAGTAAAATGCAGGCAATCAATTGACCAAAAAAAAATCAACTGGCTGTTATCAAAGGCCCATCGTTAACAAATTAAATTATGACCAATAAATTTCACGCGGAAGTTATCAAGACGCATACCCATAACAAAGCACGTGTAGTTCGCGTTAGCACACCTCATGGCAGTTTCACAACGCCTGTATTTATGCCAGTCGGCACGCGTGCCGGGGTAAATAATATGATGCCTGAGGAATTGCGGCAGGCAGGAAGTCAGATTATTTTAGGCGGTAACACCTATCATATGCTTTGCGCACCTGGGATGGAGGTAATAAAACAAGCTGGAGGAATGCATCCTTTTATGGGTTGGCAGGGACCTATGCTGACTGACAGCGGGGGATTCCAGGTATTCAGCCTGTCGAAGAATAAAGAAATTTGCACTATTGATGAAGAAGGTGCTCATTTTAAATTACCCGGCTCTCAACGATTGATCCATATGACACCGGAAATGTCACTTGAAACTCAAAAAGTTATTGGCGCTGACATTATTATGGCCTTTGATCAGTGTACTCCTGATAGCTGTTCCCGTCAGGAAGTTCAACATATCATGGCACGTACCCATCGCTGGCTGAAACAGTCTATCGCATATCATCAACACTTCCCTGCTTCCCACTATGGTGCTGCTCAGGCTTTATTTGGCATTATTCAGGGAGGCACTTATGAAGATCTACGCCGAGAAAGTGCCGATTTCGTCGCATCCATGGATACAGAGGGTATTGCCATTGGCGGTGAGACGATCGGTTTTGATATGAAGACGACAGTGGAGGTAATTCGCTGGGTTCGGCCATTTTTAGCAGAGCAAAAACCACGTTATACCATGGGAGTAGGCATGTCGCCTCAAGATTTACTTGATGTCGTTGCTGAAGGTATTGATATGTTTGATTGCGTTGCGCCAACACGCAATGCTCGGCATGGGGCATTATACTGTGGTGAAATTATTCAGGAAGGAAACTGGCTAAAGTTTCAAAGTGAGTATGAGAATGAGCGTATTCAAATAAAAAAAGCATGCTTTGCCAACGACTTAAGCCCAATTATGGCAAGTTGTTCCTGCTATACCTGCAAAGTCTATTCACGAGCTTATTTGCATCATCTGTTTAAACAAAAGGCTAATGTATTTACAGCATTGGCAAGTATACATAATGTTCATGTAATGCATGATGTTTGTGCTAAAATGCGCAACCTGATTTTATGTCCTAATTTCAAGTGATAACAGGAGACTCTTAATGATTTCAATCAAGACTTCAAAAGGCGATATCGGCATACAGCTGGATGAAGAAAATACCCCTCTGACTGCTGAAAATTTTCTCAACTATGTCCGTAGTGGTTTCTATAGCAATACTATTTTTCACCGTGTGATTGATGGTTTTATGATTCAGGGTGGCGGGTTAACAGTCGACATGAATCCAAAACCAACGCAGCCTCCTGTTAAAAACGAAGCTAAGCAGGCCAAACCCAATAAACGGGGTACGATTGCCATGGCAAGAACGATGGATCCTCATTCGGCTACAGCGCAATTCTTCATTAATGTGGCCGATAATACTTTTCTTAATTTTAGTGGGGAACATAGCCAAGGCTATGGTTATTGTGTATTTGGCGAGGTAGTAGAAGGCATGGATGTGGTTGACGCCATTGTTAAAATGAAGACCGGGCAGCGGATGGGACATGCTGATGTGCCGTTGGAAGAGATAGTTATTCATGAAATTGTAGAAGTCTGAAATTAGTTTTTTCTCTGGCATTGAGCTTCCTTGCTAAAAGGAAGCTGCCCAGGATTTATCTCCATTGTTGCGTTAAAAAGAATATTCTATGCCAAAAGGTAAAAAAAACTCTGCGATTCCACCTGAGTTGCGTGATCGATCTCCCAGATCCCTTTATGCTTCCTATTATCAACTTTTTGCAAAAGAAGTTGCAAAATATGTTAAATCACCTGATTTAGTACAAGCATATAGCTTACGCCTCTACGTAGATAAATTGGAAAAATTTCTAGAGGAGATAAAACACGATGTATCTGCTATTGTGGGGTGGCTGGAGTTAGGCTCTACTTTTGCCAAAGGTGATTTACGGAGCTTTATAATAGATGATAATTCAACGCAAGCTTATGTCAAATCAAAGGAGTATTTTGAAAGGGCATCGACATTACTTAACAGAACTCAATTTTCTGAATTTCAGGATCGGGAAGTATTTTTAAGTGTAATAGCTAATGGTCAATTTAGTTATGAATTAAATTCAAATTACATGAAATTTTATAATCATTTACGTGGACTAACCAATAAAAAAAATTCAAAAAATGAACAGCAAAATTTTCTCATTAAAGAAATGTTACAAGAACAGACTGCTAGGGATTTAAAAGACGTTACTAATCGATTATTTAAAAATGATAAAAAAACTGCAACCCAGTTCATACTTAACACGGTGGCAATATACCAACAATATTTCAAGCCAGAAAAGCACATAGAGCTTATTGATGAACTGATTAAAATAGCATCGGATCCTGTAATGCGGGAAAATGACCTTCGCGGTGTTTTAATGTCGATGAACTCGCTTATGTTAATTACTAATATTCAATTAACTTTAGATCATTTTCAATTGATTATTGATGCCCATTACACTGAAAGCGAAATTAATACATTTTGCTATCATATGCAAAATGACTCGGCAAAAGATGCGTTGAATATTTTTTCGTGCTATAAAACTATTTTAGATTTCATGATAAGCGTGCTTTCCAAGCAAATTTCTATGTTTGATGGAAGCAAGATGGTCCCTGCTGAAAGACAAAATTTCGATAAAATTATACGAGATTTAGAAATAAGTATTACCGATGAAAGAAAAAAAATTGAAGAAAAAAGGAACGATTTAATAAAAGAGCGGGAGAAAATAAAACCGTTGTATCACAAGCTAACTGATGCACAAGCAAAACTTGATGAACGACTAAAACAATACTCAAAAACGTTTTCAAATAATCTTGTTCATAGAGAGAAAATTAAGAAGGTATATTCTAAAAAAGTCAGACTTTCTATCTTTGTGGAAAGCATCTATGAAAGTAATACCGCTGATGTTAAATCAGAAGAGTCTTCTAAATCGCCAGGCAATGTTTCTCAACAAAAGACCCCCTTTGATTTTTATGTTGAGGGTGAATATATTAAAGCAGTCCAACTGTATACCCAACAATTACCCCAAGAAATAACCGCCGAAAATACCTTGGCGGCAATTAAAATTCGGATGAGTATCGGTGATTGTTATAATGCGTATTCAGATTGGCAAAGGTCTTTGAAGAACTTTAAGTTTTCACAGCAGTTGAGAAGATCTGCCCTGCAAAATTATCAAAAAGCACTTGATTTATTAAATAAAGAAATTTCCGATGTGACACTGGATAATCCCGAATATCAGGAGTGGGTTATCTGGAAAGAGTTTGCTAATGATGCCGTCAGTCGACTGTCGGCTTTGCTTTATAAAAGCAGAAGTGCTTCAAAATATGATGGTATTCCTTCATCAGTGAGCCAGTCATCAAGTGCTAAAACTGTAAAAAAAGAAATAACGACAAACTTGCCTCAATCGGCTACGCAATCTGCAAGATCATCCAATTTGAATGCTTCACCTGAGTCAAAGCCGCCTGCAAAAACGCAAGAAGTAGTACCGGCAAAGTACTCACAGATTAAAAAAATAGTTCAAATCAGCCCATTTGTAGAGGAAATAGTTAAAAAGCATACTGGGAAAAATCATCAAATCTATATTGTTGGCGGTGCTGTTCGGGATTCCTTATTAGAAAGAACCCCCGTTGATTATGATTTGATAAGTACCGCTACGCCTGAGGAATCAAGAGCATTGATTAACCACCAGGCAATCATCGTTGGAAAAACCTCCTGTGTGCTTAAAATCATCGAAGATTCTGATATAGTTGTTGAAATATCGCCGATGCGAAAGAAAGCACCATCTAAAAATCAAATTTGTGTTACCCTCGATGATGCTACCTTGGTAGCATATACACCAACGACCGATTTGCTGGAAGATGCAAAACATCGAGACTTTTCGATTAATGCCCTGGTTTATGATCCAGTCAACCATGTTGTAATTGATCCTACTGGACTAGGCTTAAATGATTTAAGCAATGGCCTGGTTCGTAGCATTAATGAGCCTAATGAGTCATTCCAAGAAGATCCTGTTCGTATGTTACGAGCGGTACGATATAGCATGCGTTACAATTTCAAGATTGAGCCTAATACACGGACTGCGATTAGGAAAAATGCATTTCTTTTAGCAAAAGTGCAACCAGCTCGCTTATTAAGAGAAATGGAAAAATTGTTTTTTGAAGAAAATGCCCAGAAAAATTTTGATGAATTACAATCATTGGATTTATTGCCTTATCTATTACCTGATGCAGTGAAATGTATGGTGGATAGTAAAAACCTGGTTAGTCAATTCTTGATTAAAAATACGCTTGCCGCATTAGATGCTATGGGTTTCACTGTGAAAGATATTTCTCTTTTTCTTGCAGTGATGTATTGGCCGGCAATTGAAGCAAGTCTGCACGATAAGAAATTTGATTTACCTTATGATACTTTTACAAATACGGTTAGAGTAGTCGATAGCGTACTTTTACAACTGGAAAAGCAATTCAGTATACAAACGCAAGCAATTAATACTATTAAATTAGTTTGGCACACTACACTTTACCAACGCTTGTATCACCCGGATCCATATTTAGCTAGTGTGCATTACTGCGTAAATGATCTTTTCATAGTCGATCAGTTTCATCGATTAATGATCATGGCGTTGAATAAGAAAGATGAAACCCTCTTTCACAGCAGCTTGTGGTCGCATAAAACATCCAACCAATCAGTGAGTAGTGCCCCTTCTCTTACAGATAATAATGATAAACAACTGCCGTGCAGATAGTTATCGATAATTCAATTGGAGCAAGTGCAGGCTGGGCTGCTAAGCCCAGTGCTATCAAATCAGATATTCTGAATAATTTTACCCTACCGAAATCAACGCCCGATGGGCTTGAGGGACAAATTGAATCAGATTAAAGGAATGTGAGCAATATGTTTGACGCACTGCTATTTTTTTGATTCGGCTACCTCTGATTTGGGGGGCAAGGTATTCTGTACTTCCTTGTTGGAAATTTCACCCTGTTGTTCGGCAGGCTGTTCCGCTTCTTGTTCCATCAGTACGGCATTGATCTCTTCCTCTAATGAACTCTTTTTAAACTGTATTTTATGCTCCTCACCATCGATCAAACGGCTAATATTGTCCCTGTGCTTATAAAGGATAAATAAAGCAATAAAAAGCAAAGGCGGGAAGCTTAAGAGCCCATTGGGAGTAAAGAGAACATAAACGGGTGCCATAACCAAAGCAGTAATGGAAGCCAGGGAAGAGTAACGGCTGAAATTTGCTACCAGAAGCCAGGTTGCGATAACGCAAACTCCGAGAATGAAGTGAAGCCCTAATAAGACACCTATCGCTGTTGCAACCCCTTTTCCTCCGCGAAAACCAAAGAAAACAGGGTACATATGTCCCATTACTGCTGCCCAGCAGGTAAAACCCAAGGTGATAGGGTCTGCCCCTAACAGTTTTGCCAGAAGAACCGGGAAAAGACCTTTTAACATATCTGTAATCAGGACAATGGCTGCATATTTCTTACCAGCCAGCCTTAAGATATTAGTGGCTCCCGGATTATTTGAACCATTTAATCGAGGATCGGGCAGCGAGAAGATTTTGCTAACTACTACGGCAGAACAGATTGAACCAGCCAAGTACCCCAATGTAACAAGAAAAATAAATAATAGAGCGGCTAACATGTTGCTCCTCCAATAAAAAAATCGGCTTCATTATCAATGAAAGCTGGCTCGTTGTGAAGACTTATAAAGTATAGACATATTATCAACGAGGTAGAGGATGGGGGGGGCTCTATTTTGAAGCATTATCCCGGGGTGTAACTTTCGTATGGGCAAATTTAGCAGTTGTCATGAAAAGATGACTTATAGTCGTTAACCTCCTGCAGTAGCAGTTCTTTAATGAGTTACTCCTTATTCTGGAAGAAATAAGCCTTGTAAATCATTGGTGTACTGACGTCCCAATGCTGTAACTTGCCAGCCATTCTCATGAAATTCAATTAATTTTCTTTCTGCGGCTTTAACCAGGAGGGGTTTTAATATTGCCTGAGAAAGACCGCTGCGCTGGCTGAAAAGTTCATAAGGTATAGTCTGTTGTAAACGTGTGGTATTCAGCATGAATTCAAAGATCAGGGCATCCGGAGCCACTAGTTCTTTCGTCGCGCGAAAGGCTTTATCGGGATTTAAATAATCTTTAGGTTGGCGATGCTTGCGGGTGCGATAAACTTGATTGCTTACGGTTATCTTTCCATGGGCTCCGGCGCCAATGCCATAGTAATCGCCAAATAGCCAATAATTAAGGTTGTGGTAAGCGAATTGTTCTGCCTGGCAAAATGCTGAAATTTCATAACGATGAAAACCATTGGCAGATAATAAAGCCAATCCCTGTTCCTCCAGCAGACAGGCATCATCCTCATTGGGTAAGGGAGGGTTTTGCTTATAGAAAACGGTATTAGGTTCGATAGTCAATTGATACCAGGATAAATGCTCAGGTTTATAAGCCAATGCCTGATTTAAATCGTCCAATCCCTGCTGAACGGACTGATTTGGCAAACCATGCATCAAGTCAATATTAATGTTAGTAAACCCTGCCAAACGGGCAACTTCAATGGCCTTGTGGGCTTGCAGATCATCATGAATGCGCCCAAGTGCTTTTAAATGCTGTGCATTAAAGCTTTGGATGCCAAGAGAAAGCCTGTTAATTCCTAATTGTCGATAATCATAAAAACGTTGCTGTTCAACCGTCCCGGGGTTTGCTTCAAGTGTAATTTCAACCGTAGAAGAAAAGGGTACCAGTTGCTTAAGCTGGCTGAATAAGGAGTCATAGGCTTGAGCTGAAAATAGGCTGGGGGTACCGCCGCCAATAAAAATAGAGGTGATTTCGCGGGGGGGGAAATCAGTTAAGTCTGATTTAAAATCTTCGATTAGGGCCTGGATATAATGTTTTTCAGGTAAGGGACCTGAGGTTTTGTGGGAATTAAAATCACAATAGGGGCATTTACGGATGCACCAGGGGATATGGATATATAAGGAAGCAGGCATCATTGTTAACATCGGACTGGCTTGTTAAAGTTTCCAATAGTATCATGAGAAGAATTTCGACAAAAACCCAGAGTTTGTCAGGATGCGAAAAAAACCAGTCTGTAGCAAAAGAACAGTGGTTGCGAAATCCAATTTGTTTACCATTGAGCAAATGCATCTTCAATTTGCCAATGGGGCTCAACGTATTTTCGAGCGAATTCGCAGCCATGGACATGGGGCTGTATTAATTGTAGCCCTGACAGCCGGTGAATCCTTATTGCTGGTGCGGGAATATGCAGCAGGTACCGATTCTTATGAATTGGCTTTTCCCAAAGGGTTAATCAACCGGGGGGAAAGTGCTTTAGAAGCAGCAAATCGTGAATTACGAGAGGAAGTGGGGTTTGGGGCAAAGCAGCTTCATTGGCTAAGGCGGATGACTTTAGCGCCAGGGTATTTTGGTGCGATGCTTGATCTGATTGTTGCCTATGATTTATATCCTTCGCCATTGCCAGGAGACGAGCCGGAGCCGCTTGAGGTGGTGGAATGGCCATTAAGCGCTGCGGATGAATTATTGTTGCGTCCTGATTTCTCTGAAGCACGCAGTATTGCTGCACTTTTATTAGTTAAACAATGGTGGAAAAAGGAAAAGAATAATGAATAGACGAGTTAGAGTTGCTGTAACCGGTGCGGCCGGACAAATTGGCTATGCTTTGTTGTTCAGGATAGCCTCAGGGCAAATGTTTGGCCCTCATACCGATGTCGAGTTGCATTTGCTTGAGCTGGAGCAGGCACTGCCTGCGCTTGAGGGGGTGGCGATGGAGTTGGATGATTGTGCATTTCCCCTTCTAAGGCGTATTGTCTGCACTGCGGACTTAAACAAGGCGATGGATGGGGTGAATTGGGCCTTGCTGGTTGGTTCGGTTCCACGTAAGCAGGGAATGGAGCGTTCCGATCTACTGCAAATTAATGGCGGTATTTTCACTAAACAAGGGCAGGCCATTAACGATTATGCTGCAGATGATGTTCAAGTCTTTGTTGTCGGCAATCCTTGCAATACCAACTGTCTTATTGCCATGCACAATGCAAGGGATGTCCCTAATGACAGATTTTATGCGATGACCACATTAGATGAATTAAGGGCGCGTACGCAATTGGCAAAAAAAGCCGGAGTTGCTGTGACTGACGTAAGTCAAATGACAATCTGGGGGAACCATTCCTCAACTCAGTATCCTGATTTTTATAATGCTAAAATTGAGGGCCTGCCGGCAGCGTCTGTTATTAAAGATGAGGTTTGGTTAAAAGGGGAGTTTGTTTCTACGGTACAACAGCGTGGTGCGGCAATACTTAAAGCCCGTGGCGCATCTTCTGCCGCATCGGCTGCCAATGCCATTATTCAGGGGGTTAACCATCTGGTAAATGATACGCCTGCGAATGAATCATTTTCCATGTGCCTGAGTTCACAAGGCGAATATGGTGTGGATGAAGGCCTTGTCTTCTCTTTCCCTTGCTATCGTGTACATGATGAAATTCAGGTAGTAGAAGGATTAAAGTTTAACGAATATGGTCAGGAAAAATTTGACAAAACCCTGGATGAGCTTCGCCAGGAGCGTGACACGGTTAAAGCCTTGGGTTTGCTTAAGGACTAAGTAGGGCAATGCCAAACCAAGATCTATTCTCACTAACTTCCTGGATCCTGCGGCTTGACTGCAGGACCCAGGGATCTTGAATTCATAGTCCAATGAATGCAGCGCCTTTTTTGAAATATTTTCTCACAACACTCAAACCTAACCGTTTGGGCAAACATCAACATGAGGGCTTGAGCTATTACGTCAGGAGAATTCTACTGAACGGCAATCCCAAATGGAGCATAAATCTCTTCTCCATTAATTTTCACCTGAGCGAATAACTTAATAAAACCCGCTTTTTCAGGTTGCAGATGGAACACTAACTCAGGTCCGCCGCGATCACTTTTATGCTGTGGCTCTTTACCCATAGGGTGAATATGCACTATTGTCTTAAAGTCTTCATTAAACCCAACGATATGCGCATAAGCGCCCATCAAAGGTTCTAAAGAGGAGACGGGTTTACCATCAATATCAGTAATTTTGATCCTGCCCATAGCAGGGTTGCCTGCTTTCAACGCTGATTTATCGAAAGTTAAGGTAAACTGATAACCGTTGACAGTGCTTTTATAGGAGGGTTTGCGATCAATAGTGGCTGGTTGGTTATTGGGGGGGGAGGTTAGATCAGTAACAACATACTCCTGCGTCTGGCTGCTTAAAGGAAGCAGGTCAGCCCACATGCGGTAAGTTGCATTGTGACGTTTAGGGTTCCATTCAAATTGATATATGCCAGGCTTTTTCGTTTCTTCAGGATGAATATGACTGTAATCCTTGAGGCTATCATCAATAATCAATAAGTGGATCTTCTGAGTGTGGACTTCACTAAGGTCATTCAATGTGAGGGGTTTATTGCTGGTGATTTCCGCAAGCTTTATACGCACAAGCTTTTTGCCATTTTTATTGATGATTTCTTCGACTGACAGCCGGGTCACTGCTGCTTTTTTCTCAGCATGTACTGGCTGCTTATGCTGATGGTGGTGATCCATGCCGGCAACTGCCAAGGGCTGGTAGGACAGGCTTATCGATAGTAGACTAACGCTCATTGACAGCTTACTGAAATTGTTCACAATAGTGGGTTCTCCATTAATTGGCGCTTTGTACGCCATTGTTCCATCGCATTATAGACTGTGGGTACGACCAGCATATTTAAACAGGTAGAGGTGAACAGGCCGCCCAATAATACTTCTGCTAAAGGCCTCTCTAATTCTTTACCTACAGGGGAGCCCCATAACAAAGGAATTAAACCCAAGGCTGTTGTTGTGGCTGTCATTAAAACTGGAATGAGACGATCCAGGGTACCTTGCATAACCACCTCCTGCAATGGTCTTCCTTCTGCTTGTAATTGATTATAATGAGCGACCAGAATAATACCATTTCTCGTTGCAATGCCAAAGAGAGTAATAAAGCCTACCATTGCTGCAATACTCATTTCTCCATTAACAATAAAAAGCGACACGATGCCGCCAATCAGGGCAAGCGGCAGGTTAAACAGCACCAGGCAAGCCTCCCTTAATGTTCCAAACGCTTTGTACAGGAGTAATAACATGGCAAAAACCGTCAAGGTTCCTAAAAAAAGAAGGGTACGGGATGCTTGTTGCTGGCTTTCAAACTGACCTTCATATTGAATAAAATAGCCTGATGGAAGTTTGATTTTTTCTTTAACCAGCTGTTTGACTTCCTCTACTACCTGCCCTAATGCACGTCCTTGCACATTAAAGGCAACGATAATCATCCGCTGTACATTTTCCCGATTAATTAAAAAAGGTTGTTTCTGTTCTGAAATTTCCGCGACAGCGCGTAAAGGAATTTTTTCAGTTTGTCTGGAGTTGATACCGTGTGCATCAATTAGCATGTTCTGAACATCTTTTATACTGTCACGGCTGGATTCTGCCAGGCGCAGGTATAAGTCAAAACTTCGTTGTCCCTCCAGCACAGTGGAAACGGAAAGTCCATTTAATAAAATTTGAATATCTTCTGAAATTTGCCCGACATTGATTCCATAGTAAGCGGCTTTTTGCCGATCAATTTTAATGATCAATTGGGGAACATCTATTTGTTGTTCTTTATTAAGATCAACAACCCCAGGGACTTGTTTCAGCAGATCGTCTACAGCGTCTCCCAATTGATTGAGGGTAGCTAAATTATCACCAAAAATTTTAACGGCTACCTGGGCACGTATACCGGAAAGAACCTCATCCATTCGATGGGCAATAAATTGACCGATATTAAATGCTGCCCCTGGAATCAGGCTCAGATCCTCGCGAATGTGCTTGAGTAACGCTGCTGAGGACATGCTTTTATCTTTGTCAAAATCAAGGTAAAGATCAAATTCACTGACGTTAGGCGGCAATGCGTCTTCGTCTAACTCGCTTCGCCCGGCACGTTGGGAAATTGAAATCACCTGAGGGTAACTTAATAATCGTTTGCGTACCTGAGCGCCCAGGCGCATCGATTCTTCCAAAGAGGTTCCGGGCAAGGTAGTCATGGCAATAATAAAATTTCCTTCGTGAAATTCAGGTAAAAATGAAGTTCCCAAAAAAGGAAGCAGGGCTAATGCAAGGGCAAAAGCGGCTACAGCACTACCAGTGACCCAGCGAAAATGATTAACGGACCAATGGAGCAGGGGGCGAAAATAATGCTTCAGCCAGATGGCAAATGCCGTTTCCTTTTCTTGATATTTAACCTGCAGTTCTGTTGATTGAGGCAGGCGCTCCTTATCAGTCAAGGCCTGCAAATGGATTCCGCGCTCAGGTTGTTTTTCTTCTTTGCGAACCAGAAGCAGGTAGCACAGTGCTGGAACCATGGTAATAGAAACGGCAAGTGAGCCAAGAACGGAGGCTATGTAAGCGACTGCCAGAGGACTGAAAATACGTTCGGCAATATCAGACAGGAAAAAAATAGGCAGGAAAACCAGACTGACAATAATAGTTGCATAAATAACGGAGTTTCTAATTTCAAGAACAGCATCAAAAACGATTTCCAGAGCAGGCAAGGGGGTGGCAGCCAGGCGATTTAAGCGTAAACGACGGACTACATTTTCAACAGTAATGATCCCATCGTCAACCACCTCACCTATCGCAATGGCAAGACCGCCCAGGGTCATGGCGTTAATGCCGAGGCCAAAAAGATATAAAACCAAAATGCCAATGATAAAGGAAACCGGCATCGATAAGAAGGTAATAAAAGAAGCCCTGGCATTCATCAAAAAAATGAATAAAACGGCAATAACAATTAAAGCACCTTGTAACAAGGCAATACTTAAATTGCGGATGGCTGCTTCAATGAAGTTCGCCTGGCGGAATACATCCGTCGTTAATGTTACCTCCGGGGGCAACGCATGGGTTATGTCTGCCAAGGCCTTTTCTACTTTTCTTGTTGTAGCCAGAGTATCCGCACCATGCGTTTTTGAGATGGTGCCAATCACTGCATTTTTTAAACCATAAGCCCCATCGCCCCGTTTGATCTCGCCGCCAAAACGTATGGTAGCGACGTTCCCTACGGTGATAGGCACTCCTTTGCGGGTTGTGATAATCGTTTTCCGAATATCGTCCAGTGTCTTGATTCGCCCAATCGTGCCAATGATTAATTCCCTGCCTGATTTTTGCAGATAAGCCCCTGGGACATTGCGATTTGAGCTGGCCAGCGCTTCGCGTACGTCTTCAACACTGATGCGATAGGCAAGCATCCGCGACGGGTCTAAAAGAACCTGGTATTGCTTGACCTCCCCTCCCAGCGAGACGACAGAAGCTACCCCGCCCAAGGCAAGCAGGCGTGGGCGAATAACCCAGTCAGAAATAGTGCGTAATTCTTCTGCTGAGAATTTATCACTGACCAGGGCGTATTTAAGCATCCAGCCTACAGCGGAGATGACCGGCAACATAATGGGTGATGAGCTTCCAGGCGGCAACTTTCCTGCTACCTGCTGAATTCGCTCATTAATCAGTTGGCGGGCAAGGTAGATGTCTGTGTTATCATTAAAAATGATAACAATGGTTGAAAGTCCGGCTGAAGTTCTTGAGCGCACGCTGTCAACGCCAGGCGTCCCGTTGATGGCACTTTCTAAAGGATAGGTAATCAAGGCTTCCACATCCTGGGGTGCCATGCCTGGTGCTTCAGTCTGCAGCACAACCTGTGGGGGGGCAAATTCCGGAAAAACGTCAATCGGCATATTTTTTAAGGCGTATCCACCCAGTATGCACAACCCCAAAGTCAGGGCTAATACCAGCGGACGATTTGTCAGTGACCAGGCGATTATACGATTAAACATCTAGTGGTGATCCTTTTCTGGGGCAGCATGGCCGCCGCCGGTTAACCAGAAAGTATATAGTTGTCTGTTTCCCTGAACCACCACCTCATCTCCGGCATGCAGACCTTCTGTAACCTCAGAGAAATGATCATTGCTTAGACCGGTCTGGATAACGATACGTTGAAATTTATTGTCTTGCCGTATAAAAACGAATTTTTCACCATTGGCTTCCAGAATAGCGGTATTGGGAATAGTCAATGCGTTCTGGTTTTCCCCCAACATCAGGTTGGCGCGTGTAAACATGCCTGGTTTCAATAGATTGCCAACATTTTCAAGCATAATTTGTACATTTACCGTTCTTGTCATTGAGTCAAGGTTGGGTTCGATGAGAAAAACCTCGCCGGTAAAAGTCTTTGCAGGGTAGCTTAAAACATCCAGAGAGGCCTTTTGACCCACTTTAACTTTCCCCAGGTCTTCCTCATAAACCTTTGCCATGAGGAGCAATCGTTTGCGGTTGCTGATATGGAACAATACGGTGTCAGGTTCCACAGCCTGTCCTAAATTTACATTGCGAGCATCAATTATTCCTGCAATTGGAGCATAAACAATAATGCTGGGGGGCGGGTCACCAATCAATCTTGACTGTACTTTGAGTAGTGGCTGATCTACTTTGACCTGATCGCCCAGATTGGCATATACAGCCGCAACATTGCCGCTTATCCTGACACTGACATCCGCCTGTTCGTTTGGCAGGAGTTGAATTTCACCATTTAAGCCAAGTGACTGAGTCATTGGCCGCCGACTGGCCTTCACCAATTTTAAGTCAATGATGTTTTGTTGTTCTTTAGTTAAATAGATTGGTCCTTTGGGCTGATAATCGCTGATTTCGATTTTTTCGCCATGACCAAAGGCACAGAGACAGCGGAACATGGCAGCTAATAAAATTAACATAGAGCCTGGAGGCAGGTTCTTTAATTTGAGAATTTTAGGCCTGGAGGCGTGCATTTAGAATTCCTTCTCAGAAAAATTAGGGCAGAACGATGCCGTATAATTTCCTAATGCAATACATAATCTTACCAGAGCCTGCAGGTATTTTTCGAGTAAATTAAGTTGGGCTACTTGTAAATCGTTTTGTTGGCGCTGTATTTGCAAAACATCCAATAAAGAAAGTTGTCCATTCCTGTAAGCTGATCTTGCCAGCTTATTATTACGGTTAATAAGGTTCAACGTGCGATTCGTTTGTGATTGTTTCATTGTTACCTGTAAGGCCTGTAACTGCCTGTAGTTGCTGATGACTTCTGTTTCAATAGCCAGTTTTATTGCTTTGAGCCGTAGCAGGCTTTGTATTCCTTGTGCATTTGCTTCCTCGATGCGTCCCTGATTGGCGTTTAGTAAAGGCAAGGGGACAGAGACATTAATCATTAATGCTCTGTCTGCCTGCTGGGGTGGGGCACCATCTACGACCTGTTTGTTTTGTTGGATACCAAGACCGACACTCCAGTCAGCCCATCGTTCTGCGCGGGCAAGTTGTTGTTGTGCCTGGGAGCGATGAAGATTTAATCTGGCTATTTGCATTTCTGGTCGCTGCTTTAACGCTATTTTTTGCAGGACTTTCATATCTGGTAACGGTATTGGTTTCGGCAGTTTTTTATCAAAGGCTAATGCTGGCTGCCCAGAGCGCCCCAATAACTGATTTAATTTGGCAATTTGATTGACTCTTAAGCTTTCCTGGGTTTGTCTTTCCTGTAAAATCCGTTGATACTCCAATGCTGAAGTATTGACGTCCAGCTCTGAAACCTCTGCTGCATGAAATCGTTTCTGACTTACCTGGATGAGTTGCTGGTTAATAGTCAAAAGTCTGTCTAATTGGGACAAACGGGCTTCGACAATCAGAAGAGTATAGAAGCTATCTGCTACCTGGCCTTTGAGTTCTCGTTTGGCATTTCTGATTTCAGCTTCAGCAAGCGCAAGATCAAGTCGTGCTATATTTTTTTGTTTGCTTATTCGCCCTGAGATGGGGAATGCCTGTTGGAATCTTATACTGCGCGTATATTCTCCTTCATCCGTAAAGAGACGATCATCGTTATCGGCAATTTCCAATCTTGGGTTAGGCCATAATCCCGCCTGCTTTAGTCTGGCTTGGGCTAATATAAGGTTGTATTGGGCTGCTTTTAAATCCCTGTTGTTCTCAATAGCAATCTTAATCAACTGCTCTAATGTTAATCCAGGTTTGGCTAAGGCGATGAAGGGGAGAAATCCGATTAGGAAAAGAAGCATTTTCAGGTACAAAGCCCTTCTCATAAATTGACCCAACGCAAGCGCAAAGCATTAACAATAACAGAAACAGAACTTAGCGACATGGCTGCAGCAGCTATCATTGGATTCAAAAGCAGCCCGGTTAAAGGATATAGGATACCTGCAGCTATAGGGACGCCTAGCGCGTTGTAGATAAAGGCAAAGAATAAATTTTGGCGAATATTACGCATGGTTGCTTCAGATAAAAAACGCGCTTTAACAATGCCATGTAAATCACCATGCAGCAAAGTAATGCCTGCGCTTTCAATGGCGATATCGGTACCGGTTCCCATAGCTATACCAATCTCTGCCTGAGCAAGTGCAGGTGCATCATTGATGCCATCACCGGCCATGGCAACAATTTTCTTCTTGTTTTGAAATTCCTCGACAATACGGATTTTATCAGCGGGGAGCACTTCAGCAATTACCTGATGGATATTCAATTGAGCAGCAACGGCTTCTGCCGTTTTTTTGTTATCGCCAGTCAGCATAACGATCTCGATACCTTCTTGCTGCAGGGCTTTAATAGCTGCCGGGGTTGCAGATTTAATCGGATCTTCGATAACCAGCATTGCGGCCGGCTTATGCATAATGGCCATAAACATCACCGATGCTCCTGTAGAGCGCAATCTGTCAGCCTGCTCATCAAATGCGGAGAAATCAATCTGCTCACTTTCCATTAATTGCATGGTGCCGATTACAATGGACTTATCATTTACAACGCCGCGTATACCTTTACCTGTAAGGGCATCAAAACTGCTGGCTGCTGCAAATGACAATCCCTTTTTTTTTGCTGCGAGGACAATCGCCTGAGCCAGGGGGTGCTCGCTATTGTTTTCGAGTGCTGCGGCGAGTGCCAGGATTTCATCCTCTGTCTTTTCCAGGCTGATAATCCGAGTGAGTTTGGGGCGGCCTTCCGTTAGGGTTCCTGTTTTGTCAATCACAAGGGTATCCACTTTTTCCATTCGCTCGAGAGCTTCTGCATTTTTAATCAGTACGCCTTGACCAGCCCCTCTGCCAATGCCCACCATGATCGACATCGGGGTTGCAAGGCCGAGTGCGCAAGGGCAGGCAATAATTAACACGGAGACGGCAGCAATCAGGGCATAACTAAAAGCAGGTTGGGGGCCAATAAGCAGCCATGTAATCAAGGCAATAATAGCGATTAGCAGCACCACGGGAACAAACCAGCTGGAAACGGCATCGGCTAATCGTTGAATAGGAGCACGACTGCGTTGGGCTTCGCTTACCATCTGTACAATTCGCTCTAACATTGTATCCTGACCGATATGCACTGCTTTCATGATGAAGCTGCCAGTTTGATTAATGGTCGCTCCAATAACCTGGGAGCCGATCCCTTTACTAACAGGGATGGGTTCTCCCGTGATCATCGATTCATCAATCAGGCTTCGCCCTTCAATAATTTCGCCATCGACGGGAATTTTTTCGCCTGGGCGAACGCGTAGTAAATCGCCTTGTGCAATCTTATCGAGACTGACTTCAAACTCCTTATCATCTTGAAGCTTATGAGCTGTTTTCGGGGCTAATTCCAGTAAGGCTCGAATAGCACCGCCAGTCTTTTCACGCGCTTTAAGTTCCAGTACCTGACCTAGTAAGACCAGGGTGATTATCACTGCTGCGGCTTCAAAGTATATTTCCACTGTACCTTGTTCAGTGCGAAAAGCGTGTGGAAAAAGATTGGGGAATAAAGTGGCTGTCAGACTATAGGCCCAGGCGACGCCTGTGCCTATAGCAATTAAGGTAAACATATTCAGGTGACGGGTTTTTAGTGATTGCCATCCTCGTTGAAAAAATGGCCAACCACCCCAAAGGACTACCGGTGTAGCTAATATCATTTGTATCCAGATTGACAAACGAGCGGTCATCGCCTGGATAAAAATATGCTCCCCCATTGCCAGGATAAAAACAGGCAGGGTTAATATCAATGAGACCCAAAAGCGGTAGCGCATGTCTTTGTATTCCGGGTTGGTTCCTTCTTCCATACGGATGGATTCAGGCTCAAGCGCCATGCCGCAAAGGGGACAGTTACCGGGTTTCTCCTGACGGACTTCAGGATGCATCGGGCAAGTATACATTATTGTTCCATGAGAAAGGTCAGACGAGTTCCGTCTGGTTACTGGTTTCTTTGACTTATGGCAACAGGCAGGGTTTTCAGAAGGGTGATGATTGTCATGCATAATAAGCTCTATCCGGACTACCATTAATTAACACCAACCGCAGTTTTAATTGCCCTCAGTTAACCTTGTAAATCGATCTGGGGTTGGTGATAACAGTCCCTTATAAGCTGCATTAACCGCCAAAATGGGCAGGGCAGGTTTGCAACCTACCTGGGCTTAGGACTGCTCCCAGAATTATTGCTCTCAGGAATGTAAAACATCTTTTTCCAATAGCTGCTTTCTTTGCATCCTCGAAACAATAATGAAGGTAATAAGCGACTATAATATCGGGATGATTCGGCTGTTTCCTTAACCTTGGGAGGATCTTTGTCTTCTTTTTTTATTTCAGGAGCAGTGGGTAGGCATTTGCCTTCGTATTTTTCTCTGACCTTTGCATAGATATCCTGTAAGTAACCGGCTAACTCAGGGCTTTTTGCCATACATTCACTGGTTATTTCCTGAAGGATCCTTTGCTTCAGTTGGAGTGTTTTGTATTTAGGGTGTTGCTCTCCAATGCTGTCCTCCTCATCTCCCAATACCTCATTTAACGAAATTATATCCTTGGATCTTAAAAAAACAGGCGTTAAATTCTCAGCTGATTTGTGCAGGGCAATTTCGTTTCTTAATGTGCGGAAATTACTCAAAGGCGAAATCATTTCGCATTGTACTGCAAAATCTTTCTGACAAGGCTTAGGTAACTCTTTGCTAAATTTATAATCAATATCAATTGTTAACAGCAGATTAACTACCAGAAAATACCCTTCATAGCAGTGATTTTTCTTCAGGAGATTGGCAACAGAAAGCCATCGACGAAAGGTATTAAGCTGAATATCCCGTTTATTATGGCAGCAAATGTCCTCTTTAATGAAATACTCAAGGATATTGCGTTCCTCTAGGAAACGCTTTACTCTCGAGCTGGCTTTCATGATATCAGTAAAGCCTGAAGGATTTGAAAAATCATCTGCATTGAGCTGTGTAAATGCTTCTCTTAATTTACAGTTGATGATGTTTGCCCTGCCGCATGCAAAACTTCGTTCTATGTAGGAGTACAGGGCTTTTTCTTTATTTGTTTTCCGGATGGATTCCTGGATCTCAGGCTCGGCAATTTTTTCATTCCACTCGTCTGAAGCAAATAGTTTGTGCAGAAAGAGAGTACGGTTTTTTAACCAATGGCGTAGAGTATTTCGGGGCACGTTAAACTATCCTCGCTTATGTTTTCCTCATATTGAATAGCTTCTTATTTTGAGTCAAGGATAATTATCAAAAAATTAATAGTCCTTTGATTAAACGATGGATGAAGAAGCAGTTTTTGCTTTGACAGGTATCGCTAACGGCGCTTAAAAACCAAGAGGGACCAACCATCATGGCTTTCTGCTTTTTGGTGGCTAAAGTCAGCTTGATAGGCATTTATAAGCAAAGCGGCCTGCTCTTCCAGGATGCCGGAAACAACCAAAGTACCGTTATCGTTAAGCAGATCTTTAAACCGGGTTGTCAAACTGATTAATGGTGCCAAAAGAATGTTGGCGATGAGTAAATCAGCTTGACCTTCCAAATCCTCAGGGAAGCCGATAATGAGTTGGGATGGCTCCTTAATATTTGCAATGGCGTTATCTTTTGTCGCTTGCAGCGCCTGTTCATCAATATCGACAGCATAAACTTTTGAGGCGCCAAGTTTTAAGGCTGCCAGAGCCAGGATTCCTGAACCACAGCCATAATCAATCACTACTTTTCCATCTAATGACGCCTGATCCAGCCAATTTAAGCAAAGTGACGTTGTTGGATGGGTTCCAGTGCCAAAAGCAAGTCCTGGATCGAGAATTAAATTGACAGCATCAGGATCGGGTGGCTCTGCCCAGGAAGGGCAAATCCATAATTTTTCACCAAAACGCTGAGGTTTAAAGTCAACCATCCACACGCGCTCCCAATCCTGGTCAGGCAGCTGCTGGACGCTAAAGTTCAAATGGCTGTATTGTTGAGCCAGTATTTTCAGAGCCAGATGGGCATCCAGCTCTTCTGTGTAAAGAGCATTAACAACAACATCAGGCCAAAGCGGGGTTGTTCCTGGTTGGGGCTCAAGTACCGGTTCATCATGCTGATCAGTTAATGTAACTGACAAGGCACCCGTTTCTTCGAGTGCCTCGGTCAACCGTTCTACTTCGTCGCGCTGACACTGTTCAATTTGCAATTGATACCACACTGCATCATTCCTTCAGCATTTTTTCTAAATAGTGAATATTGGTACCGCCCTGCATAAAGGCTTTGTCGCGCAGGATACGTTGATGTAATTCAATGTTGGTTTTTATGCCATCGATAATAATTTCATCCAGGGCATTGCGCATTCTGGCAAATGCTTCGGCTCGGGTTTCACCATAACTGATTAGTTTGCCTATCATAGAGTCATAATTAGGTGGGACAGTGTAGCTGCTGTAAATGTGGGAATCAAAGCGAATGCCAGGACCGCCTGGTTGATGTAGAAGACGTATAGTCCCTGGCGAGGGCATAAATGTTTTTGCATCTTCTGCATTGATACGGCATTCAACTGCATGCCCATGAAACTTGATGTCTTCCTGTTTTAATGTGAAAGGCATATCACTGGCAATTTTGATTTGTTCTTTAACGATATCAATTCCTGTAATCAATTCTGTAACGGGATGTTCAACCTGAATACGGGTATTCATTTCAATAAAATAAAAACAGCCATCCTGATATAAGAACTCGAAAGTACCGGCGCCACGGTACCTTAATTCACGGCAGGCATTAATCACTGATTGCCCGATTTCTTCTCTTAATTCGGGGCTAATACCAGGTGCTGGTGCTTCTTCGACGACTTTTTGATGACGACGCTGCATTGAACAGTCACGCTCCCCCAAGTGTATGGCATTGCCTTTGCCATCACCCAAGACCTGGAATTCAACATGACGTGGATTTTCCAGGAATTTTTCCATATAGACCATTGAATTGTTAAAGGCAGCCTTTGCTTCACTGCGCGTTAAGGCAATCGCGTTAAGCAAGTTGGCTTCGCTATGGACAACCCGCATCCCTCGACCGCCACCGCCGCCTGCCGCTTTAATGATAACCGGATAGCCTACTTTACGGCCCAACGCCAGATTTAGTTGCTCATCGTCTGATAGAGGGCCATCTGAACCGGGAACGCAGGGAACACCGGCTTTTTTCATGGCGGCAATTGCCGACACCTTATCTCCCATTAAGCGAATGGTATCGCCTCGTGGGCCAATAAAACGAAAACCACTTTGCTCTACAATATCTGCAAAATCGGCATTCTCCGATAAGAAGCCATATCCCGGATGGATTGCGACAGCATCGGTAACTTCTGCAGCGGAAATAATTGCAGGAATATTCAGATAGCTTTTTTGTGAGTTGGCAGGACCAATGCATACGGTTTCATCAGCAAGCCGCACATGAAGTAAATCTTTGTCCACATCTGAGTGAACGGCAACAGTCTGGATGCCAAGTTCTTTACAGGCGCGGAGAATGCGAAGGGCTATCTCCCCGCGGTTGGCGATAACAATTTTACTGAGCATGGACGTGTCT
Source organism: Legionella sp. W10-070 (assembly GCF_900640175.1). GTDB lineage: Bacteria > Pseudomonadota > Gammaproteobacteria > Legionellales > Legionellaceae > Tatlockia. The sequence goes on along the minus strand of NZ_CAAAJC010000024.1, from coordinate 2,177 downwards.
CCTATTCCTCAATGATAAATAGAGGCTGGTCATACTCAACGGGTTCACCATTAGCGACCAGAATGTCCACTACTTTTCCAGCGCGGTCTGCTTCGATTTCATTGAACATCTTCATAGCCTCAACGATACAGAGCGTATCGCCTACCTTGACGGTTTGGCCAATCGTCACAAAAGCGGCTGCATCGGGCGAGGGAGAAGTATACATGGTTCCCACCATTGGTGAGCGCACCTTATGGCCGGAAGCAACCGGAGTCTCAGGCTTGCTGTCGTGGGCAGCGATATTTGATGCTGCAGGTTGAACTGTAGCCTGAGGAATCGGGGCAATGTAACGTGCCTGTGGTGGTTGCTCTACGGCATAGTTGTGGCGGCTAAGGCGTACCGACTCTTCGCCTTCCTTGATTTCAATTTCTGAAATGCCTGTTTCTTCCAATAATTCAATTAATTTTTTAATTTTACGGATATCCATTGATAATAACTCTCTAATTTAGTTTATCTGTAATTGCTTGCAAAGCCAGGAAGTATCCCCTGACACCTAAACCGCTGATAACCCCTTGGGCAATATCGGAAAAGTAAGAGTGATGGCGAAAGCTTTCGCGCGAATAAATATTACTGATATGAATTTCAATAAAGGGAAGCGCTGTTGCTAGCAAAGCATCGCGAATTGCAATGCTGGTATGGGTAAATGCTGCCGGATTAATGATCAGGTAATCTGTTTTGTTATCCGCAGCCTGATGGATAAACTCAATGAAGCTTGCTTCAGAGTTGGTTTGTTTACAGGTTAATGACAATCCCGCTTGATTCGCCTGCTTAACCAATGAAGCATCGAGTTCTGCCAGGGTAGTTCCCCCGTAAATATGGGGTTCGCGCAATCCCAGGCGATTGAGGTTCGGTCCGTGGAGAGCAAGTATTTTCTTCATTATGAGGTCATTTAACAAAATTGCGGTGATTTTGCCTTAACTTGGCAATTTTGTCTATATGTAAGATGATATCGGCATGATAGCGACATAATGGCGGGTTTTAATCAATTCTCTGCTTAAGATAAAGAAACTGGCAATTGGCAGGAGGTTCAAATTAAAATCGGTATTTTTTACAGGGGGCAGATTGAGTAAGACCAGGCATCAGTATCAGGATTTAATTGCTATTTTTAATAGCTGTTTTGAGTCCCGATATAATACTAAACTCGTCAGAGGTAATGATGAGCCGCTTTACCTTCCTGCGGATGCGACAAGGCCATTTAATGCCATTTTCTTTGCCCATGGCTTTTTCAGCAGCGCCCTTCATGAGTGTGCGCACTGGCTGATTGCAGGCAAAGAGCGCAGGAAACAGGTAGACTATGGTTACTGGTATGTGGCTGACGGGCGTAACGCAGAACAGCAATCCCTCTTTCAGCGCGTTGAAGTAAAGCCCCAGGCATTGGAGTGGATACTTTCAATGGCTGCTGGCTATCGATTTCGCATCAGTGTCGATAATCTGAATGGGGCTCCTCCTGAGACGGAAGCATTTAAGCAGGCGATTCATCAGCAGGTTTTGTGTTACTGCGAGCAGGGCTTGCCGCGGCGTGCTGCCCAATTCAGAGAGGCATTATGTCAATTTTATGAGACTGCTTATTGTATCAATAGCAACTTTTTTGAGATTGAAGACCTATAGTAATTTATTGATGCCAATGGTATTTTACTAATTTTTACTTGCATAAAATTAAGGACTGAGGCAATGCAAAGAAAAAACAGGGTTCTTTTGTTGAGTTGCATACTCCTCGTATCTATTTCGTCAGGATTGATGATGACTGCAGCACAGGCAGGGACTCCCTTGTGGATCTTTGAACCCCTGACAGCGACCACGGTTGCAGTGCCTGCCAATGGTACGGCGATGGTGCAATACCGGGTGACTAATCAATCGAGCAAGCCGAAGACGTTGGTGATGCAATCCATTAGTGGCGTTACCCAAACCAACTCTGGACTGGGCATTTGTGGCAATCCATTTGTGCTCAGGGGCAAAAGTTCCTGCATTCTGTCTTTACAAATAGTTGGCAGCCAGATAAGCAGCCCTATTGCCGATGGGCCAGTGGTTTGCCAACAAGGTTCTACCAGCCAGTGTTATCGGCCCAGTAGCGCCAATATTTTACGCATTTCTCAGGCGCCAGCGATAACGGATGCGGTGATTAGCGTCACAGGGTCTCC
>NZ_CAAAJC010000023.1 GCF_900640175.1 Legionella sp. W10-070 | reverse complement strand
ATCAAATCAATGTGGTTGGGATTTCAAGCTCTAGGAATTGCTGCAGAAATGTTCAAAAATGTTTTGTCAATAAAAACTTAGGGCCAATTGGAAGGTCAATACCGCGGGATTTCAAAAGAAACGTCCCTTATGAAATGTCATTCAACCAGTGTTGAGGCTTCGCCTGACTGGTTTAAAACGCACGGTCAGTGCCTTGAAATTTCTTCCAAAGTTTCCCCAGGCAGTTCATCCTCCCCACAATGCAATGCTATGTCCCCCAAAGAAACCACACCAGTTAACTTTTTATCTTGATTTAATACAATTAAACGACGGATCTGCTTATCCTTCATACTCTTGGAAGCTTCTTTTATATCATCTGTTTCATAACAATAGCATACACCCTCATGCATGACGCTTTTTACCGGAGTATCCAGGGTTTTGTTTTCAGCAATAGCTGTAATGACGATATCTCTGTCTGTTAACGTGCCAACTATTTTATCGCTTTCCTTATCACCAATTGGTAAAAAACCGGTATCGAGTTCTCGCATTTTTCGAGCCGCGTCTCTAATTGTAGATGTTGAAAGCAAATACTGAGGATTGGTGCTCATCACTTCTTTAACTTGCATGGTACTCTCCTTATCCATTTCCGATCATCCTGATCTTTCTTGCATGTATTTAACGAACTCCGTGTTCATCAAAACCTGCTATCCACTTTAATTATATCAACTACAGCGCGTTTTGGGTATTTTTTGCGCTTTTTGGCAATATAAAATGGAGCCATCTTAAAAGTTGTTTTCGGAAAATTGAGCGAATAGTACCAAGGCTAATCAGACTTATCTTCGTAATCTTCTAATTTTACTTTATCCCGTGATGCATCAACCCGCTCCCTAAGCTCCTTACCTGGCTTGAAGTGAGGGCTATATTTAGCCTTAGTGACCACTTTTTCACCCGTTTTTGGGTTGTGCGCGTTACGAGGCGGGCGATAATGAAGCGAGAAACTGCCAAATCCCCTGATTTCAATGCGCTTTCCATCAATAAGCGCCTGACTCATAAGTTCCAGAATTCGATTGATGCTATCGGTGACTTGCGTTTCAGGCAGCTGTGTCAATTTTGCAGCAAGGCTTGCAATGAGTTGCGATTTAATCATACCCACCTCGGTTAGCCGCGTTGTCGGGCATCATCACCAGGACACAGCAGGTGATGACCATTTATCATCTAATCTTAGTATAGACAGGAAAAGAAATTATTCAATGTTATCAAACAACTGTACCAATATTTTTATATCTAATGCAATACTATTTGTATAAATATATTACTGGTGTTATTCTCGTCGGCGCTGCTGGATAACTACTTTAACAATACCCCAACTCATTCTGGCCTGTGTCACCCTGAGAGTAGTAAATAATTCGGAACACAGTGCCTTGCTGGTACTAATCACTATCGCACCGGGATTGATTTGTTCTACATGCCGACTAATATCAAGCCAGGTTTCACCAAAAAATGCGGTTGCATTAATAAAAATGATCGAAGCATCATATAACGGCACTTCCAGCAAGTGAGCAAGCTTAAAATCAATATGAGCAGCCTTTTCCTGGTACCCTGGTATTTGCCGCAGGCACTTTTGCTGACGCTGGGCATGGTAATGAAGCGAAGGGAAAAGCTCGACACCACAACTTTTTTTAATATCGAACACCATCGCACAGGCGAGCACTGCTTTCCCGACACCACTGCCCAAATCATAAAATACCGTCAATGGATTCGGATTACACAGAGACAATAAGGCAATAAACGATTCAAACTCAATTTCTCCGTAGGTATATTCTATCGCATCCTGATTAATTCTTGCCGCTTGAGATAAGGCAAAGCCATCCACGCTGGCGTAGAGTTGCTGATAGACGTCCTGATGTTTATCCAACAACCAATGCTCCCGCCAACGTTGAACCACTGCCTTTTGTCTCAGGCGTGCCGGAATAAACTGCAATACAACCAGCAAGAGGTAGAAATAAACTGCCATCTTATCCCTTCTGCTGAGACTGAATACTTAATATTTTAGCCTTTTCTTCCTGAGTCAGCGTTGGCCAGGCTTTTATCAACACCTTCCCTGCTTCGCGCTCATTCATGGCATGCTTGTGAGTTTCCCAAGGCAATTCATTACTGACATAAAAGCCAATGGCAAACGCCGTAATGATCGTTGTTATTAAAGCCAGCGCCACTGACCGCCACTGAAAAGCATTGAGAAAACCCTGGCTTTTAACGACAGCATTCTTTGCCACACGCTCTATCTGTTCGCAACTTTGATTGGCAAGCCGATGAAAATGATGAATATCGTATTGAACGAAGTGGGCATCAAGTTGTTCTATTGCCTGGGCAGTATGCTGCTCGATTTGCAGTAAGCTTTTTTCCGTTGTTTTAATCAGTTCCAGATGCCTGCCCCTCAAATCATCCAGTAATTGCTCGCTTGCTTTTTGCAAAATAGTCAGGTGCTCTTCTCCCTGCTTCAATGCCTTTTCAGCTGACAGCCGAAACCGAGCCAGCCCGGCCTGAGTGAGTGTTTCACGCAACTGCTCCAACTCATGATGCAAAGTCTGTAATTGTTGTTGGGTTTTATTTTGTTGACTTTGAGCCTGATATTCAATTTCCTGACGCCACTCTATCATTTTCGCATCAGCCAGCTCAAAATAGGCAATAAATTCTCCAGTATGCCGCAGCAGCTCTTTTATTTTAGCCAAATCCTGATCCTGAATTTGCTCCATGGTGGCCTTACTCCTTGCTATACGATACTTAGCCTGAGTTATTGAGGTGCAATTAACTACCCCCTTTTCTTGGTCAACGTCCCCCGGTTAGCGAAAATAAAACCCTGAATTAATAAACTGCACTTTGGCTTCACCCAGGCAATTACGTCTATTGTTTATACTTACTATAAGCCAATTTACTTTTACCGATATGATTAGACAACTGTTTATTGTCAGTTTTTTTGTTATTACCGCTTCTTTGCTGTTCATTTACTTGCTGCAAAGAAATTTAATCTATTTCCCAGCAAAAGAAATGCCAAGTCGACAAATTTTTGCTGCAGAAGATATGGAGCAAATTATTATCCCCACATTGGATGGGTTAAAACTACACTCCTGGTATAAACCAGCTGCAGCCAATAAACCAACGATACTTTATTTACATGGTAATGCAGGCCATATTGGCTACCGGATGCCCTTGGCACGTGAATTTATTACAGCGGGTTTTGGCGTCCTGCTACTGGAATACAGAGGATATGGCGGTAACCAGGGCCAACCGAGTGAAAAGGGGTTGTACCTTGATGGCCGCGCTGCAATGCAATACTTACAACAACAAGGGATCGTCCCTTCCAGGACAGTACTTTATGGGGAATCCTTAGGCACAGGCGTTGCTATCTATTTAGCCAATCTGACACCTGTCTGCGCTGTAGTGTTGCAATCACCTTATACTTCCATGGCATCTGTCGCCCGTTACCATTATCCTTGGGTCTTTATCGCCCCCTGGGATAAATTCGACTCGCTGTCATTAATTGCCGACATCCACTCCCCACTGCTGCTTTTACATGGTATAAATGATAGAATAATCCCTTATAATCAATCAGTTACATTATTGGCTCGTGCCAATGAGCCTAAAGAGTTAATTGGCTTCCCTCACAGAGGCCACAATGATTTATGGAGTAAGGATTTCGCCGATAAAATTCTAGAATTTCTTAATACACACTGTCATTAAATGGGAATAACTAATTTAAATTTATGCATTATACTGTAAATTCGCAGTTAATATTTTCTTAATTTAATTTGATTAGAATGGAACTATGAATCAAACAGAAGGGGTAACTGCTATGGCAACTACTGCAGGTTTTTTTGGTACCAGGGCAACCTCTGGCCCTCAACTTACCCCCAAAACCAAACAAGATCTGAGGGCTATCTTCGTTGATGTCGGAGGACAGGGCGACTGTGGCTTTAGAGCCCTGGCAGCCGCAATCATCGACAAGGCATTAAGTGATAAATTGCGTAGCAGGGAGTTAACCAAAAGCCTGTTGCAGCAACATTTCAACTATTTTCCCGAGCAGCAGCCGCTGGGACACTTGCTAACCTCCACCGATCAGATTGAATTAATGAGCAAAACACCTTTCTCAATGGCAAAATTAATTCAGACTATGGCCTACACATTACGCCAGATTGCAGTCGATGAAATAGTGGCTCATCCGGAAATTTACCGAGGGGCATTTTTTGATAAAAACGAAACCATGCCTACCACCCCTTCTGCCATGCGCCTTGAAACAACCTGGATTGATGAAACAGCAATCGCGGCCATCGCAAATGCCTTGAACCTGCCTGTTCAAGTGAAAGTTGTTAATAAAGGAAAGGAATTACCGCTGCAGCTCCAATATGGAAAGACTGATACGGCAGGAAGTCTCAGAGGAAAACCGGTGATCATTCAACTGCAGGACAACCATTATATTCCCCAGGTAAGTCAACCGGAGCGCTTTGAAAAAGTAAGAACAATTTCTGTAGACCCGCTTCAGCCGGCAAGTATTGGCAATAATGATCCGGAAATGGAACAAATTCTGGCTACAATCAAAGCCGAAGATCAACGTTTACTGGATGAATTTGAAGATACCAGAACTCGTCTGCTAGCAGCTGTCACGGCAGGAGAAATAACCCAAAACGGCCTTCTGGACATCTATGTTCACGGGATGCAAAAAAGTGACTATTTACAAGGCCGGGTAAAATATGTCGGGATCGAACATGGTAATCAACATTTCTTTGATGCCATTGAAGGTAAGCAGCACGGCAGGACAATAGTAACCATGCCAAATGAGCATCATGAGGAACAAATGACCAGGGAGCTGATTCACGCTATTGCCCGTGCTGTCAGCATAGGCCAACTTCCTTCTGAAAAAGTTTTTGCGCAGCTTGAGACAAAACAGCAAAGAGGGTTCTCTCCAGCAGCCTAACCTTCACTCCGAGAGCACTAGTACCGTTTCGATTTAGTTTTGACAGGTTGTTTGTCATTCCCGCAAAGGCGGGAATCCATTTTTAAGGCGCTCCGTGCTATATCCTTCATGGAGCCCCGCCTTCGCGGGGATGACAAAAAACAGAACAATTTGCACAAGACAACCTGTCAGGGCTAAATGGAAACAGTACTAGCCCTTTGAGGAAGGTCATTTACACTCATCGATTTCCCTATAACTGCTGGTTAACCAGCAAACCAGGCTGGTATTTTATGGTGCTGATACTCAGGGTATAAGTAAAACGATAGTGATAAAAATTAATATGCTTAATCACTGCCTCACCGCGGAAGAATTTTGCAGTAAAAACAACCGGACTATCCTTATCAAGATAATCGGTACTCGTCAACTGCATCTCATTATCTGTCAATTCTACCAACGAACAGGAGGCACAAAGACGGCCGCACTTTAAGTTGACGGCCACAGGTTGTACGGGTTGAATTTGCATGGCACTTCCCTCCCGCTGCTATATATCCATTATATCGTCAAAACTTGCATCAACTTGAGCAATAAAGTCTCAATTTATCCGCTTCCTTGCAATGGACTACCGCTATAAATTTTCAACCCGCTTTTTGCTGGCAAATTTGGAAAGCACAACTAACAGTGACACCAGAGCCATTCCGGTCGCTTACCTGCCTCTGGTCAACTGCTGAATAACGGCTTGTAAACCTTGATCTGTCTCATAGTGGATAACCAATCTCCCCTTCCCCGCTTTTCCTGGTCTGATATTGACTTTAGCATTGAGTTGTTCGGCAAGGGTCTGCAACTGCTGATGAATCCGTGGATTAATCTCAGGCTTATGAGCGATTAATGCTGGCCTGCCTTCTTTCACCCGTGCAACCAGTTTTTCTGTCTCCCGCACCGATAAATTTTTAGCAACAACCAACTGAGCAACTTGATTTTGTTGGGTTTCATTAAGCATCAATAAGGCACGTGCATGCCCCATATCCAGGTCACCATGCTCCAATAAACGCCGGACTTCAGCAGTTAAACTTAACAAACGCAAATAATTACTGACGGCGGCACGTGATTTGGAAAGCAGCTCGGCAACCTGTTGATGGGTCAGGGCAAACTCACTGGTAAGACGATGCATGGCACGAGCCTGATCCATGGCATTTAAATCTTCTCGTTGCAAATTTTCAACCAAAGCCATGGCCATAGCTGTTTCATCATCAACCTGACGCAGAATGACAGGAACCTCCGTCAATCCCGCCAGCTGACAAGCCCGCCATCGGCGCTCGCCAGCGATAATCTCATAACAGCCACCGGAAATTTCACGAACCACCAGAGGCTGCAGTAACCCCTGCTGCTTAATTGATGAAACCAGTTCGGCAAGTGATGCTTCTTCAATTTCGGAACGGGGTTGGTATTTGCCTGGTTGCAAACTATGAATTGACAACCTCAAGCTGTCAGTCACTGGCTTTTCATTAAAAAGGGCGGTGGGTGCATTACCTAATAAAACGGATAAATTACGTCCTAAACCACTGCGTTTACCTGTCATAAAATTACCTCAAATTAAGCCGTCACTGGTTGCTTACTGATGACCTCGGCCGCTAAAACCATATAAGCCGCAGCACCAGGCGACGTTTTATCATAGTAGAGAGCTGGCATGCCATGACTGGGCGCTTCGGCCAAGCGTATATTTCGTGGTATTACCGTACGGTAAACCTTACGGCTAAAATGCTCAAGCAGTTGCTTGGAGACTTCAGAGCATAAACGATTACGTGCATCGTACATGGTTCGCAGAACACCTTCAATATGCAGGCGCGGGTTAACGCTGGCCTTCACCTGCTCAATAGTTGAAATCAGGGCAGCCAAACCTTCAAGGGCATAGTATTCACACTGCATGGGGATCAAAACAGAATCGGCAGCGACCAATCCGTTGATAGTTAAGGTATTTAAGGCAGGAGGACAGTCAATTAAAATGAAATCATAGGTGCTTTGTACAGGCTGTAACGCCTTGAAAAGAAAGGTTTCACGATGATTTCTTTCCATGAGGCTTACTTCGGCAACGGTCAAGTCCCCATTCGCAGGAATCAGATCATAGCCACAGCTTGTGGTTAAAGAGGCCTGTGTAGCCAGGCAATCCCGTAATAAGACATCATTAGCTGTATGGACCAGGTTGCTTTTATCAATACCAGATCCCATGGTTGCATTACCCTGGGGATCCAAATCAATCAGTAATACCTGACGGCGATTAGCAGCAATCGATGCCGCCAGATTGATTGCTGTTGTAGTTTTACCCACGCCTCCTTTTTGGTTGGCAATGGCGATGACTTTTGCCATGGTTATTCCTTGGTTGCATTGTTGATAATCACGCAGCAACGCTCACCATCCAAACCGGGTACGGTATAAGGCTTGACCTGATAAGGTAGGTTGATGCTTGCCAGCTCTGCTTCAGGATGGCGTCCCTTCATAGCAAGCCAGATACCGCTGGTGCCGATAAGGTGAGAAGTCCATTTTAACAGCTGCGCCAAATCACTGAAGGCTCGACTTGTTACTGTATCAAAACCTTGAGGAGGGTGGTAGTTTTCAACACGCGATTGAACAATTTCAATATTATTAATTGCCAAAACACGCTTTACCTCTTGTAAGAAGCGAATCTTCTTGCCATTGCTATCCAACAAAACCACCTGTAAATCAGGCTTATAAAGAGCCAGCGGAATACCCGGCAATCCAGCCCCAGTTCCAACATCAAGCAAGCGCTTACCCTTCACCCAGGGCGCAATAGCCAGGCTGTCCAGTAAATGACGGTACACCATCGCTTCCATCGTCCTGATGGCTGTCAGGTTATAACTGTGGTTCCACTTATTAAGTAAGTTTAAATAGGTCAGCAAGGGCGCTGTATCGATCGCTATTCCAAGCCGCCTCAGCCCCTCTTTGAGGAGTTGCTCGATTACTGACATCGTCATACCGCTTCCCGGTGTTTTTTCAGATGGACCAGCAATAAAGACAAGGCAGCAGGCGTAACACCGGAAATCCGTCCAGCCTGAGCCAATGTGGCCGGTCTGATTCTGGTTAATTTCTGCATCACTTCTGTTGATAACCCTTTAACCTGGGTATAATCCAATGCCGCAGGAAGTCTGGTATTTTCATGTTTTTTTAAACGCTCAATATCCAGCAGCTGACGTTCAATATATCCGGCATACTTGCTTTGAATTTCCACCTGCTCTGCCACTTCTGCAGTCAGTTCAGGAAGGTTTAACCCTTCAACCTCTTGTAAATCCTGATAACTGACTTCCGGTCGCTTGAGTAACTCAGCCGCTTTACAATCCTGTTGCAGGGGAGTTTCAAGCACCTGATTCAAGGTCTCATTATGAACAACACGTACAACAGCTGACTTCAGCGATGACTGGGCTCGCTCGATAGCTTCCCGTTTCTCGCAAAAGGCGCTCCAGCGCCCCTCTCCCACCAGCCCTAATTCACGGCCTTTTTCAGTCAAGCGTAAATCGGCATTATCTTCGCGCAATAGCAAACGGTATTCCGCCCTGGAGGTAAACATCCGGTAAGGTTCCTGCGTACCACAGGTAATCAAATCATCAATCAATACGCCCATGTAAGCCTCATCCCGGCGCGGACTCCACAGCGCTTTGTCCTGTGTCTGCAATGCCGCATTCATCCCGGCAATTAACCCCTGCGCCGCGGCTTCCTCATAACCGGTGGTTCCGTTAATTTGCCCTGCAAAAAAAAGATTAGCCAACGGTTTGGTTTGCAGGAAAGACGTCAGGCCGCGCGGATCAAAATAATCATACTCAATGGCATAGCCTGGGCGAGTGATATGGGCGTTTTCAAAACCCTTAATGGTTCGCACAAATTCAACCTGAACATCAAAAGGCAAACTGGTAGAAATCCCGTTGGGGTATATTTCATCGGTAGTCAGCCCCTCAGGCTCGACGAAAATTTGATGGGATAATTTATCAGCAAAACGAACGACCTTGTCTTCGATTGAAGGACAGTAGCGCGGCCCGACTCCCTCAATCACCCCGGCATACATTGGTGACTGGTGTAAATTAGCCTGAATAATTTCATGAGTGGCACTGGTGGTGTGAGTAATATAGCAGGGCACCTGAACAGGATGTAAAGCGGTGGTTGCCAAATATGAAAAAACAGGCACCGGCTCATCGCCAGGCTGCACCGTCATCTGCTGATAATCAAGGGAGCGGCCATCAATCCGCGGCGGCGTGCCTGTTTTTAAGCGGCCGACAGGCAGTTCAAGCTCTCTTAAGCGATTCGCCAGGGCAATGGCAGGCGGGTCACCTGCCCGCCCACCTGCATATTGGCTCATACCAATATGGATCTTGCCGCCTAAAAAGGTACCGACGGTAAGAACCACTGCCCGCGCACGCAGCCTAAGCCCCATCTGGGTAACAACGCCAGTGACCCGTTCCCCTTCAACCAGCAGGTCATCCACCGCCTGCTGGAATAAAGTCAGGTTAGCCTGTGCCTGCAATTGCTGGCGAATCACCTGGCGATAAAGCACCCGATCCGCCTGAGCCCGTGTTGCTCTGACTGCCGGTCCCTTGGAAGCGTTCAGGATACGGAACTGAATCCCCGCTTTATCAGCAGCGAGTGCCATCGCTCCGTCCAGGGCATCGATTTCTTTCACCAGATGGCCTTTGCCGATGCCGCCAATCGCCGGATTACAAGACATTTGTCCCAACATGTCCATGTTATGGGTCAGCAGCAGGGTTTGCGCCCCTAAACGCGCCGCAGCCAGTGCTGCTTCAGTACCTGCATGGCCGCCACCGACGACAATCACATCATAATGCTTTTCAAGATTCATGAGAGAAAATAAATTGCGCAACAAATCCTGCAATTATACACTTTTTTTGCAATATACCCAAGGTAATCAAAATGCAGTGGCGCATGCTCCCTCCCTTGTCACAGCATGGGGAAGGAGATTTCTTGTGATTTGCAAATATGAACGTAACCACCAACCAAATCAGTTGGGCCTAGTTAGTTTTCTTGGAGTCCCCAGCCAGGCATAGAGTAGACGGTTCAGATCGAGGTTTTTCATTATTGGAAGCAAACAAGCCAAAACAACCGGGCTTGCTTTGCTTTTGCGGTTTTGGCGCTGCAAAAAGTGCCACTAACTCCTTGTCTTTGATTTTCTCAATATTTTTATCACTTTCTGCAGATTTCGATTCCAAATTATTTGCAAAAGTGCTGAATTCGCTGTCAAACTTTTCCTCTTCAAATTTCGCCAAATCGCCCATATCCTCCCGCTGCGGCGCAAATCGGCTTAAGATCAGATGGGAGATTAAAGCAACTGCCAATCCCGCCGCCATCACGGCAAGCCCTATTCCCATAGGCATGAAAACCACTGAGGCAAAGACTAGAGCAGGAATCAAGGCATCAACAAATACGGAGCGTACCAGTTTGACCATCTGAAACCTGGCCACCGCCTGCTGATAATTGCTTTCCGCCATCAATCCTTTCATTTCCAGATACAGCAATTTTTTCGTATTCTCATCGTCCGCTTTGATAAACTGGCCAAGGAGGACCCTGCACTGAGCCTTGACATCTGCTGCAGACTCTTTAGCACGGGCTATTTCTATGCCGCCGCTCACGGCCGCAGTCAGCAGAGTCAGGGTAAAGCACAGGGCAGCCCCTGCCACCCCTAAAATCATCACCACAGCAGGTGCAATCGCTGCCGGGGGGAAGAAAAAGCAGCAAAGGAGGCTGAAAGCAAACAATAAGCCGGCCGCATAAGCTGTGTCGTTGATCAGGCTATATTTTTTGTATTTCCAGGCCGTTTCATTTTGCACAATGGTTTTTTTAAGTTGTCTCAACTGAGCCTGCAATTCCTCTTGTTTAGCCTCTGATTTCTTAATTTCTGCAGCATTTTTTCCTTTATCTTTGTTCAAAACATCTAACCTTCCTTTTTCCATATTTAGCGCTTTGGTCAGCTCTTTTTTTCGTTTGTTTAAAGCCAGTACTTCCGCATTATGCCGGGTACTTTCTTCCATAAACCGCCAGATATTCAAGCTCAAATCCATCAACAACAGCACTGCGGTCAAAAGATTACCGCCATAACCCATCATCCCAGGCCCCCTGAGCCAGAAAAAGCAAACCAGATTGGCCGTTGCCCAGATGGAATCATTGAGCAAGGCAAACTTTCGTTGCTGCCACTGGGTTTTAAAACGTTCCCAGGCAGGAACTTTTGCCTCTTCGTCACTAATTCCCCAGCCGAAAGTATGTTTAAGGAGCAAAAGCAGGTTGATACCAAAACGGGTATAGTAAAGAATCCAGCTCATATAACCCATAACCGGCGAAGGAGAGGCCAATTCTGCCTGAGCCTGTGCCTTATGGTCGAAGTCATCCGGCAGGAGATCAACGATACTGGCATCCAATGCGCCGGCCCAAACCCAGAAAAGACGCCACATATTAAGCTCAGACATTTTGTCAATCAAAAACTTGTTTTTGCCGCCTTCGGCAATGCCGCTGGTTTTGGTGTCTTTAACCGCAAAAACCTGGATATTTTCAGAACCAGTATTGATGAGTACTTCTTCCTTTGTCTCACCATCAACAACCGCCATCATTTTGTTAACAATCCAGGGGGCGATGAGGGTTAATCCCAAGTACTTCAGGTATTTTTCTGAGTCATTAAGTGCAGCTTGCAACTGGTTATCGTCATCTGCTTTTACCGCAGAGAGCTTTAAATCCTGCAAGCGTTTCAGGCATTTATTGATACCGTCTACTGATTCTTGCAGGGCACGTTTCCTGCCTTCAGCTTCATCAATTTGGTGTTGGGCGTAGAACAAATAGAGGGTAAATAGCAACTGTTTTCTGTATTGTTCCCGTTGGATTTCTGAAGAAAATTTAAACATAACCGGGTTGAGCGTCTTCAATTGTTCACTATAGAGGCTCAATAGGCTGGCTATCTCCTTTCTTTGCGGCGCAAGCGCATCAAAACTGGTTGCAAATGGTTTTTCAGGAGGGGTGGTTAAGCGGGCAGCTTTATAAAGGCTATCTTCGAGTTGCAGTAGTTGGTAAAATTTATTATTGCCGCCAGCCATGATATCACCTCATTATATAGTCTTGGTGACCAAAAAATGTTTTAACATTCTAAAATGCTCAATATGTTCTTTTTTATAACATATCATCTGTTGGCGGAACAAGCAAAAATTGACTAAATTTACACTATTGATACTTTATTTATTGAAAACAAACATTCCTATGGAAAATAATCCTTTATGGCTCGGGTGGAATTAAAACTGGAGTTGCTGGTAATTATTGTTTAAAAATCGGTTGTTTTCAACTATTATCCCGTCATTTAAAGGAGCGGTTTTCGTCGCTTTTTATGAGATAAGATTATGAAAAAAGCCGTGGTCTTACTATCAGGCGGATTAGATTCCACCACCTGCCTGGCTATCGCCAAGGCAGAAGGATTTGATTGCCATGCGCTTAGTTTTGCCTATGGCCAACGGCATACTGCAGAATTAGCGGCAGCAGAACGCATCGCTCATTATTTTCAGGTAACTGCTCACCGGATTGTCAACCTGGATATTGGCCAGTTTGGCAGCTCAGCATTAACTGACAATTCCATTGCCGTGCCTGACTATAGCGGTTCCAAAGCGATACCTGTTACCTATGTTCCAGCCCGTAACACGATTTTTCTGGCTATCGCACTGGGATTGGCAGAAGCAATCGCTGCCAACGATATTTTTATCGGCATCAGCGCAGTTGATTATTCAGGTTACCCGGATTGCCGCCCTGAATTTATCAGCGCCTTTCAAACCCTGGCCAATCTGGCAACCAAAGCAGGTGTTGAAGGGCATCCCTTCAGGCTGCATGCGCCATTGCAATACTTGACCAAGGCAGAGACCATTCTCAAAGGAGTCGGGTTGGGGGTAGATTATGCGCTGACTGTTTCCTGCTATCAGGCCAAAGAATCAGGGGAAGCCTGCGGACGTTGCGACAGTTGCGCTTTACGCAAACAAGGCTTTAAGGCAGCAGGGGTAGCTGATCCCACCCTTTATACCACTTCTGCTTAAAGCACTTGCAGCAATGGCAGGCAAAATTTCCCCACTCCAGGCTTGTTCAATCCAGCCTCCCTTAATAACCTGTCTTATTTTTTACCTTTAAAAATCAACCTTCTATTTTTTAGAAAAACCGTGAAACAAGCGAAACTTTACAGTTACGTAACAACATATTGCGCATTTATGCTTCACTTTTATAGAATGCCTGTTATGATTTGCCCTGATTCTTAAACTAGGAGTAAATCAACATGTGGGAATTTATTCGTAATCATTGGAAAGCTTTTCTGGCAATTACCCTGGCTTTACTTTTGGCCACCGCTGCTGTCGTTGCAGCTGTCTTTTTCCCCCCGCTCATTCTTGCTATCGCCGGTGTAACTATCTTGGGGGCAACACCATTGGCATTCCTGGGTACCCTGTCTCTGCCTGCCGCTACTGCAGTCATTGGTGCTGCCACCTTTGCCGCCGCCACAGGCTTAACTACGGCGGTAATCTCTGTCGCTGAAGCCTCTGTCAGTGTATTCAACTGGCTAAAACGGCGGTTTTTCTCATCTAGTCCCGAAGGAAGCTATAATCCGTTAGCAGGGGAAACCCCTCCAGAGATAGCAGATAGTAAAGATAAATTTAAAGACGACGACCAACTTCCCCCTCCTTATATTAATCCGAATTCTATTAATCCGAAAAAATACGAGTCATCTTCTGAATCGTCTGAAGATGAAATCGATTTCAGCCCCAAGAATGACAAGCAGCCTGACTCTAAAAAGTTATCTTCTGAATCTAAGGATGAAATACAGTCTGAAGATGAAATCGGTCCTAGCACCGGGAATGACAAGCAAGCTAGCTCTATTACTACCACTCCTGTTCTGCAAGACTTTGAACCAGAAAAACCTGAGGATAAGTTACCAGGATCGAAAAAGGAACAACAAACTCCAGTTGAGGAGTCTAAGGATGACAGCCATAAAAGTATGATCGAGGCTTTCAGTAATTCTACTACTCGCAGCAGAAGAAATAGTCTACCAGAAAAACCTGCGCATTTTGACTCTCCCCTTATTCGCTCCAGAACAAATAGCCTGACAGAAGAAAGTAAAAACAAGGAAATTTTGGCCAAATTGTTAGATGAATCTACTACTCCGTCAGCTTCACCTACAAACAACTGATATTCCAGCTCCCGCGGCCTTTCTGGCCGCGGTTTAATCCCCACCCCAGCGTTTCACCAGACCACTGTCAATATCAAACAAATCCAAGACCCGTCCTACATTATCGTTAATTAAATCGTCAATGGTTTGCGGTTGGTTGTAGAAAGCAGGGACTGGCGGGAAAATAATCCCCCCCATTTGGGTAACGGCGGTCATGTTTTGCAAATGACCCAAATGCAATGGTGCTTCTCTTGGCATTAAAACAAGCCGCCGCCGTTCTTTAAGCACCACGTCTGCAGCCCTTGTCAGCAGGTTTCCTGTAATGCCATGGGCGATTTCGCCCAAGGTTTTCATCGAGCAAGGGGCGATAATCATCCCCATCGTCTTATAAGAACCGCTGGCAATAGAAGCGCCGATATCATGGCAAGGATGGTAATTGTCTGCCAGGGCCTTTAACTCATCCAGGCCAAGGCCGGTTTCATAAGCCCTTGTCAGCTGGGCTGCCTTGCTGACCACCAGATGGGTCTCAACGGCTAAATTTTTTAGCACTTGCAGCAAGCGGATCCCGTAGATAATGCCGGAGGCCCCGCTGATACCTACAATAAGGCGCCGGGTGTTCATAAAAATAAGTCCTGTGAATTAAGCTCTGGCTATTGTAACGGAAAATACAGCATTAGGAGCATTTATGCGTTATAATTCGCCATTTTACTGTCACAGGCAATCTCCTTATGACAACCATTCGTAAAATGCTGGTCACCAGCGCACTGCCTTATGCTAATGGACATCTGCACCTTGGCCATCTGGTAGAACACATTCAAACCGACATCTGGGTGCGTACCCATAAAATGCTCGGGCATCAATGCATCAGCGTCTGCGGCGATGATGCGCATGGCACGCCCATTATGTTAAAGGCTGAGCAGCTGGGCATCACCCCGGAAAAACTGACAGCGGAGATACAGCAAAGCCATGAACAGGACTTTAAAGCCTTTGCCATCCACTATGACTGCTACCATAGCACCCATTCTAAAGAAAACCAGTTGTTGGCAACGCAAATCTATCAGCGGCTGCAAGCATCCGGCGATATTGTCAAAAAAACCATTCGCCAGGCTTATGATCCAGTGAAGGAAATGTTTTTACCGGACCGTTATGTTAAGGGAACTTGTCCCAAATGCGGTGCTCCCGATCAATACGGTGATAATTGTGAAGCTTGTGGTGCGACCTATGCACCGACTGACTTGATTGATCCGGTATCGGCGATTTCCGGCGCCAAACCAATTGAAAAAGATTCCGAACATTATTTTTTTGATTTACCAAAGTATGAGCAATTGTTGAAAGAATGGACGCGTCAGGGCCACCTGCAGGAAGAGGTGGCAAACAAACTCGATGAATGGTTTGCTTCAGGGCTCAAGCAATGGGACATTTCCCGTGACGCCCCTTATTTTGGATTTGAAATTCCCGATACCCGCGATAAATTCTTTTATGTCTGGCTGGACGCGCCTATTGGCTATATGGCCAGCTTCAAAAAATACGCTGATGAGCAAGGGTTGTCCTTTGACGAATTCTGGGATAAGCATTCTACCACCGAACTCTATCATTTTGTCGGCAAGGATATCGTTTATTTTCATGCCTTGTTTTGGCCGGCAATCTTGGCAGGCAGTGGCCACCGCCTCCCCTCAGCGGTGTTCACGCATGGCTTTTTGACCGTCGATGGGCAGAAAATGTCAAAATCCCGAGGCACCTTTATTGAGGCACGCAGCTACCTTGAATACCTGCATCCTGAGTATTTACGTTATTATTTTGCTGCCAAATTAAATGGCCGCGTCGATGATCTGGACTTAAATTTTGATGATTTTATCAACCGGGTGAATGCCGATTTGGTAGGCAAGGTAGTCAACATTGCCAGCCGCTGCGCCGGATTTATCAACAAGCGTTTTAATAACCAGTTAAGTGAGAAACTTACTGAACCAATGCTATATCAGGCTTTATTTGCTGCCCATAAAGACATCATCGAAGCCTTTATTCAGCGGGATTATGCCCGTGCTATCCGCCAGATTATGGAGTGTGCCGATCGGGTCAACCAGTATATCGATGCCAACAAACCCTGGGTGCTGGCTAAAGATCCTGCACGTCTGCCGGAGGTGCAAGCCATCTGCACTATGGGCTTAAACCTGTTCCGTCTCCTGATGGGCTATCTAAAGCCTGTACTGCCGATGATGGCAGAGGCGGCTGAACAATTCTTAAATTGCGAACCGCTAACCTGGGAAAATATAGAAAAGCCGTTGTTAAATCATACGATTAATCCTTTTACGCCGCTTATGACCCGCGTCGAACGGGATAAAATCGATGCCATGCTCTTAAAAACCAGGGAATCTCTGACGATGACAGAAGTAAAAAAAGAACAAGCGACGCCTGCTGAAAATAAAATCAGCATTGACGATTTCAGCAAAATTGACTTAAGGATAGCAAAAATTGTTGCTGCTGAAGCGGTCGAAGGAGCAGACAAATTATTACGGCTGCAACTTGATTTGGGTGATGGGCAAAAACAGGTGTTTGCCGGTATCAAATCAGCCTATGCCCCGGAGGACTTAGTAGGCAGGTTAACGATAATGGTCGCCAACCTTGAACCACGTACCATGCGTTTTGGTGTTTCTGAGGGCATGGTGTTGGCTGCTGGCGATGGCAGGGGAATTTACCTGCTGCAACCAGACCCGGGAGCTAAACCGGGAATGAAGGTGAAGTAATGGTTTCGGTTAAAGCCATTGACGATCTCCTGCCACAAACCCAGTGCGGCGAATGTGGCTATGCAGGCTGTTTGCCTTATGCAGAAGCGTTAGCCCAGGGGACAGCAGCGATTAATCTCTGCCCGCCTGGTGGTGCACCAACAGTCAGGGCATTAGGCGAACTGTTGGCAATAAACCCAGCCCCCTTCCTGGCAAGTGCCGAGGTCAATAAACGCCCTCCTGCAACAGCGAAAATTCGCGAAGCGGAATGCATTGGCTGCACCAAGTGCATCCAGGCTTGCCCGGTAGATGCCATTATTGGCAGCGGCAAGTTAATGCATGCGGTCATTCAGCACGAGTGTACCGGTTGCGGCCTTTGTATCGAACCTTGCCCTGTTGACTGCATTGAGTTAACTCCCGTTCCCGCAGCAAGCTACGATAAGGCACTTGCCCGCCAGCGTTTTAACGCCAGACAAAGCCGGCTGTTGCGCCAGGAGCAGGAAAAACAGCAAGCCTATAAAGAAAAACGTCAATTGGCTGCCAAAACCAACGATGCCTTGCAAGACATCAAAGCCAAGCAGGATTATATTTTACAGGCGCTTGCAAGGGTTCAGGCGAAAAAAAACCCATGAACAAAGAAAAGCGAGGGATGATTTTTGAGCGTTTTCGCGCCCAAAATCCCCATCCAACCACCGAACTATGCTATAGCTCGACATTCGAGCTGTTGATTGCCGTTATACTGTCTGCCCACACTACCGATGTCAGTGTCAACAAGGCAACCGCCCGATTATTTCCCAAGGCCAATACCCCGCAGGCGATACTTGATTTAGGTGAGGAAACACTCAAAGAACAGATTAAATCCATCGGCCTCTACAACAGCAAAGCAAAAAACGTCATTAACACATGCAGGATTTTAGTTGAGCAGCACAAGGGAGAAGTTCCTGATAACCGCCAAGCCCTGGAGAGCTTGCCTGGCGTTGGCCGTAAAACGGCGAATGTGGTTCTGAATACGGCTTTCGGCCATCCCACCATCGCTGTCGATACCCATATTTTCCGTGTCGCCAATCGTATCGGCCTTGCAAAAGGCAAAACGCCTTTGGCCGTCGAATCGGCATTGCTTAAAAATGTCGATAAAGAATTTATTCATGACGCACATCACTGGCTTGTCCTGCATGGACGTTATATCTGCATCGCCAGAAAACCACGTTGCTATCAGTGCCTTATCGCTGATCTCTGTGAATTTAAGGAAAAAAATTTAGCCCCTCCTTCTAAACAATAAAACGACAACCAGCACTCTGGTAATTTTTTAGCATTCCCCTTAGAATAAAACTTCTGGGACGGTTAAAGGCACGGCTTTCTAACCAAGCCGTGGGACACCGCGATTCGTGAGTAGAACTCCCTGTCTTTTATCGCAACCCAAATTTCTAAACCATTTGCAGGGAGCAACGATGGGCTGGTGGGATGCGTGGAATAAAGCCAAAGAAACAACTAAAGGATGGGGAGAGTTCCTCTGGAACAGCACCTCTGCTGCCAAGGCGGTAAAAGGCACAGCCAACTTCACCTATAATACTGTAGTTGCTTTATTTAGCCTGGTAAGCGTCATCCCTAAGGTCGCTTATTCAGCTGTTTTTCACTCCAGGACACGGGGAATTGCGACTAATTTATTACGTATCGGCATTGAGGATTTGCTGCCCCTGGTTCTTGTAACCCATACCAACGAACTGATTCAAAAGCATGGCAGGGACTATCTGGAAGACGAGCCTGATGAAGCCTGGTTAAGTGTAGATACCGCAGTACAGGCTGGTTTATTACTGCTGAATACCGCCACCTGGGTTTATTCCGTACGTAAAAAAACCCAAATGACGGTGCGCGCGGCCGTGCTGGCTATTACCTCACAAAAAAGCTCAGAAACAGAGGTAGGCGTTGGCCAGGAAGTCTCCCATCCTCGGTGGGGGCAAGGAAAAATCCTGAAGATAGAAAGCAGCGGTGAAGAAACCCGCCTCCAGATAGAATTCACAACACCAGAACCCGGCACAAAATCCCTGCTATTGGCCAGAGAAGAGTTGACTGAGTCAAGAACAGGTAATCCTCTGACCAGCGTCAAGGGAAATCCATTCAAAAAATTGTGCGAAGAAGAGAGGTGCAGCCAACTTCGCTTTTTAAAAGGTTCTTTTCGCGATTCCATTGCCTACTGGGCGACTGAAGCCGCAATTTATTTTGTCGAATATGTGCCGCTAGTCGGAAGAATCATCGCGGCAATGCTGACCGTTCCCCACCGCGGACGTTATGTCATGACCCTGGTATTACCCGATCTATGCAGCCGGCACCAGGAACAATATTTAACTGAATATAGTGAACATGCATTGGCACACGGCATTGCTCACACCGCCATGGCAGCAGCCAGTACCCATTTTATTGAGGCTTATACAGGGATTCCCAAGGCATTGTATAAGACTGCAATGGAGCAACTCCTTTTAATCGTCCAAACTCAGATAGCATCCCACATGCGATTACCGCCTCCGGTGAAAACTTCTGTGCGCAACATCCCGGATCCTGTCGCCTGCTATCAGAGCTTTATCGGATTTAGTATTGATACCCTCATTTTAGGGCTAAAAAAACAAATACCACGTTTACTCAAAGAGCGCCAGGTATCCATTATTCCCTGGGAAGATATTCCAGCCTACATGAAAAAAATATGGTTTAACCCGGCAGCAGAAGCGGTAAAGCCCTTGCTGATACCCAGAATGCTGCAAAGCAGGAAGGCTTTTATCAATGATCCGGTTATTCCCTGGGTCACCCTGCGCAGTAAAACCATTGATGCAATTGAGAACATTGAAGCCATTCGGGGAATGCTCATTGTGAAATTTGCCAGCCGTGCCCCCGGCCCCACCTCAAAAGCACTATGGCTCATTTTTGGTACACCAAAATCAGTTATTAAATTACTATTAAAATTGATGGGGAATAAACAATTTATGGAGCAACTGGGGGATCTTCGCCGCAGCCTGGGTGGTATGCATAGTGGAGTGAAGCCTCCAGTCCCTGTTGATAAAAAAGCCCTTGCACTGTTACAGGCATCAATAACAGAAACAGAAAGCAGTTCATTGAATCTGTTGCCCCACAGCCCAACCCTGTTTAAGCCGAAAACTGACGGGGTAATAAAAAGAAGGCTGATCCCTGCTCACACTCAGCAAACCGGACTTCCAGACAGTGGAGCCAGCAGCGAGCCCAATCGCTTGAGCATCAAGCCAAGAACCCAAATCTCAACAGGACTTTTTCCTCAAATAGACAGCGGAACTGCCAAGCTTAATCACTCAAGTATCAAACCGAGACCTACGAATTCAATTGCCCCTGCTAATGTGTTTCTTTAAGCCGTTGATGGCTATTCTCATACGATTTAAGCGGATTTTTTCAACATTGTACATTACCAAGAAAATCGGCCATATTCAGCATGTTTCCAATATAAAATATTGCAAGCGAGTAAAAAGTTAATTAACATCCATGAGCGATTTTTAACCAATTTGTAGTTAGGAGTGGATTCGGATACATGAGCGGCGGTTCTCAAGAAACTGATGTCACCAACTTGGGTAATGCTTATCGCTGTCCACCTAAGTCCATTGGTTTGGAGTAAGAGCAGCACAGTCATAGCCTGGATAGAGCGCCAGCAAAATCCGGGGGCTACTACTATTAATTACCACCAACCGCCGTTTTAATCGCCCCCAGGGCAAGATCATAATTTGCCAAAATAAAGCTAACAATGGTATATTGGTGCCCAATTATAAGGCAAAACCCTGTCATGGGCTGTAATGTGAGGGGCCTGCTATGACTAATCTTTCCACGGCATCACAAACACGAGGAACGCTACTCCTTGCTGTGGGTATGATGACTTGCCTCATTTTACTCATCAATATTTCCTTTAAAATTATTATGATTCAGGGAATGCTGTTTACTGCCAGCAGTATTCTTTGCCCATTAGTTGCCATTATTTATTTGCTGGTGTTAAAAGAATGCACCATTTTGCAGCAGCGGCATGTACTTAACCAGTCGCTGCTTGCCTTATACCTCTTTTCCATCGGCATTTACCTGCTGGTAAACTTGCCGGCTGCAGAATATATGCACGACAATCTGGCTTATCAGATTGTTTTTGAGGACATCCCCAAGAAATTTTTTGCGTCCACCCTTGCTTTCGGGTTAAGTTTTTATTTGCCTCATCTATTATGTTGCCTTAAACAAAAAGAGATCCTTCTTACTCCCAAAAAACGCCTGCTATTGGCGACCTTTGGCGGCTTTCTGTTCTTTACTCTCGATTTCTTTTTGCTTTTTTCAGATCCTTATGTATATAACTTCAAGCGGATCTACTTTGATTCATTAATGATCGCTGCGGGGATTTTATTATCGGTAGGTATTATCTATCTGACTTGCCTGTTATTCTTAAAGCGCCCCTTGTTGCCGACGAATAAACCCTTGCCAAGCTACCTGGAATCTCCTCTTTATCATTATCTTGTCGGCTTTGCCGTCACTATTATTCTAATTTGCCTCGCCTGCGAATACCGCCTGATTTCCTTTCCGAATGGTTGGACCCTGACCGCCAGCGGCCTGTTATTTCCTTTAGCCCTGATAGCCAGTAATCTTGTAGGCGAACTCTATGGCTATAAAGCCAATCTCCGTTTGGCCGTACTCTTAATAGTGGCCGAGTTAACCTTTGATTTGTTATTAATCAACCTGGTGGCACTCCCCTCTCCTGAATTTTTTAACTTAAATCCGTTCTATTTATTTATCATGCCACGGCGTATTCCGGCGGAAGCCCTGGCAGTGATGGTGGCTTTTATTGACAATGCGATGTTGCTTGAATATTTAAAAAAGACAACGATCGGCAGCAGCCGCTTTTGGCGCATCTTAATCGCCAATACCATCGTTAATTCCCTGCTTTGCCTTGTAAATTACAGTCTGCTGTTCGGCGGGATTTATGAACCAATTTTCAACCTGGCAATCAGCGCCTGGAGCTATAAAATAGCCTCGATGCTCCTGTCTTTGCCTCTGGTGCTGTGGCTATATAACCTGCTGTCTAAAAAAACCTATTCGCAAACGCTGTCCCAACAAGGATAACAGGCATTTGGCAGTAATTAACTACTCTTTTTTAACGGGTCTTTTCCAGCCAAACACCGTTTTCTGCCTGTTCTCAGACAGTGTCAATTCACCCGGAGGAACGTTTTTGCGAATCGTGCTGCCGGCACCCACAGTCGCATGAGCACCAATAGTCACTGGCGCCACCAGCTGGGTATCCGAACCAATAAAAGCCCCCTCTTCGATGATCGTTTGATGCTTGTTGGCGCCATCATAATTACAGGTAATGGTTCCTGCGCCAATATTCACCGCTTTACCAATCATCGCATCGCCCAGATAACTTAAGTGATTCGCTTTACTCCCTTCAGAAAAAACAGCATTCTTGGTTTCAACAAAATTACCGATCTTGCAACCATTGGCCAATTTTGTTCCCGGCCTTAGGCGGGCGAATGGACCAATCTGGCAGTTATCAGCAATTTCACAATGCTCAAGAACTGAATTAGCCATCACTTCACAATTTTCACCAAGACTAACATTATTCAGTACACAATTTGGCCCTATTCGGCTACCGCTGCCCAATACCACCTTGCCGCTAAAGACGGCATTGACATCAACGAAGACATCCTGCCCACATTCAAGTTCACCGCGGATGTCCAGGCGATTGGCATCAGCGATTGACACCCCTGCCAGCAGTAACCGCTGAGCATAGCGTTGCTGCCAGGCACGCTCCAACTGATGAAGCTGCAAGCGGTCATTAACGCCCTGGATTTCAAGAGTATTTTCTGCCTGTATCGAAGCAATGGGTAAATTTTCCGCCACTGCGAAAGAAATGATTTCGGTCAGGTAGTACTCACCCTGGGCATTATCGTTGCTTAAGGCCGGCAGCCAGCGAGCAAGCGCAGCAGCGTTTACACAACAGATCCCTGAATAGATTTCCCTGATTTTCTTTTGCTCCTCACTGGCATCCTTTTCCTCAACAATCGCTTCAATCCAACCTTGCCCATCGCGAATGATACGGCCAAGGCCTGATGGATTATCAAGCCTTGCCAACAGCAATTTCAAGGCAGCCTGCTGCTCACTTCCCTTATTGATTAATGCCCTTAGGGTGTCAGCCTCAATCAAGGGAACATCCGCTGAAAGAACAAGCACCTCGGATTCAGGCGGGATATGAGGCAAAGCCTGCATGACAGCATGGCCTGTTCCTAATCGCTTTTCCTGCAATACCCAATTTACCGCCAGCCCCGGCAATGCCTGTCTTATCGCCTCACCGCCATTGCCATAAATGACATGGATGGCTTGCGGATTTAATCGTTGCGCTGTTTCCACCACCCGGGCAAGCATCGACTTACCGGCCAGTTTATGTAAAACTTTAGGCGTATTGGAAAGCATCCGCTTGCCCTGACCGGCGGCCAAAATCACGATATGTAACGACATAATTCTTTTATTTCCTTTATTTTCAGCAAGTTGCAGAAAGTAGGTGGCTAATTAAACAGTCTGCGTTTATGTTGCGAATTTTAAAATTAATGGATATGATAAAAAAATTGTGAGCAAAGGAGTAGTGCCATGACCATTTTTCTTGATATTGCCAAACATTTTTTAAACCTGGAACTCAACAAGGAATATATACGCCTTTACAGTTCAACGACTAGCAACATTCCTGACATTAAAAAAAAGTACCTCGATATCTTAATAAAATCTGTTGCTCAATTAAAAGATAAGGATAGCGATGAAGGAACAAAAAGAGCCATAGACTCTCTCATCCATGACTGTCAAAATGCTGTAGAGGATGAATGCAGAACGCATAATCTTGATGATGCAGGAACCTTTGGCAAGTCAATGGAACATACACATATTTTATTGGATACCCTGTTCAGACACTTTAAAAATAGAAAATTCCTTGACATCAAACCAAATCCCGAGCCGGTCGTTAACTCCAAGCTTCATTACTCTGACCCTTTGGATATATTTAACTATTATGCAGCTTTTTATATAGCCGAAAAGGAACTCAAGCCAGAATCCAATTTCCTCATCGCATTTGCAAAATCTTGCTTTTACTCTACTGCAAAAGTTTCTGCTGAAAAGGAAAAACATCTTTTTGACTCGCTTCATAACTGTAAAACAGCATTAAATTACATCGATGATAGAAAGCCTGATTATCCTATCGCAAAAGCAGAGCATGTTTTGCAATCTATCCAAATTGTACTGTATGGCAATCAAGCGACCTGTTCAAGCCATACGACATCAAAAAATATTCCTATTAACCTTGCTGTCAAAGTACCACTAACATTCGGACCAGCAGAAGGAAAACTTAAGGATCGTATGGAGGAAGCTCAAGAAGAAATTGAAATCTTGATAGTAACGCTTAAAGAGCAGTTAAAGACAACGCAAGTAGTTTCACAGGAAGAAGAAAGAACGCTTAACCTCAGCCAATAATAGCAGCTTCAAAGATCAGTTATCAGAAGCATGAAGCTCACCACAGAGATTGGTTTGCATCAACGCCTTTATTTCCTCGCCAGAAAGATTTTTGCTGAGCAGATACAATAACTTGCAATGAGCCGCTTCCGGGGTCATGTCATAGCCACTGATTAACCCTGCCTGCTTTAAGGTGTAACCTGTGGCATACTGGCTCATTTCCACCCGTCCCTGCTGGCACTGGGTGCAATTAATAATGACCACCCCACGGCGGCAGGCATCTTCCAGAAGCTTGAGAAAATAAGGATCATTATTTTGGGCATTACCAGCACCATAGGTTTCTAACACCAAGCCCTTCAAGGGTTGTTGTAAAATATACTCCAATACCTTGGTGGCAAACCCTGGAAACAGACGAAAGTTGGCAATAAACTGCGGGCTTAGGGTTTGCAGCTGAAAATCGCTTTCCGGTGCTGGCAACAGCAATTCCTGCCGCAACTCAATTGCGATGCCAATAGCCGCCAGATGCGGATAATTCGGCGAGTCAAAAGCATCAAAGCGCTGGGCGCTGACCTTTTGCGCCCGGTTACCACGCAACAGCTTTTGATTAAAATAAATGCAGACCTCATTGAGCGGTTGATGCGCACAGAGCCAAAGTGAGGTAATAATGTTGTCTACGGCGTCATTACGTAGCTCTGAAAGTGGAATTTGCGAACCGGTGACAATCACAGGCTTTGCCAGATTCTCCAGCATAAAGGAAAGTACGGAAGCGGTATAAGCCATGGTATCTGTGCCATGAAAAATCACAAAACCATCAAAATGCCGATATTCATTGGCAATATCAGTGGCAATACGATTCCAGTCGGCCAGGGTCATATTGGAAGAATCAAGCAGCGGGTTATATTCCTTGACAAGAAAATCCGGCATTTGCGGATGGCTTAAGGCTGGGATTTCTGCCAGCGCTGCTTGCACGTAGCCCAAAGCCGGCGCATAACCATTTTTTGTTCTTATGCTGGAAATCGTACCACCGGTATTGAGAATCAAAATCTTCTTTTTCATAGTCCCATCCGCTATGTTTCAATACGCCCATTTTATCCCTCAGACCATAAAATTGAACCACTTTTTCACAAAATAATAGCCTCCTTGACAATCCCCATACCTCACTGTAGAAATTAAGCTCAGGATGGAAGTTAAAAGGAGAGAACAAATGGGTGGAAACAAAATACAAACCCTGGAAGGGCAAATCAAGAAGACCTGCGAACCGATAATGAAGCGACGGGAGCATTATGCGACTATCGCCCTTGAGGTCAGGACACCCTTGTTAAGCTATTTTCTCGATGCAGGCCAAGGAGACGCGCTCATAGAGCGCCCGCAACAAAACCAGTGTGTCTTTCTCTTTAAAGATATAAAAGATTCACTGGAAGCCTGCCTGGTTGATGAGGTGCTTCTGGTAGAAACGGCCCAAAACATAAACCCGGAAACACCCAGTCTTGTGGCCGCATCAGACCATTGTATCAAACAAGCCAAATTGCCATTAGTATTGGAAAAAAATGGTTATTGCTTTAAACCAGCCACCCCTTACACCCCCAAAGCTCAACGATTTATGGAACAATTTGCCTCTGCATTGAGCGTTTACCGGGTTTATTTAGGAATTTGTGATGTCTATTGCTTTATTAACAGACATCACTGCTTAAATTTAGACGAATACAATGAAATTTTAGAACAAGCCCAGCAATTTAAATCCGAGTTAGAACCAAAACTAAATGATTCTGGCGAGCAATTTTTGAATAAATGCTGGCAAGATGCAAAGAAACTAAAGGGTGAACTCAATGAATTAAGCAAAAAAATACAAAGATTTTCCCCTGAATTTGAGAATAAAATACAGTTTGAAACCGCTAAAATTTCACAATTATTTGAACAAGGCGCTTACCTGCTAAATGAAAGCTATAAAAAATTTCCCAATGAGTCCATACTCTGGCTACTTGTTGATGAAAAATGGCAAACCCTACTTAAAACACTTGCCGCTAAGCTATACTTTAATCAGTATAGTGCCTCAGCCTATTCTGGTGCATTGACAATCAATACGGAATTTACCAAATTGGTTAATCAGGAAATAACTGATTATTATACAGCAATTATGGAAACTCTTCCTTTGCTTAAAGGTGAAATCCTGAGGGAAGCTTTTGCTGTTGTGAATCAATCTATCACTGATTTGAAGCTTGAAGCAGCCCATAAAGGGATTCAATTACTTAAGGCACCGGAAAACGGTTTTTTTAGCCCTGGCATTTACTCTGGTATGCTCTCTATCCTGCGCCAGGAGTTTCAGCCTCCTTCCGTCAACGGTCAAAATGAGCCCGTTAGTGAATACCACGTATAAATTAAATAACGAATCTTTGAGAATAATGCCAGATTTATTTGCCAAGCTCTTGCACTTTATGGAAAAATCAGATTATTAAAACGTTTTTTAAAAGCAGTGGCAATATGATTATTGATCGCGCCGGATACCGACTAAATGTCGGCATAATCCTGGCTAATGTATCCGGTCGGGTTTTTTGGGGGAGGCGTCATGGCCATGACGCCTGGCAGTTCCCCCAGGGTGGGCTTGCTACCGGTGAAAGCGCGTTGGAAGCAATGCTTCGCGAGCTGCGGGAAGAAGTTGGCCTCGATCGGGAAGATATTGAAGTACTTGGCTCAACCAGACGCTGGCTCAAGTATCGGTTACCTAAACAATACCTGCGTCATGGTAGTGAGCCTTTGGTAATCGGGCAAAAACAAAAGTGGTATCTGCTGAGGCTTATCACATCTGAGCAGAAAATTCGCCTGGACTTAAGTGATTCACCGGAGTTTGATAGCTGGCGCTGGATTGATTACCAGGAGCCGCAAGAACAGGTTATTTTCTTTAAGAGACAAGTCTATTCCCAGGCCATGAAAGAACTGGAACACCTGTTAAAAAGGCGCCGCACGCCTTTTGGTACACGTCGCAAGCGAGGTAGCCATAATCGATAAATGTTAAAGATATTAAAGCGAATTGTTCAGGATGTAACAACAGCAAATCATTTAACTGAAGCATTGACTATTTTAGTGCAGCGAGTGCGCAAAGCAGTTGACGCCGATGCGGTTTCTGTTTACCTCATTGACAATAAACATGCCGAATATGTGTTGATAGCCACTGATGGATTAAACAAACAGGCTGAGTCAAGGGTACGCATTGGACTTGATCATGGGTTGGTTGGACTGGTTGGCCGGCGCGAAGAACCAATTAACATTGAGGATGCGCCCTCTCATCCTGATTTTCATGACAACCCGTTACTTGGCGAAGAGCATTTAAAAGGCTTTTTGGGAGTGCCGATCATTCAGCACCGCAAGCTTTACGGTGTGCTTAGCGTACAGCAGGCAACCCAGCATTGCTTTGATGATGCGGAAGAAGCATTTTTAATCACCTTGGCAGCCCAGCTAGGCGGTATTATTGCCCATGCAGAAGCGACAGGCGAACTCACCCAGCTTACCCAACCCAAACCCTTAGGCAAGAACAAAGTGGAAATCACCTCTCCGGCACTTGCCGGTGTAGGTTCTGTTCCAGGCGTTGGGATCGGTACGGCAGTCGTTGTCTATCCTCCGGCAGATATTGATGCCGTCCCCCGTCATACGGTGGAAAATGTCGAACAAGAGGTGGCAATCTTTTATGATGCCCTGCAGGCGGCGCGTGAAGATATGCAACGCTTGAGCCGGCGGATGAAAATAACCGTCGCTGAAGATGAGCATGCGCTGTTTGACGTTTACTTAAGGATTCTGGACAGGGATAGCCTGGGCGCTGAAGTTGAGCAGGTTATTCGTGAAGAAAAACTCAGTGCCCAGGCCGCCTTATCAGTCGTCATCAAAAAACATGTCCAACAATTTGAAAGTGTGGCCGATGACTATCTAAAAGAGCGTGCCAGCGATTTTCGCGATCTTGGCCGCAGGGTATTGGCAGAGCTTCAGTGGTCTCAGCGCGAAGAGATAGCCTACCCCAAGCGAACAATCCTGATTGGCGAAGAAATCACCGCCTCAGCACTGGCGGAAGTGCCAGAGGGACATCTGGCCGGTGTGGTATCCGCTAAAGGCGCCAATAATTCGCATGTTGCAATTTTGGCACGTGCACTGGGTGTACCAACGGTGATGGGGGTCCGTGGTCTTAAAGTAGAACATTTACTATCCAGACGCGCTATTATCGTCGATGGCTACTATGGCCATGTTTATGTCTCACCCTCGCGTACAGTGCTTGCAGAATTTAAGAAGCTTGCCCAGGAAGAGGAGGAGCTCAATCAAAGCTTAATCAGCCTGCGCGACAAACCTGCTGAAACGCTGGATAATTATCGCGTATCCCTTCAGGTCAATACTGGTCTGGCAATGGATGCCGGCTTATCCTTAAGCGTCGGAGCAGAAGGCGTTGGCCTTTACCGCTCTGAAGTCCCCTTCATGAGCCGGGATCGTTTTCCTTCTGAAGATGAACAATACATTATTTACCGCCAAATCCTCAAGGCTTTCGCACCCAGGCATGTTACCATGCGTACCCTGGATATAGGCGGCGACAAGATCCTGCCTTATTTTCCTGTTGAAGAAGACAACCCTTACCTTGGCTGGCGCGGAATAAGAGTAACCCTGGACCACCCTGATGTTTTCTTAATGCAGGTACGTGCGATGATGCGGGCCAGTGAAGAATTAAATAATCTGCGCATTATGTTACCCATGGTAACTACACTAAGCGAGGTGGAAGAAGCTTCCTATTTAATACAACAGGCGTTTGAAGAGTTGCTGGAAGAAGGTTGTGTCATTGAAAAACCCAAACTGGGCGTGATGATAGAAGTTCCTGCGGCGGTTTTCCTGGCCCGGGAGTTGGCTAGACGGGTAGACTTTGTGTCTGTTGGCAGCAATGACTTGACCCAATATTTGTTGGCCGTGGATCGCAATAATGCCCGTGTCGCCGGACTTTATGATGCGTTTCATCCAGCCATGCTGCGCACTTTAATGAAAGTGGTCGAAGGTGGCCATGCAGCAGGTATAGAAGTCAGCATTTGCGGGGAAATGGCCAGCGATCCTCTGGCTGTAATCCTCCTTCTGGCAATGGGTTTTGACACCTTAAGCATGAACTCAACCAGTTTGCCCCGCGTCAAATGGGTCATCCGCAACATTTCTTTATCGCATGCTCGCAAGGTGTTAGCGGACGTGCTGGAACTTGAGCATCCGGCTGAAGTCAGACTGTATCTGCAAAAAGCATTAGAGGAAGAAGGCTTGGGCGGATTAATAAGAGCAGGAAAATCATGATCTTAACAGAGATAGCAACCAGCGGTACTGTCTATGCCCTGATTGGCGCTTTTGCAGGGTTAATGTCAGGTATTTTAGGCATCGGCGGCGGCGTAATTGTTGTCCCGGGACTCCTGTTTATTTTCCGCCACAACCCCGATTTTCCAACCCATATTATCATGCATATGGCGGCAGGCACTTCTTTAGCCGTCATGCTGTTTACTTCCCAGTCCTCTATCCGTGCTCATTATAAGTTAAACGGCATTCTCTGGAGTGCTTACAAGCGTTTATGGCCGGGAATTGTTGTCGGCACCATTTTGGGGGCACTGTGTGCCGATCTGCTTCCCACGCACTGGCTTAAAATTTTATTTGGCTTGTTCTTATTATTTGTTGCAGTAAAGATGCTGTCAGGTCTTCATGTAACCCATCCGCACCGTTTCCCAAATACCTGGATTAATGGCCTGGTTAGTTCACTCATTGGCTTCAAATCAGGATTGCTAGGCGTCGGGGGAGGCACCTTAATTATCCCCTACCTTAATTACTGCGGGATAGAAATGCGAAGAATTGCCGCCGTTTCTGCCCTTTGCACCATGACAGTGGCTATACTGGGAACAATTACCTGCATTATTACCGGCAGTAATGAAATCGACCTGCCAGCCTACAGTACTGGCTATGTTTACTGGCCGGCAGTCGTCTGTGTGGCGATCCCGAGTACCCTTTTTGCTCCTATCGGGGCAAAATTGACTTATATTATTCCGGTTAAGCAGTTAAAATTTGCTTTTGTTGCCATTTTACTGCTGACAGCGGTTGATTTATTGGCTTAATCAGTTGAGTTACTAACAATGCTAACCTTTCCCGAGATAAATCCTGTAGCCTTTTCCATAGGCCCCCTCAAAGTCCATTGGTACGGACTGATGTACCTCTTTGGCTTTGCCAGCGCCTGGGTTTTGGCACGCTGGCGAGTCAAACATTATCAATTGGATTGGACATCCGAGCAGATTAGCGATTTGATTTTTTATGCCGCTTTAGGCGTCATTATTGGCGGGCGGGTAGGCTATATGCTTTTCTATAATGCCCCGCTGCTATTTACCCAGCCCTGGGTACTGTTCAAATTATGGGAAGGAGGCATGTCTTTCCACGGCGGATTAATCGGTGTAGTCATCGCTTTATGGCTGTTTGCCCGCAAAGTCAATAAACCTTTGCTGCAAATAGGTGATTTCATTGCTCCTTTGGTTCCCTTGGGGCTGGCAGCTGGCCGGGCAGGTAATTTTATCAATGGCGAGCTATGGGGCAGGGTAACTGATGTGCCCTGGGCGATGATTTTCCCCTATTCAGATGGACTGCCACGCCATCCTTCGCAACTTTATGAACTGGCACTGGAAGGCATCCTCTTATTTATCGTTGTCTGGGGGTATGCTGCCAAACCACGTCCTGCTGGCTGTGTTTCAGGCGTATTTTTAATTGGTTATGCCAGCTGCCGTTTAATTGCCGAATGCTTTCGCCAACCGGATATCCAGCTTGGCTTTATTGCCTTTAACTGGTTGACTATGGGACAATTGCTATCCATTCCGATGTTAATCGCCGGTTTATGGCTATGGTGGGCTAAACGATGAAAACCTATTTACAACTTTTACAACATATCCTTGAGCATGGGGTTGAAAAGACAGACAGAACAGGCACAGGCACCCTCTCGGTTTTTGGTTACCAAATGCGTTTTAAGCTGGATGAAGGCTTTCCTTTATTAACCACCAAAAAACTCCATACACGCAGCATTATTCATGAACTTCTCTGGTTTTTGCGCGGAGATACCAATATTGCCTATCTCAATGAAAACAAGGTATCCATCTGGGACGAATGGGCGGACAGCAATGGCGATCTTGGGCCTGTTTATGGCCGCCAATGGCGCTCCTGGCCAACCGCTGACGGTGGCACGATTGATCAGCTTGCCGAAGTCTTGCAACAAATTAAAACCAATCCAGATTCCAGACGCTTGCTGGTAAGCGCCTGGAACGTGGGTGAATTAAACAAAATGGCACTGATGCCCTGTCATGCGCTCTTCCAATTTTATGTCGCTGACCACCGTCTTTCCTGCCAATTATACCAGCGCTCTGCGGATGTTTTCCTTGGCGTACCGTTTAATATCGCCTCTTATGCCCTGCTGACTCATATGATAGCCCAACAATGCGGCCTTGATGTTGGTGAGTTTATTTGGACTGGCGGCGACTGCCACCTATATTTAAACCACCTGGAGCAAGCCCGTACCCAATTGCAGCGAACGCCTTTACCCTTGGCAGAACTCCATATCAAACGAAAACCGTCCTCGCTTTTTGAGTATCAATTTGAGGATTTCGAGCTTCTCCATTACCAGGCACATCCAGCAATTAAAGCGCCTATTGCAGTCTAGTACCGTTTCTATTTAGTTTCGACAGGTTGTCTTGTGCAAATTGTTCTGTTTCTTGTCATCCCCGCGAAGGCGGGGATCCATGCAGGATATAGCACGGAGCGCCTTAAAAATGGATTCTCGCCTTTGCGGGAATGACAAACAACCTGTCAAAACTAAATAGAAACGGTACTAGTCCTGGATGGAATCAGAAATGCCCGGGTTTTCCAGGCTTAAAATGCCGGTATTAAAATCATAAGCAAAAATTTCTGCATAACGGCCCCAATCGATCATGGTTCGTAACACCCGATCGGCTTCTTTTTCACTAAGGTAATCTTCAAGTTTACTCAAAAATCGCTCTTCTGAGACCCGATGACCAATTTTTTCATCAAGGACACGACGTATATAGCGGGCCAAAGGAACCTTTTCCAATAAACGCCGGGCAAATAATTGCTTGCGGGCTTGCAAATCCGCTTCCGAAAATTGCTTGCCTAGTTCACTGAGTTGGATATCACCGTCTGATACCTTGGCAAAACCGAGGATTTCCAACGTTTCAAGTATAGGGAATAAATCATCGATATTCATCATCAATTCATCAGCAAGCTCAGGCAAATCAATCCGTTCCTCAAATGATTTCATCGTTTCAATCAGACCCGATAATTCAGAAGGCTCTACATCAGGCAAACGATAACCCAGACTGATTTGACGTTCACGTTGCGCACGTTTAGCCTTTTCTTTGGGACCGGTCGTCATTAACTTATAAACCTGATCGACCAAATGGCGAAACTGCGGGATTTCAGGGTTACGAGGTTGCGGCATGTTGACTTGTAATTCAGCACGAATATAGCCAGGATCACTGCCAAAAATCACGATCCTATCGGCAAGCATCACTGCTTCCTCAATATTGTGGGTTACCAATAATATGGCGTTAATATTGGTTTTCTTTTCTTTCCATAGCTCCAGCAAATCAGATTTTAAATTCTCGGCGGTTAATACATCCAGGGCAGAAAAAGGTTCATCCATGAGTAATACATCCGGACTAATAACCAGCGCCCGGGCAAAACCAACCCGCTGACGCATCCCACCGGATAACTCTTTAGGGAAAGCGGATTCAAATCCATCAAGACCAATGGTGTCTATTGCCTCAATAGCCCGATGCCGCCGCTCTTCCCGGCTAACGCCCTGTGCTTCAAGCCCTAACTCCACATTCTCAAGTACCGTCAACCAGGGCATCAGGGCAAATGACTGAAAAACCATGGCGATTCCTGAAACAGGACCAGCAACCGGCTGATTACGATAAGTCACTTTACCAGAGGTAGGTCGTACAAGTCCTGCAATAATACGCAACAAGGTCGATTTGCCTGAGCCTGATTTTCCTAATAAGGCAACAATTTCACCTTTTTTTAATTGAAAATTAACGTCTTCTAATACCAATACATCCTGATCAGAGGCTTTTTTAAATGATTTACAGCAATTTTCAATGTCAATAATTGTTTCTGACATAGGAACCTCAATGCTCAATTGAAATGGAAGCGCTCTTCTGCCAATCGATAGAGCGGGCGCCAAATCAAGTGGTTAAATAACAATACATAAGCACACATCATTGCAGTGCCCAAGGCTATTTTAGGAAAGTCGCCGCTGAAGGTACTGGCCTGTATATATTCCCCTAACCCGGTAGCCCTTAAAGTAGTGCTGCCCCAACTGACTGATTCTGCAACAATACTTGCGTTCCATGCACCGCCTGCAGCAGTAATAGCCCCGGTAATATAAAAGGGGAAAATACCAGGCAGCGCCAGGCGCTTCCACCATTGCCAACCCCTCACGCCGAAATTATCGGCCGCCAGATAAAGATCACGGGGGATATTTGTTGCACCAGCAATGACATTAAATAAAATATACCATTGGGTTCCAAGAATCATCAGTGGGGTTAACCAGATTTCCACATTCAAGTTAAACCGGACAATGACAATTACAAATAAAGGATAGAATAAATTTGCAGGAATTGCGGCAACAAACTGGACAATTGGCTGAATCTTTTGCGCAAGCCTTGGCCTCAATCCAACCCATACCCCAACAGGGATCCAAATCAAGGAGCTTACAATAATCAGAATAATCACCCGCGCACCAGTAGCAGCACCCAATAAAAAAACGTGAACGATTTCACTCACCGCAAGTTGGGTAAGGATAAAATTCAACAAAAACCAGCCACCACTAACAATCGCTATCGACACAACAGCATTCCATACCCAATCAATATGCTTTTGACGGCGGTAATCCGGTTCTCTGATAATTTTTAATTTTTTCCTGCGAAGCCAGGAGGGATTGACAAAATGTTCCTTCAGAATGCCAGCCCGTTGGCCCAATCGCTTCATTAAGCGGCTGCCTCGTATTAAGTCAATTAACCAGGACTGGTACTCTTCTTCGTCAGGCGATTGCTCCATCTTGAATTTTTCTGACCAGGCTATCAATGGCCTGAAAAAAATCTGATCATAAAGAAAAATCACAATCACCATAGTCAGGATAGCATACCCCACTGCATGCAGATCCCGACGCTCTATTGCCAGAGCAATATAAGAACCCACCCCCGGCAAACGGATATCCTGGTGCGCTACGGCAATGGCCTCTGACAACACCACAAAAAACCAACTGGCGGACATGGAAATCATCATGTTCCACAACAGACTTGACATTGAAAAAGGAACCTCAACCTTCCAAAAGCGCTGCCAGGCTGAGAGCTGAAACATGGCAGCTGCCTCTTTTAAATCATGGGGCAAGGTCTTTAATGACTGATAAAAACCAAAGGTCATGTTCCATACCTGAGCTGTAAAAATAGCAAAGATTGAAGCACATTCGGGACCAAGCAAACTGCCTGGGAACAAGCGAATGAAACCCGTCACAGTAATCGAGAGAAAACTTAAAACCGGTACAGACTGTAAAATATCAATCGCCGGGATGATAATCTGTTCCGCCCGCCGGTACTTGGCAGCCATGGCGCCGACGATAAAGGTGAACAAAATAGAAAAAGTTAATGCAATGAACATTCGCAAGACCGTGCGCAATGCATAAAAGGGAAGCATGGCCGGGTCTAATGAAATGGGCAAAGGCTCCCCAAGCTGATAAGGGCCAGCCATTTGCTTCCCAGCCCAGCCCAGGAAGAACAACAGGGAAAAAATCAGAATGAGCAACAACAGGTCCCAGCGATTGATATAACGGCTGACATTTTCACGATTAGCAAAGTAAAAACGGCTATTGTGCACAAAAGTCCCCCCCCTGAATTCAAACCGCTTAAAAACACCCAATCAACTGAATAGTGATGATACACATCTATCCGCTCAAGCCTTAAGTACTATTGCTTTCAATAGCTAAATTATCCAGAACAGGCATAAAGACGATGCCTTGAATTTAAAAGACATCCTGTTGAGTAAATTGAGACCCTCAAAAGAGCATAAAATACCATAAATAGCAATTTATCGATATATGCCGGGTGCGATTAAACCTGCGGTTTTTCCTTGAAAATTGTCGCCCGGATGGAGCGCCAGGTTTAATCGCACCCATATATGCCCAAGATACCCGCTGTTGAAGTAGAAAAATAATTCCTAATGCCGAAGCGAACTTTTTTGTTTCTGCAGTGTCTAAATAACGAGCATTATCAAGAATGCTCTGCTCTGCTTTTCCCTCTTTTTAGCAGGGTATTGCCCCTCGGGGGCATAGACTTCCCCGGTTATGTGCCGGGGTTTTTTTGTCCCTGGAACTTGTTTACAATGAATAATTAAAAACCGGAGCTACGCCAGTGCATCCAGCCAAAACCTTTATTATCAGCACGCTGCTTGCCTTATCAACCGCAGCGACTGCAACACAAGATGAAACACAGCTTGCTGTTTGGGCAAATGAAGCGATAGTCGCCACTTATAGTTTTAATTATAAAAATTTCTTGCCACGCCAAAAAGAGATTGCCAAATACTTTACCGCAGGAGGCTGGTCTGCTTACAGTACTGCACTTAATGCATCGAAGCTGCCACAGGTCGTCAAAGAGAATTCCTACTATGTCAGTGCAGTTGCCACCTTACCCCCGGAAATTAAAACGATTGATGCTTCCCAATGGCAAGCGACAATGCCCCTGCTTGTTGTTTATAAAAATCCACAGTATCAGCAAAAGCAGGATTTGTTAGTCACTATCCGTTTTATTCAGGCCCCTGCAGGGCAAGGGGTGCGGGGGCTGGCGATAGCAAGCCTGCAAGCGAAAGTCAGTCAGCCGCCTTGCCGGTGCCAACCAGAAAATGATACAACGACTACCAAAGACGATAAATTACAATCAGGAAATGCAACGCAATAAGTATCAGCAGCAATCTGATAATAAACGTCAATCTTGAAGGAATACTGATATCCAGTGCCGCTTCCTGAGGATTTTGCGGATTGTAATAAACCTCAATCGCTTCCTCTTTCTGGTAAGCCATGGCTGCCCGATAAGCAACCT
The DNA here is from genome assembly GCF_900640175.1 of Legionella sp. W10-070. GTDB lineage: Bacteria > Pseudomonadota > Gammaproteobacteria > Legionellales > Legionellaceae > Tatlockia. The sequence goes on along the minus strand of NZ_CAAAJC010000023.1, from coordinate 10,823 downwards.
TGCGAGCATATTTGCTGCCGGGGTGATGATGGGCAGTTTCCAGAAACAGCTGCTCACCATAAAATTCCTGGTTAAACGCATGATAAGTATACTCAAGCCTCGGCCAGAGATAATGTCCTTCCTGGGTCCATGTGAGGCGGGTAATCTTCCCGCTGGCCAGGTACCAGGACTGTGTTTTCTTAAGTGCACTTCTCTCGCGCCAGAAATGCTGCAGCAATAACAACAGAAATAGAAGCCAGGCTATATCAAGCAACCATTGCCAGGACATTATCCAATCAGTCAAACCATCTTCCCATTAACAGTAATGGCATTATCCTAGAGCAAATAGCCTGCTTAAGCAAAATATCAACTGCTCACGGGGGCGATTAAAACTGTGACTGGAGTAGCCCCAGCTCATCACCAGTTTATAATTATCCCGCATTCCGCAGACTTTGGAGCCGGGGAGCTATTTCAGGTTGGTCGCTTTATTCTTTCTATGCCGGTACAAAAGATAAATTATTGCCAAACTTATAATAATCAAACCCGCCGACCATAAAGGCCTGGTGGCAAACCAGGCGATAGCAGTGACGATTGCCCAGAGACTAAAACCACAAATTAGGGCAACCAGTCCAGTACCGAAACCAACCATTGTGCCCAGAAAAGGAATTACGTCCGCCAGGACAACCAACGGCTTTAACAGCAACAGAAATCCAATAATCATAATAAACAATGAAGCAGCCCGTAACAGCCAGGTGGTTACCCGATTTTCCGACAATGCAGCCTGAATCATCTCATCGGCTGATTGTTGGCCGGAAACCAGCAATAAGATGGTTTCGCCTGCCCTGGCCATATAACCCTGTAAGGTATTATCATGCTGTTGGGCGATAATGCTGACTGCTTGAGGAAAGATTGCCATAACCTCAATGCGAATATCCCCTATTTGCGGTTTCTGATAGTCCTCGCCCCCATAGAGCTGATTATCGACCAGATGAACAGGCTTATTAATTTTTTCCGCCAAGGCCGCCGTATCTACCTTTCCCAATTCCATTGGCGAGGTTTTGCTGATTTTTCGGATTAAATCATCGGATAATACAAAATCACCCACGGTAACCGTTTTCGCATACTGCTGGCGAGATTGAGCAGGCATAGCGGCTGGATTTTCATGAGCAGGCTGATTAAAACTGCTGCTGTCAATCAACGTTGTCGACCAGACTTTTTTATAACTGTAACTGGTAACCTGTTTCTCCGAGCCCCCCATTTGCGGCTCCGTTCGGCTCTTGGCTTCCTCTTTCCATTGATACATCTCTACCTTTCTGATTAAACTAATCGCATTGACTGAAAGCCCTAAAAGCTGATCAACAAGGTGATCTTGAGTTGTCGCCACACCAGTCAGATAAACGACACGAAGATCGTTCTGCGGATTAACCGGGGAGTTTGGCACCTGAATCAGAGCCTGTTGCGCTTCCCTTAAGGAAAGCGCTGTATGCAACCCATGACGTTCATTCCAGAAAGTCAGTATGATAGCCAGCACGATCGCAACTATCCCTGCCAGAATACCGGCCAAAGCATTCTTAATGCGGCTCCCCCAGGATTGAATCTCAATCTTATCCGCCATGCCAGCGCTCCTGATTTAGCTTATAGCAATTATATGTTAAAAACAGGTTTTCCTGTACTTCCACTTTACTACCATCCATACGATGGTCCAGTATTATCTATACTCTTAATAGCAGGCTGCTTTTCCACTGGATAACCAGTAGTCAACTGCATAGACTGGCAAAATTATATTAATGACGATGCTCTTGTCGTGGCAACTCATCCCGGTATAATCATTTGCACCAACGCGCGATTGAAGAGGGAATACTATGATTGCAAAAACAGCACTCCATGCTACCCATGTAGCAATGGGCGCAAAAATGGTTGATTTTCATGACTGGGAAATGCCATTGCATTATGGCTCGCAACTTGATGAACATCATCATGTCCGTCAGCAGGCCGGCATGTTTGATGTCTCGCACATGACCATTATCGATGTCCTGGGAGCTGGCGGGCGCCAATTTTTACGCAAATTATTAACCAATGATGTTGATCAGCTCGAACACACCGGCCGCGCCCTCTATAGCTGCATGTGTAACGAGCATGGGGGAATCATTGACGATCTGATTGTCTATCAGCGTGCCTCTGATAATTACAGGGTTGTGCTGAACTCCGCTACTCGCGCGCCTGACCTGGCCTGGATTCACGCCAGGAGTGAAGGATTCTCTGTTGGCCTGCAGGAACGAACAGAACTTGCCATGCTTGCAGTACAAGGGCCTGAGGCGATTAACAGAACCGCAAGCATCCTCACTCCGGCGCAAATTGATGCCGTATCAACCCTGACTTCTTTTGAATGCGTCGATGTAGAGCACTGGTTTTTTGCCCGCACCGGTTATACCGGAGAAGACGGCCTGGAGATCATTCTGCCTCGTGAAGAAATAACCAGGCTATGGTCTTCCCTGCTGCAAGCAGGGATAAAACCCTGCGGACTGGCCGCCCGTGATACTTTACGTTTGGAAGCAGGCATGCTTCTATATGGTCAGGACATGGACGAATCAACCACCCCTCTGGAATCCGGACTGGAATGGACCGTGAAGTGGCAACCGCAAGACAGGGATTTTATTGGCATGGGGGCGCTTTTGTCACAAAAACAACATGGTGCCAAACGCAAATTGATTGGTTTGACTCTGGAGGGCAAAGGCATTATGCGTCCTGGCCAGCGTGTCATCGTGGAAGGTGGTGAAGAAGGCATAATAACCAGTGGTACCTACTCTCCAACACTGGCTCAATCCATCGCCTTAGCGCGCGTACCCGTGGCTACCGGCGACCAGGTGCTGGTTGACATCCGTGGCAAGCTGATGCCTGCCAGGGTTGGCAAGCCAAGGTTTGTCAAGCGGGGTAAGGTACTCTAATCATATTAATAATTCATTATCAAAGAACAGGAAGAGGGACAAATGGCTGAATTAAAATTTACCAAAACTCACGAATGGTTAAGAGCTGACAATGGCGAATTTACTATAGGGATTACCGACCATGCCCAGGAATTATTGGGTGATATGGTATTCGTTGACTTTCCCGAAGAGGGCGATAAAGTCATTGCCGGCCAGGAACTGGGGGTAGTGGAATCTGTTAAGGCAGCCTCTGATTTTTACTCACCTGTCAGCGGTGTTGTCATTGCCGTCAATCAGGCTGTAAGCGAAAACCCTGCCCTGGTTAATAGCGACCCTTATGGTGCAGGATGGCTAATCAGAATAAAGCCAGATAACCCTGCTGAACTAAATGATTTACTCGATGCTGAACAGTATCAAAATGAAATAAAAGAGGACCACTAAGTATGCCTTATATTCCTCATACCGATGAAGATATTAAAGCGATGCTAGCCAGCATCGGAGTAGAAAAAACCCAGGATTTATTTGATGAAATCCCTGCCTCCCTGCTCTATGAGGGGTTTAAAAATATTCCGGCTGGCCTTAATGAAATGATGATGCTTAAAGAAGCGCAGGCTTTAGCGAATAAAAATCAAAATGGCATCTGCTTCGTTGGTGCCGGCAGTTATGAGCATCATATTCCCGCTGCAGTCTGGGATATTACATCGCGGGGAGAATTCCTGACAGCCTACACCCCCTATCAGGCAGAAGCCAGTCAGGGCACTTTGCAGTTACTCTATGAATTTCAGACAATGATTGCCGAACTGACTGGACTTGATGTAGCCAATGCATCGATGTATGACGGCGCTTCTGCGCTGGCTGAAGCCGTATTAATGGCGGTCAGGGTCAATAAACACAGTAAAACCAGGCGGATTGTGGTTGCAGGAACCATTCACCCATTGTATCGGGAAACATTGGAAACCATCACCCGTACACAGCATATTGAAATTCTTACCTTGCCGTTTGATGAAAAACAAGGGATCAGCGCTCTTTCAGCATTAAACAGCTATAAGGGTGAAGATGTTACTGCACTGGTCATCGCCCAACCTAATTTCTTTGGCTGCCTTGAGCAGGTTGATGAGCTGAGTGACTGGGCTCATGAGAATCAAACCCTCTGCATTGCCTGTGTCAATCCAACATCACTGGCTCTTTTAAAACCCCCAGGTGAATGGGGTAAGTATGGGGCTGATATTGCCTGTGGTGAAGGACAACCTTTGGGTTCCCCGATGGCTTCAGGCGGGCCCTATTTTGGTTTTTTGAGCACTCGGATGGATTATGTAAGGCAAATACCCGGCCGATTGGCAGGGCGTACCGTAGACAAAGACGGCAAAACAGGGTTTACCCTGACACTGCAAGCCCGTGAACAGCATATCCGCAGAGGCAAAGCGACCTCCAACATTTGTACCAATCAAGGATTGCTGGTGACTGCAGCAACTCTTTACATGAGCCTGGTTGGGGCAGAGGGCCTGCGGCAAGTTGCCTGTCAATGCCACCATAATACGCAAACCCTGGTTAGTGCCCTCACTCAAATTGATGGGGTAGACACCGTTTTTTCTGCACCTTATTTCCATGAGGCATTGCTAAAGCTTAGTCAGCCCGTTAACAAAGTGCTGGCAAAACTGCGTGAAGCAGGAATTTCAGGCGGTTATTCTGTTGAATTGCACTACCCACAATTAGCCAACACCATGCTTGTTTGCGCCACAGAGATGCGTACTGATGAAGAAATAACCCATTATGCGAATGCCCTTAGGCAAATTATGAATCAGCGAGGCGATTGATGTTTATAGTATTACTAACTTACAAAACACCTTTAAGCGAAGTCGACAAATATTTGCAAAGGCATCGTGAATTCCTTGATTATTATTACAAGCAGGGATTATTAGTAGCCTCAGGCCCTATGAAACCGCGTACTGGTGGAGTTATCATTGCTGCGACTAATGACAGGGATTATTTGCAGTCTGTGCTTCAAGAAGATCCTTATTATCTTGCTGAGATCGCTAATTATCAGATTATTGAATTTACTCCGGTTAAACATCGTGAGGAACTCAAAGAACTGATTCAGAAAACGGAAGGCAAATTATGTTAATCTTTGAACGCTCCAAAGTAAAAAGACAGGCGACAGCCCAGGCTCCCGAAAATAAATCCCCAGCAATAGCAATACCTGAGGAATTTTTGCGGAAAAAACCTCCCCGCATGCCAGCCTGCTCCGAACTGCAGGTAATTCGCCACTTTACCCGCTTATCGCAATTAAACTATTCGATAGACACCAATTTTTACCCCCTGGGCTCCTGCACCATGAAGTATAATCCTCGTGGGGTTCATAAAGCAGCGTCAAGCCCCGGATTCGTTAACCGTCATCCACTGGATCCGGAAAAAGCTAGCCAGGGCTTTCTACAAATTCTTTATGAGTTACAAAATCATCTGACAGAAATTACCGGCATGCCAGGTGTTTCGTTGACGCCCATGGCAGGCTCTCAAGGCGAATTTGCCGGGGTGGCCATGATTAAGGCTTATCATCAGTCTCGTGGTGATAGCATGCGCAATGAAATTCTCATCCCTGATGCGGCACACGGCACCAATCCAGCCTCAGCGGCAATGTGCGGATTTAAAGTGGTTGAACTGGCGACAGCAGAAGATGGCGATGTCGATTTGGACGCGTTACGCAATCAAGTAGGCCCCAAGACTGCAGGCATCATGTTAACCAACCCATCTACCCTGGGATTATTCATGCGGCAGATCAAAGAAATTGCCGCTATCGTTCACCAGGCAGGCGGATTGCTTTATTATGACGGCGCCAATCTGAATGCGATTTTAGGGAAGGTCCGCCCCGGAGACATGGGGTTTGACGTCATGCATTTAAACCTGCATAAAACCTTCGCCACGCCTCATGGGGGCGGTGGCCCAGGGGCAGGACCGGTTGCAGTTGGAAATCGCTTGTTACCCTATTTGCCTCTGCCCCTTGTCATAAAGGAGGGTGATTTTTATCGTTGGGCAACCAGGGCGGATTATCCACAAAGCATTGGCCGTTTATCTTGTTTTATGGGGAATGCCGGGATATTACTACGTGCTTATTTCTACATTCGTATTTTAGGCAAGGAAGGGTTGCTGCGGGTCTCTGAATTTGCCACGCTCAATGCGAATTACTTACTAAGTGAGTTAACCAAGGCAGGCTTCAATCCAGCCTATCCAGGCAGACGGGCAACCCATGAATTTATTTTAACATTGAACCAGGAAAAAAAGCGCTATGGCGTCACCGCAATGGATCTGGCCAAACGCCTGCTCGATTATGGCTTTCATGCGCCAACCACCTACTTCCCGTTGCTGGTGCCCGAATGCCTGCTTATTGAACCAACAGAGACCGAATGCAAAGAAGAATTGGACAGTTTCATCAGTGCCATGCAAGCGATTCGTTATGAGGCAGAACATAATCCTAACCTCTTAAAAGAAGCCCCTCATCGTTTACCCGTAAAACGGTTAGACGATGTAAAGGCGGCAAGGGAACTGGACTTGAATTATTTCAAGCATCATGAAGAATGACTGCTGCATATGGGCAGATCAGCCGAATGGCCGGAGCTGCCCATTATTTTATGCCTGTTGATACAACTCGGCCTGTAATTAAAAATATCCATTTTATTCTCCGTTGACTATAATTAAAAAACCGTTTTCTTTGAAGTATAACCATTGACGCAACCACCAATAGTCCCCTTGTTTGCCCGACAAGAAATTTATAATCGGGAAGGTTTTGTCTGTGCCTATGAGATTTTGTATCGAGGGGATGAGTCTGTGTACAAAGGTGCCAATATCAATTCCCTAACCGCCGGAGATGATGCTACTTCCTTCGTACTAACTCATATTTTTACCCATTTTGATCTGGAGGTTATTACCAATAATCATCCGGCCTATATTAACTTTACCAGGCATCATCTCTTACAAAAAATCCCAACTTTGCTCCCCAAAGATAAAATCGTTATTGAAGTACTGGAAGATATTATTATTGATGAGCCACTGCTTGAACGTCTAAGGGCGCTTAAACAGCAAGGTTACCAATTGGCGCTTGATGATTTTATTTTTCGCAGGGAATTAACACCGCTAGTCGAGCTTGCTGATATCATCAAGGTAGACATCCTGCAATTAAATCAGCAAGAAATAAAAAAGCAATTACAATTAATTGGCACCTTTAAAGGACAGTTATTAGCCGAAAAAATAGAAAACCATGCCCAATTTGCCCTTTGCAAAGACCTGGGATTTAACCTTTTCCAGGGCTTTTTCCTTAGCCATCCTTATCTGGTTCACGGTCACAGGCTCTCAGAAAACAAAAACCTCCTCTTAAAATTGATCGCTGAACTTCATGATCCTGAAGTAACGCTGTTGAAAATTGAGGAAATCATTCTGCAAATGCCTAAACTAAGTTACCGGATCCTGAAACTTGCCAAATCAGCTGCATTTTATTCAGGAGGACAAATTAATTCGATAAAGGATGCCATCCTCCAGTTAGGGCTGATACAAATACGCAACTGGACCACCTTGCTTCTGGCATCCAGCACGGACGAGGTGGCCAGCCACTTACTCGAACGAACGCTGGTACGGGCTAAAATGTGTCAGGAGCTGGCAACCGCCAGCCAACAAACCTCACTCCATGAAGGGTACACTGTTGGCATGTTCTCCATGCTGGATGCCATTTTTCAAGAACCAATGCCTACCTTGCTGGAGAAAATCCCTCTCTCCGAAGAACTAAAGGATGCCCTTATCAGCAGAAGCGGCGAGTTAGGATGCTTGTTAACGCTTATCTCCCACTATGAACAAGGCAATTTTCATCAGTTAAAACACCCCGCGTTAACCGCTCAGGATTACAGTCAAGCCTATATTCAAGGCCTTGAATACGCGGCTAAGATTATGAAGAGCCTCTCCTGACTGCCACTGCATTGATTGAGTAACAGTTAAAAATGCCTAATAAATAAATCAAATATGAAAATTTTAATCATCGTTTAATTATTAATATAACTATTTGTTTTAAAATAAATAAAAATGCTTTGCGGTTAAAAAAAAATAAGTTATAACAGATTTACCTGTATCAAGGATTGACGGGTTAAGGGGTCAGCACAAAAATGCTGATAGAATAATTTTTTCATGGAGTGAAAAGTGAACAGTAAAGTATTTTCACAGCGCTTTAACCGGGAGTTATCTTTATTGGGTTTTCCGGAAGAATTGGCAGAAAAGACCAAAGCGGTAGCGAAAGTATTTGGCGTTACTCGTCATTTGGCCAATGCAATGATATTTGGCCATTTGCTGCCTTCTCCAGAACAACTCGATAAAATAGCCGGGATTCTGGAAGTGTGCCCTCAATGGTTAAGCGGCGTTACCGATAGAAAAAAAGCCTACTCAGGCCGTGAGACTTCTGAAAGCGTGTAGTCTCCCATGATTTGAGTTATAATGCCGTTAGTGTTAACCCTCGTGATATTAGCATTTAATATCACGAGTTAAATTAAGCTCAAAGGTCAGTTATCATGGAATGCTTAAGTTATTGCATTGCCAGCTCAATCGATTTGACACGTTTAGACAATCATCTTAAAACTACGTTAATTGGGTATTATTCCAGCAGGACGCGTGATGTTCTGAAGCTCAGCCATCGAGACAGTAACCAGGCGTTGGTTTTCGTTTTCAAAAACGGAACGGTGGTTTCCTGGGGAGTTAAGCGCCATCAAATCAACAGCTATCTTGATATTATCCGTCCCTTTGGCGACAAACTGATCACCTTTTTGGTACGGGATGAATTCAGCTACCGGGTTGGCGATAAAACAGCCATAGAGCCGCATGATTTTTTCGATGTTGATTGTTTAACCATTGACAGCGATACCGATGATTTAAAGCTAAGTTTCTCTTATGGCTTTTCCCAATCGGTCAAACTACAGTATTTTGAAACGATTATTGAAGCGTTGATTGAAAAATACAATCCCATGATTCAAAGCATCTCCAATCAGGGAAAAATGCCTATCACACGTAACCAGATGCGACAGGTCATTGGTGAGATACTGGGCGCAAAAAGCGAAATGAACCTGATTAGCAACTTTCTGTATCACCCCAAGTACTTTTGGCAACATCCGACTCTTGAAGAATATTATTCGATGATGGAGCGCTACCTGCATATTCAACGCCGAGTTAACGCAATTAACCACCGTCTAGATACCTTAAATGAAATTTTCGAGATGTTTAACAGTTATCTGGAAACCCGTCATTCACATAACCTGGAAATTATAATTATCGTCTTGATCGCCATTGAAATTGTTTTTGCCGTTCTTAATATTCATTTTTAACCCCCCAATCTCTCCTTAATTGCAAGATTGGGCAAGCTTTTGTAGTATTGGCTTTTCTCTTGAGAAATCCGCATGAAGCCCCTTCTCTCCCGTTTTTTGGATGATGCCTCTTTAAAAACGGAAACCCTGGCGGGTGTGACCACCTTTTTGACAATGGTATACATTGCTTTTGTAAACCCGCTAATCTTACAGGATGCTGGTATGGAGCCAGGGGCGGTTTTCACCGCAACCTGCCTGGTAACGGCATTCGCCTGCGGATTAACCGGCATACTGGCCAATACCCCCATCGGCGTTGCACCTGGCATGGCTCTCAATATCTACTTTTCCTATGGCGTTGTGCAGGGAATGGGTATCGATTGGCAGCATGCATTGGCAATGGTTTTTCTTTCCGGCCTGCTGTTTTTTATCATCAGTCTGACATCCTTGCGGCGGTTATTAATAGACTCCATCCCCCCTAATTTACAAATAGCAATTCTTATCGGCATCAGCTTACTGATAGCACAAATCGCTCTGCGCACTAATCATCTGGTGATAGCCGACCCGCACACACTGATGAGTTTGGGTAACATCCATACCCCGCAGAGCGGTCTATTTTTTCTTGGCTTTCTGATAATTTTGGTACTGGATTATTACCGGATCCCGGCTGCTATTATTCTTGGCATTATCGGGATTAGCATTCTCAGTCTGCTGTTTGGTTTAACTAAATGGCAGGGCTTGATTGCCTATCCGCCCTCAATAAAGACTACTTTATTTCAGCTTGATTTTTCAGGACTTTTTTCCATATCCGCCGTTAAGGCAACCTTTACGCTGTTTCTGGTTGCTGTATTTGATGCCACTGGCACCCTGATTGGTTTGTTTAACCAAACGCCCTTCAAAAGCCAGGCTGACTACCAGCAGCGGCTCAGTAGAAGTTTGACTGCTGACGCCGCAGCTTCAACCGTCGCGGGTCTCCTGGGTTGCGCAAGTACCTCGCCTTACATAGAATCTGCCGCCGGAATTGAAGCCGGCGGCCGCACTGGCTTGACCGCTTTGGTTATTGCGGCTTTGTTTATCCTGATGCTGTTTTTCTTCCCCCTTGCACAAATGATACCTAACTATGCCGTCGGCCCTGCTCTGCTCTATGTGGCCTGTAGCATGATGAAACATCTGACCCATCTGCAATTAACCGACTTTAGCGAAACGGCCCCCTGCATGCTGACCATTATGATGATTCCATTTACCTCATCCATCGCTGACGGGATAGGGGGTGGAATAATTCTTTACACTTTACTAAAATTAATCACGCGTCAACCTCTCAATCCCTTGTTGTTTGTCTTAAGTCTGCTATTTGTTTTATTTTTTTCAATTAGTTAGGCTCTGTTGACAATTGGAACCAGAGCCTACGTTCTGCGCTTTATGCGCAGAATCTATTCTCAAACCTTGTCAAAAAGATGGTTGGTTTTGTGTGGTTTAACTGGATCCCGCGCATAAAGCTTCCAATTGGCCCTAAGTTTTTATTGACAAAGCTCTTATAATGCTGTTTAAGAGCTTTTTTATTTTAATGGAGTAAGAAGTGCTTGGTACAGGAACAACA
>NZ_CAAAJC010000022.1 GCF_900640175.1 Legionella sp. W10-070 | reverse complement strand
TTTGTCAATAAAAACTTAGGGCCAATTGGAAGCTTTATGCGCGGAATCTAGTCTCAAACCTTGTCAAGAGGATGATTAGTTTCGTGTGGTTTGCGTGGATCCCGCGCATAAAGCACGGGAAGTGGGCAGTTTAAGTTGAAATGTCAACAGACTCTAATCCGGCGATCTATTTTATTTATCAGGTTTGAAAGCCATCAACGTAAAAAGAGAGTTAGTAGGATAACTTTCCTGATAAATAAATCCCGAAGGTTGAATGGATTGTTGCCATTCCTTAAGTGTCCGCTGCCTGCCACCTAATAAAGCCATCATAACAATATCCATTGTTTTGTTAGGATGGGGATATTCGTTGTCAGGTAATACTTGTTCAGCAATAAACAGTAGAGAATCCGCAGGCATCTGCTGATGACAGTTACACAGGATTTTATTCATCAACTCATCGTTAAAATCATGCAGAACGCCCTTAAAAATATAAGCTTCAGCCAGTGGGATAGAGGTGAGAAAGTCACCAGCAACCAATTTTACCTGTGATGGAAAATCTTTGGCATGTAATTGCGCAATAACAGAAGGGGTATCAAACAAGATTAGTTTTACTGCAGGGTATTGAGCGGCTATTGCTTTAATTAAACCGCCTCGCCCACCTCCCATATCAATGACCTGCGAAAAGGAAGAAAAATTATAGGATGAAGCCACGCAAGCATCATCGAAACTGGATAATTTGGCCATTCCTTTATCAAAATTACTTTGTTTTTCTGGATGCTTGCTGAGGTAGGTAAAAAAATCCTCGCCATGCTGATGAGAAAAGGCAGATTTTCCAGTCGTTAAACAGAGATCAAGGCAAGAAAAAGCTTGCCACCAGCTTTCGTCAACCATGCATAAGACATCGCGGATGGAGTTTGGGTGATCATCACGCAAAGGTAGAGACAGCTCAGTTAATGCAAAGGAACCCTCATGATAATCAAAAATCTTATACGCGCTAAGGAATTTTAATAATCGGTCTAATAACTCGGGAATTGTTCCCGTTTTTTCAGCCAGTTCTTTAATTGCTACAGGCTTGTACGACATATGATTGGCTATGCCCAGTTTGGCTACGGTATGAATTGCACGTGAAACCACATACCAGCGTGATATGGTAGCCAACTGAATATAAGGGGGATCCTGATTGAATGGCATGTGTCGTCCTTTTAAGTTATGTAACTATACCGTTTGATACTATGCTTGCAAATATTAGGTTCACAGAGCTTAATATAGACTCTGGCTAATTTGTTTGCGATTATAAAATTAAATTTAATTAATCCTTCACGATGTATAATTTTGTTAATATAGTCATATACAGGCAAAATTCATGCTAACTTTGAAGCTGAACATGAAGAGTACCAAATTCCTCCGCGATTTTAATGACCCTAAGATAGTAAGCGCTGTGGTTATCTTTACAGTCAGTTTTGTTTTATTTATATGGGAAATATTAAGCAGTGTTCAAATGGTGGAAAAAGCGCCGATAGCAATCACTTCTCCAGAAATTAGTCATCAGGAAAATTTACGGCCTGATTCTCCTGTTTTTAAGACGCCCTTGTTTGGAGATTATGTACCCGTTAATCTATTGGATACCGAAGTCAAGCAATCGATGCTTGATGCCGAAGTCCTGGGCGTTTTATTCTCCAATAAGGAAGAGGATTCACAAGTTATAATTCGTGTTGGTGGTGGGCCAGAGAAAACCTATGTAACTGGAGATTCATTACCGGGAGGGGCGATAATCAAAAGAATTTCTCCAAATGGTATCGTGGTTTTACATAATGGTGCTCTTGAGAGTTTAAGTTTACCTAAAAATGAATTAACCTTTGAACTCCCGGCAAAGCCGTTAATTGAGGAATAAATTCATGCGTTTTTCCTTGCGAATAGCTCTGGTTATTGTTTTGGGATTGACTCAGTTTGCGTGTGCGGTTCGTAGTAACCTGGCTGAGGGTATTAGCAGTTTTCGTGTTCAAAACTATCGACAGGCATTTGTGCACCTGAAACCAGAAGCAAAAAAAGGGCAGCCAGATGCCCAATATGCTGTAGGCTATATGTATTATTATGGTCAAGGGGTTGTGGAGAATCGCAAGAGAGCCTGGTACTGGATTAACAAAGCCGCCAGGGCAGGGCAACCTGATGCCGTTGCGGCGCTTGCCATTTTACACCATCAACCTGAATCGATAGCAACAGGCTAGTTTGAGGAGTTATGAACAAGTTTATATCATGGCATTTATGATAAGCGATACCATGTAGCAACAATAAATTAATACTAATACTCCACCATGCCAACGAGCCATTTTGGTTTTATTACGATAATTAATCCATAAAAGGATCAAGGTGGTTACAAACATGACGGGGATATCACGCCAGAGTAAGGTATGGCTGATTGTTTCCGGATGGATGATTGCAGGGAAAATCATTACAGCCAGCAGGTTAAACATATTAGAGCCTAATATATTACCAATTGCGATATCATCTGCCCCCTTTAAGGTGGCAACAACTGAAGTGACAAGTTCAGGCAGGCTGGTGCCTATAGCAATGACAGTCAGGCCTATCATGACATCACTGATACCTAGCCAATGTGATAAAACAATCGCATTACTTACCAGGTAGTTGGAGCTGACAGGCAAGACGATAAGACCAATCAATAGACTAATGGTATGAATTTTTACTGAATGTTTTCTAAGCGTAGCCTTTTGAATGCCAATAGTAAGTTGCTTTTGCGGATGTTGTTGTCGCGTTATAAAAATAAAATAACTGATAAGAAGTAAGCACATCAGTAAAAAAAGACAACCATCAAGCACCCCTAAATAACCATCCATCATTAAAGAGTAAGAAAATAGCATCACTAAAAAAAGCAGAGGGTATTCACGGCGTAACAGGGTGGATTGAACTCTAAGGGGCTTTATAAGAGCGGTTAAGCCTAAAACAAGGCCAATATTGGCGATATTCGAACCGATTGCATTGGCTATGGCTAAATTATTTAATCCTTCAAGGGAAGAGGTAATTGCAATCATTATCTCTGGAGCAGACGTACCTAAGGCGACTAATGTGAAACCTATCAGCAAGGGGGACAACCTGTAATGAAACGCAAGGCCTGATGCACCTGTAACCAGATGATTCGCAGACCACAATAAAGCAATAAAGCTAAGTATGAACATAAACAGGTTAAACATAACTACCCTTAAAAAGACTATGAGTTGATAATACGTTATTTGGCCACGAACACAATAAGACTTTTTGTATAAAATATTTACATTTGTTGGGCTTCAGGTTATTATGTTCGGGCTACATCTGCAACCTGGCTTCTTCATCCGCCGTCTTTTTTATAGATTAACCAAAGACTATTATGTTTGGTAGACAATATCAGCTTCTCAAAACCAGCGCTTTCAGGGACTTTACCCTAAGTTGTGCGCTTGCCATGTTTGGCAATGGGTTGACTTATATCATTATGGTATGGGCACTCATGCGTTTTGATGCGTCTGTAGTTTCTACGGCCAAGCTGATGGCTTGTTTTTGGCTTCCAAATGTGCTTTTAGGTCCTTTGCTGGGGGTTCTTGCCGATCGCTGCAATCGGAAGTTATTACTATTGAGCACAATAGGGTTGCGGGCGGTATGCTTATTTGGCTTTGCTATAATTAGCTGGCATAACTATATTACACCACTTGCGATTTATCTTCTTGCTGCACTTATTGGAACATTACTGGCTGCCTATATTCCGGTTGCCATGGCTTTTGTACGTGAGATTATCAAGGATGAAGAGGATCTATTGTATGCCAACGCGATGGTGGATACCTCTTATGAAATGGGGGCTGTGTTAGGTATGGGAGGAGCTGGTCTTATCCTTGCCGGAACCTCTTTTGCAACTTGTTTTATAATTAATGGTGCATGCTACTTACTTGCTGCTGTTTTTGTTTTTCGTATTCCCTATCAAAGCAGTAAAAAGTCGGGGGAGCTGCAAGTGTCTTTTTTTAAGCAGTTTTTACAGGGTGGCCAATATATTATTCGTCGTATGCCAGTTCTTCTCATTTATTTGGTTCAAGGGTTGTTTTTTATTTGTTATATGACCGCTCCTGTTTTGTTGGCGCCATTTGCGACAACTGTCTTGCATAGCGATGTGGCTCAATTTGGCTGGCTTGAGGCAATGCTTTCGGCTGGGATGATTTTAGGTGGTTTCTTAAGTCCGTGGCTGACTAATTTCTTCTCTATATCTAAAATTATTTTGGGGGAGGTTTTGCTGGGAATAGTGTCTTTTTATCTGTTCAGTCACGCTCAGACTGCTAATTGGGCTATTTTTTATCATTTTTTCATTGGATTTTCTTTTTCCTCCTGGGCTTTATTGACAACATTAGCTCAGGAAATGACTGCTCTTGACTATCAGGGGAGGGTTCAGTCTTTATTTAACAGCCTTTCTGGGGCAGTAATTATTCTTTTTTATTATGTATTAGCTCAATGGAAAGATATTTCGGTTATCAAGTTATATTCTGGCGAGATTTACCTGTTATTGTTAGCCGGTGTAATTTTAATTTTAATGGTATTTTTATCCGGACATACTCTCAGCAGATATCAATCGTCTGAGTTTCCTGAAAACGCTTGATAATTGTACTGACAGGTTTGGCGATCCCCAGTTGTTTTAACTCCTCCAGCTTAAACCATCTTCCATCTGATTCAGCTATTTCATTGGTCATAGGTGTGGCTTTAATGGCGAGGGCTTTAATCTCCAGGTGAAAATGGCTAAAGGAATGCCTTATATTGATTAACTCATCGATTTTCAGGCTGTTTATCGCGTAGTTTTCTCTAATATAGGTTGCTGGACAACTGCTTATATCAACGCTTGGCAGACACCAGAGTCCGCCCCACAGACCAACAGGCGGTTTTTTTTCCAGATAGATTTGTTGAGCTGAATTATATATCAATAGGAATTGCTGCTTTTTTAAAGGAAGTGTTTTCTTTGGCTTTTTATGAGGGAAGTCCAGTACCTTATTATTTAGATTAGCTTTACAGGTTGTTTTTAATGGGCAAATAGTACAGCCAGGATTTCTAAGCGTACAGCAAGTGGCACCCAAATCCATAATAGCCTGAGTATAATCAGCACAGCGTTGCTGAGGCATGCAGTGGTTTGCCAGTTGCCAAAGTTGATTTTTGATAACAACTCGTTCTGTCCAGCCTTCAATCATGAAATAGCGGCAAAGTACTCGTTTGACATTGCCGTCAAGAACTGCTGCCGGTAAATTAAAAGCCTGCGATACAATCGCTGCTGCTGTTGAGAGGCCAATTCCTGGTAAGGCAGCGAGCTCTGAACACTGATGAGGAAATATCCCATCATATTGTGTACAAATGATTTTCGCCGTTTTTAAGAGATTGCGTGCGCGACTGTAGTAACCTAATCCTGACCAATGTGCCAGAACTTTATCTTCATCTGCTTGCGCTAACTGCCAGACGTCAGGAAAGTTCTCTATGAAGCGATTAAAGTAAGGGATTACAGTTTTTACCTGGGTTTGCTGTAGCATAACTTCGGAAATCCAGACCCTGTAAGCACCACGAGGATGTTGCCAGGGCAGGTCTTTACGTCCATGACAATCAAACCAGGCTAACAAGGGCTCGCTAAATACTCTCTGTAATGATGGGGCTGTTGTCATCATTCCTTATTGGGCAGTTAAAAGCGATTTTAACTGCTTATGGATTTGCTTGACAGGTTTGGTCAATGTTTCCTTTAGCCAAAATCGAGTCAACAAGGGATTAATAACTTTTAAATCAGGCAATATAATTGGCGTAACCAAATTTCCCTTAATAAGAACAGGGAAGCTCCCTCCCAATAATTGCTGAATTTTATCTACGCTTGGGTTGGTGAGGCTTACTTTTGCCAGCAGATGACCATCCAGAAGGTTATCTCTCAAATTTAATGTTCCCTCACCTTTAAGCTGCAGCCTGTCAGTTTGCAGTACTAAGGAATCGCTTTGCAGTTTGCCCTCTTGAAGTGCATATTGCAATGTTAGAAGCCGGAAATTCGTATTACCTTTAAAAAAGTCTGGATTTTCAAATTGGCCAGGTTGCAGTGTTCTATTTATATTTTCCTTATTACCACTGATTAGCCCGTTAATTAAATTGCTTGTTTCATCAATGAATTTGTCCAGATCAATTGATTCAACAATGCCATCTTTAATTGTCAGGTTGCCTTTGCCTGTTACTGTATTTTGCCAGTCAGTATTCTGCATACTGGCTTGTGCATGAAGGGAAAAATCTGCAGTGCCTTTAAAGTTTTTCCTGGTCAGATCATAAAGCAGTTTACTTCCATCAAGATTTGTAGCGGTTTGATTTAAATCAAACTTCATGTTAGCAAACTCATAGCTCAGATCCCCTACTGATTCCCCATTATACAGGTTTAAAGTCAGGGGATTAAGGAGAAGAGAGCCTGCCTTGGTTTTTACATTTGCGCTAATTTTATTTACTTTGAATTGTTTTATTCTGAGATTTTGAAGGGATAATTGTCCATTCAGAGGAGTCTGCTGCAGCACTGTTAATGGATCATTAAATAAGGAAGCAGACAATGCCAGGCTGCCTTTAAAGCTAACTGATGCTTTAGCTACAGCTTTATTAGCAGATGTCAGAATGAAGTTACTCTTAAGCTGCAGTGGGAAGGTTTCTTTTTGCAAATTAAATTGATCTGCGCCTACCTGCAGATTTGAAAGCGTAAGTTTGTTATTGTCCTGAATAAGGGTTACCTGCCCCTGGCTTAATAGGAAACGTTCTATGGCAAATTGCTTTGCCAGGCTATTTTGGGTGCTGTGTTTATCTGCTGGTGTAGATTTTTTGGGTTTAACTTGTCGCTCTGCATTAGGATTTATATTAACTTTAAAGCCATTGACTGCAAGTTCGCTGAAAACAAGTTTTCCTCTTAAAAGTGGCGTGATTTTTAAGTTAAATAACAAGTTGTCTATTTTAACAGAATAGTTTGTCTGACTGCTTTCGTTTCCAATCTGTACTCCTGTAATTTTGACCCCCGGGCGAGGAAAAAGTTGCCAGGAAATATCGCCTTCTACTTGGCTGGGCTGGGCTGTTAAGGAAGTCAGTTGAGAACTAATATAATCTTTTATAATCTCGGGTTTTATTGATTTTGCCAGTACCCATAAAATTATTGTTGTGAGAATAAAAATAACAACAAACGTTGCGAGCAGTTTCTTTAGGAATTTCATGTTTAGCTAAAAAATTAAACGACAGGCATATGGTATAGATCACAACACTTATGTCAAGCCTGATAAGTCATAACATGGGAGTTATTTGCTAATGTTGACTTATTAAGGAGTGTTTATCTGGAATGATTTAACTTAGTAATGAGTTTTCCTGTTATATTGATTTGTTTTTGACAATAAGTTTCTGGTTGGCCAATTTGATTTAATATTGATCTTAATTTTATTTCTTGTTATCATTTAAAAACTGCGTTAATCTGATAGTCTTCCCTTGAAAAAATGTGGGGGAAGAAAGATGCTTTTAGTTGCACTCAGGATGAGTCAAAAAGGTCAAGGAGAGCGTCATGCAACCAAGTCAATGGGAAATTATAATTCTCAAACCTACCTCTGTATTTTTATCATTTCTTGCTTCTCAATTACCCGATGTTGATTTACCAGAGTTACGTTTACTTCAAACTGATAATACAGCTTATGCAATTGCCAGGCAAAATAGCGATGAAGAAACGTTAAATGAGATTGAGCGCCATTTTACAACCATGTTTCGACATGAAATAAGTCGTTGGTTGGGCGAAGATGCTCGTAATGAAATTGAAGGCAGCTTTTTGGACTTCTTATGTTGCTTTAAATTTGAGCTTCACTCGCATATTGTGCTTATGGAACCTTCTTTAGAAAAAGGTAAGCAGTTATTACGTGTTAAACCCCGCTCTGTATTACTGAAGTGGATGAAGGCTGCTGTTGAAGGGCAGGATGAGCTTATAAATGTTTTGGAGCGGGTTAATCTTGCACATTTGGCTGAAAATGCAACGGTGGTTATTAAAAATTTCAGTAAGCTGTCAGAGATAAAACCCTTCCTTCAGAACAATTACGAGCCAATATTTGAAGCCGAAATGTTACGTATGTGTGATAACGCTGCAGAATGGCCAGTAGCAGATTCGTATCAGGCATTCAGTCGCTATTTTGCAATCGAGATTCATACTCAATTGATACATTTGCACTAGGGAGAATTTGCTATGGAACCGGTAACTATAGCGATCATTTGTGCGACTGCTTTTGGTGCTGTTGCATTATTATCTGCTTTTATCAGGCAATTATTGCTAAGCCGTGATAAGAATTTAAATGACAAGGCACAGCAGATGGCACTGACTCAGGAAGTAAAAGAGCTGGAAAAAATCCGTGATCAGATGACCAGTAACAAGCGCTTTGATTCGCACTACCAGGTGCTTGGTGCGAACAAGGATGCGATCCAGTATCTCGATCAAAAAATTGAAGAGATCCTTAATAAGAAATTGGCTCTCATCCAGCGTTATTCACAAATGACCATCAAGGAATCATCCGCTATTATTGGCGGTGGCCAGTCAGTTGAACGTAAGTCAATTTGTGACAAACTTAGGAGTGAGATAGATAATGAAATAGACTTTTATAATAAAGAACTTGAGCAATTGCAGAAGCGACGTGCTTCTTTGTGGAATTCCCACATCGAATTGCAAGAGTATCTTCTCGAACAAGAGAAAAAACGTAATGAACAGTTAGATTTAATCTATTATCGCCATTCTGGGTTACTGGAAAAAATTTATTTACGCCATAATAGAAACAGCGAAAATATTGCAAAAAAATCAATTGATGCCAGTACTCAAACGTTTAAAATGATGATTATGGCGCCGATTTACATGTTAATGCAGTATTTCAGTCCTTCTAGCGGACTTTCTGTGGATAGGGTAAAAGACGAGCTTGAAGCCAGAGAGGATGTAGCTGAAACTGAAGATGAGATTAATGAGCCTGATTCTAGTCAAGAAGATGAAATTTTAGATGATGTTTCGCTCGACGAAGAAAGGGATGAAACCCCTGAGCTGGTTATTTCAAACTGAATGCAATTGCAAATGAGTGGATTAGAGGTTGGTTGCTGATCCACTTATTTAATCCTATAAACCTGTAATTAGTAAGAGGTTGTTCTGTTTATTTAATTAAATATTTTTCTCTTGAAATCTGTTTCCTTCATACCTATCTATTTCAGGTTAGTCAAATGCCAGATGACTTATATTTGTCTAACTAGACTAAATTAGGGCATAATAGCAAATTAATTAACAATTTCCCCAGAAAGTTGTCTTTATCTGGTGCAGAGATAAATGTGGAGTTTAGTAATGAGAGGTAAATGGTTCACTCTTCTGCTTTGTTGTTTAAGTTTAACATTCCCTTCCTATGGTACAACTTTGGATGAATTGCTGCCAAATGAGAGAAATACTGTTGAAATATTTCAAAAATTTTCACCGCAGGTAGTTTACGTTCATCGCCTGGCAACAGTCCTTAATCACTCTTATGAGCGTATGCAAGTGGCGGCAGGGGCTGGTTCAGGCATTATATGGGATGCTGAAGGGCATATTGTTACTAACTTTCATGTGGTAAACGGAGCAGATAACCTGACTGTCAGTATTGGCAAGTTAACCGTGCCAGCAAAAGTGATAGGTACAGAGCCGCGTAAAGATATTGCAGTGTTGGCAATAAAATCACCAAAAATTTTGGAACAGTTAAAGTCATTTACTCCTTTTGAGTTAGCTCGTACTAATGAATTGCTAGTGGGGCAGAAAACCATTGCCATAGGTAATCCATTTGGTCTGGATCACAGTTTGACTACAGGTGTTATTTCAGCCTTGGGGCGTCAGGTACCAGGAGCTGGGGGCGTTACTATTCGTGATATGATCCAGACAGATGCTTCTATTAATCCTGGAAATTCAGGAGGGCCTTTGTTGGATAGCAAGGGTCGGCTAATTGGTTTAAATACTGCCATCTATTCAAACTCTGGCTCTTCTGCTGGTATTGGTTTTGCGGTACCCGCTGATGATGTTGCACGAATTGTTCCTCAATTGATTAAGAATGGCAGGGTAGTGTTGTCAGGGATTGGTGTTCAGCTTGTTGAACCTCATATAGCTAAACGATTAGGGATTAACAAAGGGTTATTAGTCGCAGATGTTTTACCTCATACACCTGCTGCCCAGGCAGGGTTGCGAGGTACACTGCGGGATAGCTGGGGGCGCATACGTTTAGGCGATATCATTATTGCTTTAAATGGTCATCCTGTAAAAAATTATGATCAATTCTACAATTTGCTTGTGGATATTAAGGTGGGGGAACAAATCACCTTGACTACCCTAAGGCATGGCAAGCATGTTAATCATAAGATGAAAACAATTGACATTGCGGCGTATTGACGCTGCTTAGGCCGGCCTATGCTTAAATTCTTGCGGTATCGACCGCAAGAATTTAACTTAACAAAATTTCAGCTGATGGTGGTCGTTTTGTGAATAATCAACAACCGTATTTTTGTTGATAGCTAACTAAGCGGTTAACTTCATCTAATTGGCCATCTGCTCGTAAATAATCAATTAAATCAAAAAGGGTAACAATAGAGAACACACGAATGCCTTGCTCTTCAATTTCTGATAGGGTTGATTGAGAACCCAATCCTTTTTCACAGCGGTCCAGGGCAATTATTACCCCGGTAAGTATACCGCCATTCTCTTTGATTAAGCGTTGTGCCTCACGGAAAGCGGTTCCTGCTGTGATGACATCATCTACAATAATGGTTTCCCCCTGTAAAGGAGCTCCAATAAGCTCGCCTCCCTCGCCATGATTTTTTTTCTCTTTGCGATTGAAAGTCACTGTTATATTAATCCCTTCCTCTGCTAAAGCAACCGCTGTAGCGGTGGCTAAAGGCAACCCTTTGTAGGCGGGGCCGAAAAGATGCTGAAAGTCAACTTGATGTTTAATTAGCGTTTTGGCATAAAAATAACCTAGCTGCCGTAATGCATCCCCCTGGTAAAATAAGCCGGCATTAAAGAAGTAAGGGCTTTGACGACCTGACTTTAAAGTAAAGTCCCCAAATTTTAATACCCCGCAATCCAAAGCCAAGCGAATAAATGATTTTTTAAAAGTGTCCATTAACGTTGCCCGTATAGTCAAAATAAAAACAATCTGTTTTATTCTACAAGAAGTTTTTCTAAAAGGGGATTAAATGAATATTCTAAGTAAGGTTTTTTTTAAAAAGTCATTAACAATCAATAAAAAACTGATATGCTAATGGAAGTTGGTTAATTCCAGCGTGAGGCATT
Organism: Legionella sp. W10-070; assembly: GCF_900640175.1. Classification (GTDB taxonomy): domain Bacteria; phylum Pseudomonadota; class Gammaproteobacteria; order Legionellales; family Legionellaceae; genus Tatlockia. The sequence continues at coordinate 35,987 of NZ_CAAAJC010000022.1, read as the reverse complement.
TGTAACTCAAATAAATGGCACATGCTCATTTCTTAATTTGAATGGGAATTTCAAAAAGGGGATTGAATTTACAATATCAATAATTTGAGTTATGAAAGCTTTAGATGTTTTAATTCTGCCAAGCAAGGTAGGAAGAGTATAGACAAAAGGGGATAATGAATGTCGCAAAGAGAAACTGGCCATGTTAAGTGGTTTAATGAAAAAAAAGGATTTGGATTTATCGTTAATCAACAAGGTGATGACATCTTTGTTCATTATAAGGATATTCAAGGTGTTGGGTTCAAAACATTACATGAAAATGACTCAGTTACTTTCGTGCTTGATAAGGGTCCTAAGGGATATAAAGCACAAGAAGTGGTTTTAGTCGATAACGAATAAACATCATTATATAACGTACTCAGATTGCTCTCCTGATTTTGAAGGTAAAAGGTTAGATTCACTGGCTTTTTGCCTTTCAGCTCTTCTTAATACTTATTTCTTGACCAACAGGTATTAGAATCGCTATTATCCTCCAAACATTTTACTTTGGCTAAAATAAACACATGAAAGGCCCAGAATTATTATCGCCTGCTGGTTCACTAAAGCGTATGAGACGTGCTTTTGCTTATGGAGCGGACGCAGTTTACGCGGGGCAACCACGTTATAGTTTGCGTGCAAGAAACAATGAATTTTCACATGAAAATTTGGTCATTGGAATTAATGAAGCTCATGCTCAGGGAAAATTATTTTTTGTTGCCAGCAATATTATTGCCCAAAATAACAAGATTAATACTTATCTTGATGATTTGGCGCCAGTTGTAGAAGCAGGACCAGATGCTTTAATTATGACTGATCCAGGCTTGATTATGATGGTAAGAGAGCGCTGGCCTCAGCAGCCAGTTCACTTGTCTGTACAATCCAGTGTGATGAATTTTGCCAGTGTCAAATTTTGGCAAACTATCGGCATAGAGCGAGTTATTTTATCGCGTGAGTTATCGTTAAAGGAAATCCAGGCTATTCGTGAGCAATGTCCAGATATAGAGTTGGAAGTGTTTGTTCATGGTGCTCTTTGTATGGCTTATTCAGGACGTTGTCTGTTGTCGGGTTATTTTAACCATCGCGATCCCAATCAAGGGGCTTGTACCAATGCTTGCCGCTGGAAATATGACGTCAAAGAAAGCAAAGAAGATGACTGGGGTAATCATCAGATAGAGTCGAAGTCTTATGTTTTTGAACAAAACCCTCAAAGAGCGGGGGCGATGAATACAATAGAAGAAGATGAGCATGGTACCTATCTTTTTAATTCAAAGGATTTGCGTGCAATCCAACATATTGAAGCATTGACTACAATGGGGATTGATTGTGTAAAAATCGAAGGGCGCACCAAATCAGATTTTTACGTTGCTCGAACTGCGCAATTATACCGAAAAGCAATTGATGATGCTGTTGCAGGAAAACCCTTCGATTGGAGTTTGATGGATGCGCTTGAGGGGTTATCATTACGCGGATACACTGAAGGATTTTATCGACGTCATGTTCCTGAGGAATACCAAAGTTATAATGATCGGAATACAACAGGAATAAAGCAACAAGTTGTAGCTGAGATGGTTGATTACGATAGTAATCGTGGAATGCTTACGGTAAATGCGAAGAATCAGTTCTCTATTGGTGATACTATAGAGGTTATGTTGCCTACAGGGAACCAGATTTTTTGTTTGGAAGCGATAGAAGATAAACTGGGGCAAAGTATTGAAAGAGCGGCAGGAAGTGGGCATGTTGTCAAAGTTCCAGTTAGCCTGGATCCTGCTCAATTGGAACATGGTTATTTAATACGCCATTGGCGTGAGGAACAACAATAAAAAATTTATCAATTATTATTGGGGGAGGAGATTAGAATGGATTCTAGTCAGAGGGTTGCGGTAATAACCGGAGCTGCAAGTGGTATTGGGCATGCTTTGGCTCAGGCTTGTATTCAGCATGGATTTCATGTGGTAATGGCAGATAATGCAGTCACCACCCTCTGTGACAAGGTTGAGCAACTAAGCAATCAGTCACAGGCTGAAGTGTTAGGTGTTGTTTGTGACGTAACTAAACCCGAAAGTCTTAAACATCTGGCAAAGCAGACATGGGAACACTTTAACCGTGTGGATTGGTTATTCAATAATGCGGGTATCAGTGGTCATCTTGCGCCTGTATGGGAATTAACCAATGAACATATCCGCAAAGTTATGGATGTTAATTTGCATGGGGTAATTCATGGTGTGCAGGCGTTTTTACCTTTAATGTTTAAACAGGCTCACCGCTCTCATATAATTAATATTGCGAGTTTGTATGGGTTATGCAGTGGCTCACAAATGGCAGCCTATGCGATGTCCAAACACGCCATAGTAGCTCTTTCTGAATCACTGCATTTTGATCTGCTGCGTTTGGAGAAGCCAGTTGATGTATCGGTAGCCTGTCCGTCATTTGCCAATACCCAACTGTTGGAAAACTCTACTCCTTTGCATACCGACAGATTACATCATATGGTTTCTGAACTCATGGCTCGGAGCCGACCTGCTGAAGAAGTTGCCGCTCATATTATTCAGGGCGTTAACAATAAAATTTTTTACATTTTACCAGACAAGGAAGTGAAAACGTATTGTGAACAGCGGACCAAGGCAATTCTTGAGCAAACTGAGCCTTATCCCCATAGCCTTGAAAAAATTATTTCTTCATTAAGTAGACGTGCTATGGCAAGCTAGAGTATTGGAGGTCTTGTCGAACTTGCTTTTCAACTGATTATTAAGGGAATTCAAATGAGAAAAAGTGCTTTAGTATTAGTTTTGTTGTTTTTATCCATAGTCAGTTATGCAGATAAATATAAAGTATTCTGGCGTTGCGCGGATGGTCATTTAGAAGCAATAGAGCCTCATGAAAACAATGCTGATAAAGAAATTCAGTTGGTTCTTAATTACATGCCTAAAAGCGGGAAAGAATTTTCGTTCTCTCCAATTGACTCAAAAAGCCTGGCAGATTTGCCCGCCTGGTTAAATCATGAAGACTTTTTAATGTTGGGTAGCAAAAATCGTTTATACATGGTTTGTGTTGGCCAGGTTGTATTAAGTCCACATTATCCGCAGGGAAAAGTAGTGTTTGATGCACGTCGAAATGCATACGGCTGTCCTTTAATTCCCGAAGGCTGTAGCGAGGATAGCTGATAAATTATCGTACTGCACCGGATCGTCGGATGAGAAATTCTATTATATTTTTGTTAAAAAAGAAGGTTTTTCTTCCCCTTTTTTTTACTCAGTTTTTTGGTGCTTTTAACGACAATGCTTTTAAATTGGCAATGCTGACTTTAATAAGTTATCATGTCAGTGATTCTATTGCACAGTCTGAACAGTATCAGGCCATAGCTGGTGCTTTATTTATCGCTCCTTTTTTTCTTTTCTCGGCAACCGCTGGACAACTTGCTGATAAATACGATAAATCCACTTTGGCGGTTTGGCTTAAGCTGTTTGAGCTCATCCTGATGATTATCGGTGGATTTTCTCTTTACTTACAGAGTGTCTTTCTCATGATGGGAACGCTTACAGGGATGGGGCTTCACTCCACGTTTTTTGGTCCAATAAAATATGCCATTCTGCCGGATCATTTACCACGTCAAGAATTACTTGGAGCCACTTCATTAATAGAAGGCTCAACCTTCATGGCTATTTTGCTGGGAACTACTCTTGGTGCTTTAAGTATAGGCAGCTCCAATTCTCATACTGGTTATGCCATATTGTTAACTAATGTAGCAGCGATGGCAGGATTGGTTGCCAGTTTATTTATTCCTAAGGCACCTCCTAAAGCGGTCGATTTGGAGATAAATTGGAACATTTTCCATGCAACGATGAAGGTTATAAGAGGGGCTGTTGCCAATCGACAGGTGATGCCTGCTGTATTTACCATTTCCTGGTTCTGGTTAGTTGGGGCAATCATGTTAACCAAACTACCTGACTATACGCATTATATATTAAGAGCTGATACGTCTGTCTTTGCGTTTTTTCTTGCTTTATTTTCCATTGGAATTGCTTTGGGTGCATTTATCATTGGTTATTTATTAGCGGGGAAAATTACATTGCGCTACGTGCCAATTACGATGTTCCTACTCTCTTTATTTGCAGTTGATCTTTATAGAGCATCACCTGGTTCGCTGGTAGAAAAGCCCTTGCAGTCATTAGTTCTATTTTTATCTGAGGCAAATAATTGGCGTATTACACTCGATTTTTTCTTCTTCTCTTTTTGTGCGGGGTTATTCGTTGTCCCTTTATATACCTATATTCAGGTTGTGAGTGAGGAGGGTAAACGAGCGCGTACTATTGCAATGAATAATATCTTTAATGCCTTATTTATGGTGATAGGAACAGGGTTTGTTCTTTTCTTGCTATATTTGCGGGTTACTATTCCTATGGTCTTTTTTATATTGGCGATTTTAAATACTATAGTAGCCCTAGGCGTGTGGGTGGTGCTTTATAAGTTGAATGGCTTTGATGTTAATTGTACAGAGACCCAAAAAAACGAGTTATAGAAGCTCCCTGTCTGGACTATGATCGCTACCAAACAGGGGCTTGACAATGTGACATCTAAAGAAATTTACAATGGGCTATTTAACCAGTCTTGAGCCGGCAAGAAATCGGTATAGAGTTTTGCTTCTGCACTGTCCTTTTCCGGGTGCCAGTTGTATTCCCAATGAACTTCCGGAGGCAATGACATCAAAATGGATTCAGTACGTCCACCTGATTGCAGGCCAAATAAAGTTCCTCGGTCATAGACCAGATTAAATTCCACATACCGCCCACGGCGATAAAGCTGGAAAGATTTTTCTCTCGCGCCAAAAGTTAAACCCTTTCTTCTTTCTACTATTGGCACATAAGCTTTAATAAAATGATCCCCTATGCTTTTCATTAACGCAAAGCTGTTGGCAAATCCTCCTTCATTAAAATCATCAAAAAATAAACCACCAATCCCTCTTGCTTCTTGTCTGTGTTTTAAGTAAAAATATTGATCACACCAGGTTTTGAATCGAGGATAGATATCATCGCCAAAAGGCTGGCAAGCAGCAAAAGCGGTTTGATGCCAATGCTTACAGTCGTTATGGAATCCATAATAAGGTGATAAATCAAATCCGCCTCCAAACCACCAAACAGGAGGAGATTCTTCTTTTTGAGCAATAAAAAAACGAACATTTGCATGCGAAGTGGGTACATAAGGGTTATCAGGATGAATAACTAAAGAGACACCCAAGGCATTAAAATGGCAGTCGGCTAATTCTGGGCGATTTGAGCTGGCTGAAGGTGGCAAATGATTGCCAGACACATGAGAAAAATTGACACCTGCTTTGGCAAAAACATTGCCTTTGGCAAGTACCCGTGTGATTCCTCCTCCACCCGAAGGCCTATTCCATACATCTTCGATGAACCTGGCTTTACCATCAAGATTTTCTAAAGAATTGCAGATATCATTTTGTAACTGTAAAAGGTAGATTTTAACCTGTTCAATTGCATTTTCAGGCAGTTTTTTATCTGTTTCATGCATTTCATCACTCCTAAATCAGATCGGCTGGTTGGCGTAAATTGTACTTTTGATATTGCCATCAAACAATGATTAAAGTGCAGAAGATAAAAAGGTCTGGATTAGATTTAAATTGGCATGTGATTTGCTTATAGCTACTGGAAGTAACCAAGGGAGTTAATATGGCCTTTAATCTGGATAATTATTTGGGGATACATGCCAAGGCACTGGTGTTACGGGATCAGCGTGCTTCGCAGCTTGCTAATAATATGGCAAATGTAAACACTCCAAATTATAAAGCCAAGGATATTGATTTTAATGATGCGCTGAAACAGGCTATGTCTGCTTCGTCTCAGCAAATGACTACTGATGCACCTCACCATATCCATGGGCAGAGTGATTTCCAAAGTCAACTTAAATATCGTACACCTAGCCATATGACGCTGGATGGTAATACAGTTGATAAAAACCTGGAATCGACCGAGTTTTTGCGGAATGCGATAGCTTATCAAGCAAGTTTGACGTTTCTTGATGACAAAATTAAGTCAATGATTACCGCATTGAGAGGAGAGTAATTAATGTCTTTAAACAATATATTTGATATAGCGGGTTCGGCTTTGGTTGCAGAAACTACTCGCTTGACTACCAGTGCCAGCAACATGAGTAACGCGAACGTTGTTACAGGCAAGCCGGAAGATACTTATAAAGCTCAATATCCGGTTTTCAGAACAGTGCAGGATCAGGCTCAACAATGGATGGATAACCAGGTAAAAGCTGGCGTTGAAGTTACTGCAATTTATGAAAGTGAAGCGGAGGCTTTAAAGCAATATGAGCCCAGCAATCCGTTGGCAGATGAACAGGGATTTGTTTATGCACCTAATATTAATTATGTCGCAGAAATGGCAAATATAATTTCCGCATCAAGAGCCTTCCAAATGAGTCTTGAAATGCTAAATACAACTAAACAACTGATTCAACGTACTTTGCAACTTGGACAGTAAGGGATACTAATAATGGCTATGAACTCAGTTAATGGAACCGGCGGCAATGCCATGTTTAATCAACCCGTAACAGGCACTAACAAGAATCTTGGGCAAAGTGATTTTTTAAGGTTAATGGTTGCTCAGGTTCAAAATCAGGATCCCCTTGAGCCCAAAACAAATGGCGATTTCTTGGCTCAGCTGGCTCAATTTAGTACAAATGATGGGATTAATAAAATGCAGGAATCAATGGAACAGCTTGCGTCTTCACTACAGTCCAATCAGGCATTACAGGCATCTGCTCTTGTAGGCCGTAAAGTCCTGGTGAATAGCAAAGCCTTTAGCTTGGCTCAGGAGGGAGAAGCGAAAGCTGCTGTTGAAATTCCACCGGGAGTAAGTGAACTGACCGCTTCAATCTATTCTGAAACGGGAGAATTAATCAGAAAAATTCCTTTAGGGCAACCTGCTCCCGGCTTTTTTGAGTTCAGTTGGGATGGATTTAATCAAAAGGGGGAAAGAGCTGTTGCTGGTAAATACACGATTAGTGTGAATGGTATTTATTCAGGGAGGGAGGTTGCTTTAAAAACAATGACGGCTGCGAATGTCGATAGTGTAAGCCTGGGACAAAATGGGGAGGGTGTAAGATTAAATGTGGCAGGTATTGGTTCAATCTCCCTTAATGATGTAAGACAAATTACCGGTTAGCATAGAATTGATTACTGATGAAATTATATTTAATATTCAAGTAACTGATAAGGCTATCAATTAGCTAAATAATGGCTGCAGGAGGCGATAATGGTATTTGGAACAGCACTTAGTGGAATACAGGCGGCGACTAAAAATTTAGACGTTATTGGTAATGATATTGCCAACTCTGCCACAACTGGTTTTAAGAGTTCTCGTGCAGAATTTGCAGATATTTATGCCACAGGCTCTTTCGGAGGAGGCGGTAATGCCGTCGGTAGTGGTGTGCGGTTATCTCGTGTACAACAAAATTTTGGGCAAGGAGGCTTTACATTTACTAATAACAGTCTTGATTTGGCTATCACTGGTTCCGGATTTTTTATTTTAAATGATCAGGGCTCCAATATTTATACCAGAGCCGGGGCTTTTGGTGTAGATAATGAGGGCTACATTATCAATAATTTAAATCAAAAACTTACCGGATTGCTTGCTAATGCTGATGGTACGCTGTCTGCTGTATCAGGGGATATGAGAATTGATTCAGCCAATATAAATCCTAACCCGACCACCCGGATAAACACAGGCGTAAATCTTTTTGCAGGCAGTACCCCTTCAGGAATTAACTGGGTTGGAGGGGCAACGCCGGCAACCGATACTTATAATAATGTCACTTCCTCTACTATTTACGATAGCCTTGGAAATTCACATGTTCTGTCCATGTATTTCATTAAAGCCGATGCAGATGCTTTAGCAGGAGTGCCTAATGCTGCCTCGCCCCCTGGTACACAAAATCAGTGGTATGTGGCTTTCCAATTAGATAATCAAGACATTCCGGCCTTGGGTGGTACCGAGAATACAGACAATCTATTTAGGGTGAATTTTAATAGTGACGGTTCATTTGCCAATGCTCTTGATACAGCTAACAATCCCCTTGCTAATGGATTAATTCCCTTAGCAAGCGTATTAACGAATGGTGCAAATCCATTGAATTTTAACGTTGACCTTTCCAATAGTACTCAGTTTGGTAGTCCTTTCGCTTTGCAATCCAGTCAACAGGATGGCTATACTACCGGACGTCTCGATGGATTGGATATTAGCGAAGAGGGGCTTCTGCAGGGACGTTATACAAATGGCCAAATAAGGGTGATGGGACAAATCCAGTTGGCAAATTTTCAAAACCTCAATGGATTGAATCCTTTGGGTAATACAAGCTGGGCGGAATCTGCCGCATCTGGACAGGCCTTAATAGGTAATGCCGGTACTGCGAGTCTTGGATTAATTCAATCCGGTGCGTTGGAAGACTCAAACGTTGATCTTACTGGCGAATTAGTCAATTTAATTGGTGCCCAACGCGACTTCCAGGCAAACGCACAAACAATTAGGACGGCTGATGCAGTGACCCAAACTATTATTAACATTCGTTAATGACTTGTAAGGCTGATTATATCTTCGATGAGAATATCTTAGAGAGGATAAGTAAGATCTGACTTATCTACAGTCCTCGTTACATTTCGTACAGGATAATAAATTCTGTGTTATGCCGAGGACTCTAGAAGAGAAACTGAGTTTAAAAATAAAGAGGTACATATATGGAACCGGTGCTTTATAATGCTATGAATGGCTCTCTGATTGATTTTAATAAACAGGCTGTCATCAGTAATAATTTGGCTAATCTTAATACCTCGGGATTTAAAGAAGATATAGCCAGGGCACAATCAATGTATGTTGCAGGTGCAGCACAAACAGCAGAAGCCTTTGTAGTAACCCGGGAGAATGGTACTGATTTGAGAGATGGCCCCTTAATCACAACCGGGCGGGATTTGGATGTGGCAATTCAAGGTAAAGGCTGGTTTGCTGTACAGAATGCGCAAGGGAAAGAGGCCTATACACGCGGGGGTGATTTCCACATTAACGAAAATGGAATGTTGGTCACTGGTTCCAATCGTCCGGTTTTAGGTGATGGGGGGCCAATTTCTATCCCGCCAGCACAGCACATAGAAATTGGAACAGATGGTACAATTTCAATTGTTCCTCTTGATGGAGACCCGAATGCTATGGCTGTGATTGAACGAATAAAATTAGTAAAACTGGATACAGAGGATCTGGTCAAGGATCTTGACGGCTTGATGCACTTGAAACAAGGCGGGATTGCCCCGGCTGATGCCTCAATAACAGTAATAAAGGGTGCATTGGAGGGGAGTAATGTTGATGCTGTTAAGCAAATGGTGAATCTGATTGCCAACGGGCAAGAGTTTAATGCCCAGATGAAAGTCATGCAGGTAGCTGACGAGAACTCTCAAAAACTGGCACAATTATTGCAAATTTAATTTGTTTGAAAATTTAGAATAAAAACAAAGGGATGCTTTTATGGAACCAGCATTATGGGTAAGTAAAACCGGACTTGAGGCACAAGATCAAAATATCGCCAATATTGCTAATAACTTGGCGAATGTCAATACTACAGGCTATAAAAAAGGAAGAGCAATATTTGAGGATTTAATTTATCAGAATTTGCGTCAGGCAGGGGCTCAATCGACTCAAAATACGCAAATTCCAACAGGTATCAACATGGGAACAGGTGTTCACATGGTTGCTACTCAGAAACTATTCACTCAGGGCAGTATCCAGAATACTCAAAATCCACATGATATAGCCATCCAGGGCAGAGGCTTCTTAAGAATATTATTGCCTGACGGAATGGAAGCGTATACTCGTGATGGTACATTGCAAATCGATGCACAAGGCCAGATAGTAACTTCAAATGGTTATGTGGTACAGCCGCCGATTACTGTTCCTGAACAAACAGTTAATTTAACCATTGGAACTGATGGTACCGTCAGTGCATTGGCTGTAGGCAATAATGCTCCTGCTCAGATTGGTACTCTTGAGCTTACTGATTTTATTAACCCATCAGGGCTTAAACCAATAGGGCAAAATCTTTTCTTAGAAACATTAGCCAGTGGACCGCCACAAACTGATCTTCCAGGTAATTCAGGGCTTGGTACATTGTTGCAAGGCTCTTTAGAAGCATCTAACGTTAATGTAGTCGAAGAATTGGTAAATATGATACAAGCACAACGTAGCTACGAAATTACAGCCAAGAGCATACAAACGGTTGATAATATGCTGCAGTACTTAACGCAAACGCTGTAATTTGGTATTACTGATGACTATTTACCGACATGCTGCAGGATTAATGGTGGTGGGGTTATTAGCCGGTTGTGAAGCATTATCACCGCCTTACCCTGGAACCCATCCTGATTATGCGCCTACCTATCCCACAGGCCCTGATCCCAAGCAGGTTCGCTATGTTAATGGTTCCATATATAACGCTGAAACAGTGATACCTCTGTTTGAAACGCCTCGTGCAAGACATGCCGGTGATGTATTGACTGTTACATTGATAGAGAGAACTGATGCCCAAAAGCGTGCAATTACCCGACAGCGAAAAAATGAAAGGGATCAAATCTTCAATGCCACTTTTATGGGACGTCCTATCGCTTTAGGAGGTGGATATAGCATGGATTTTGATCTGGATGCCAGGCGTCAATTTGAGGGTGAGGGGCAATCCGTACAGAACAATAAGTTGGCAGGCAGCATCTCTGTGACTGTTGCTAAGGTTCTTGCGAATGGAAGTATGATGGTTCAAGGTGAGAAATGGATACATATTAATCAGGGAAGTGAATATGTAAGGCTGTCTGGCATCGTCAGACCTCAGGACATCAGGCCGGATAATTCAATTACCTCCGATAAAGTTGCAAATGCAAGGATATCGTATGGAGGAACGGGACAAGTTAACAATACCAATGCGCAAGGTTGGTTGGCGCGATTTATTTGGGGGCCTTTGTTCCCTGTGTGAGAATGGAGTTTTTAAGATTCTTAATTGATATACAACAGATACACTACGATGTTGCAATCAGAGGCATGAAAATTTATGAGTCAATTAGCAGCCTGTTTATGGACGCAGGACTCAAGTACATAGGACAAATTAATGCATAAAGGCTATGCGGTTTTTTTATCAGTCTTTTTAACTTTGTTTAGTGTGGCTTATGCTGAGCGCATTAAAGATATTGCTACTTTGGCCGGTGTACGTAATAACCAGTTGATTGGTTATGGTTTGGTTGTAGGATTGGATGGAACTGGTGACAGGACAGGTACCCGTTTTACAGAACAAAGTTTCGGCAATATGCTGGTGCAGTTAGGTATTAACATACCTCCGGGCATCAGGCTGAATTCTAAGAATATTGCTGCCGTGATGGTGACTGCGAACCTTAGTACCTTTATGAAAAAAGGTCAGACGATGGATATTAATGTATCGTCTATCGGCGACTCTAAGAGTCTTCGTGGAGGCACTTTGCTCATGACGCCTCTGAAAGGAGCTGATGGCCGTGTTTATGCGATTGCCCAAGGGAATGTTGTCGTGGTTGGCCTGGCAGTGAGTGGGGATGATGGTTCAAGTGTGACGATTAATGTGCCAAGTGGAGGAAGGATTCCTAATGGAGCTACTGTTGAGGTAGATATTCCGAATCCTTTTTATTTTTCACGAAATTTAACATATAACTTGCACCATCCTGATTTTACTACATCCAAACGAATGAGTGATGCTATCAATGAGCTTATGGGGCCTGGAACAGCTCGCCCTATTGATGCTGCCTCTGTTGAGGTGACAGCGCCTAAATTGGCAGCTCATCGGGTAGATTATGTTTCTGTATTGGAAAATATTGAATTTAATCCTGGAGAAGGGCCTGCTCGGATTATTGTTAATCCACGAACTGGAACAGTAGTAATAGGACAAAATGTTCTTGTTAAGCCGTCTGCTGTATCGCATGGGAATCTGATTGTTACAATCAGTGAAGATCCACAGGTTAGTCAACCTAATCCCTTCGGTCTTGGGCGTACAGTAGTTGTTCCCAATACCCAGATTAATGTAGAGGAAAAAGGGAATCGCACCTTTTTATTTGCGCCAGGTGCCTCTTTAAAAGATATTGTGAAAGCGATTAATGCTGTAGGTGCTACACCAGCGGATTTAATTGCTATTTTGGAAGCTTTAAAGCAGGTTGGCGCATTAAATGCTACGATAATAGTTATCTGATTAAGGTAGAGCAATATGGCCATTGAAGGGATAGCAGTAAGTGATTTTCAGCATTTACAGGTTCTAAAACAGCAGGCTCAGGTTGATGAAAAAAAAGCCTTACCTGAAGCTTCCAGGCAGTTTGAAGCTGTTTTCTTGCAAGCGATGCTTAAAAGCATGCGTATGGGACAGCATTTCCTGGATGATTCAAGTCCTTTTAATAATAAAACACAAGCTACATTTCAAGATATGTTGGATGGTCAATATGCTTCCAATATTGCTCATGGACAAGGCATTGGTTTGGCTGATATGCTGGCAAAACAGTTAAGTCAGAATGATAATGTTCAGGCAAGGGGGGTAGATCAATCTCTTTTCCCTACACGTGTTGCTCCAAAGGAAATTTCTTTGGAGAGCACTAAAATAGATAGCGCAGGTATTGATAATTTTGTAAAATCTGTTTGGCCTTACGCTCAGCAAGCAGCCAGTTTGCTGGGACTTGATCCTAAGTTACTAATGGCTCAGGCAGCTCTTGAGACAGGATGGGGACAGTTCGTTACCAAAGATGCAGAGGGTAACAGCAGCAACAATTTTTTTAATATTAAAGCAGCTACTAATACTTCTCAGGACGCGGTAAGAATACAAACTACGGAATACCTTGCTGATACTCCAATCAAAATTAACGCTTCGTTTCGGAAATACCCAACAGTAGAGCATGGTTTTAATGATTATGTGGCTCTGATTAAAGGGAGTAACCGATATGAGACGGCATTGGCTAATACAAATAATCCTGAGCGCTATGTTGATGAATTGCATCGTGCTGGTTACGCCACCGATCCAGCCTACGCTTCTAAAGTATTAGCAATTTATCATGGTGATGAGTTACAACAAGCATTAAATAGAAACGGTTTTCTTTAATTATCGATAGTTTTTGTAATAATATTTAAGATATAAACGGGGATATTTTATACAAGGAGTGATGGCATGGCAGGTATTTTAAGTATTGCTTCATCAAGTCTCGGTGCGTTTCAACGTGCTCTTGAAGTCGCCGGGAATAATATTGCTAATATTGGTAATACCAGTTATTCAAGGCAATCCGTTCATTTTGCAGCAACTCCTTCACATCGATATGCTGGCTCCTTTATAGGGACAGGCGTTTCTATTGTTGACATAAATCGTAACAGCGATCGTTTTGCGGTTCAGCGAGTACGCGACACGCTTACGCCCAAATCACAGTATGATACCTTTTATCAGCAAGCACTACAAATTGACAAACTTCTGTCTCAGGAAGGTACCAGTATTTCAACAAGTCTTCAGAGTTTCTTTAATTCGCTGGCTCAGTTGAATGAAGCTCCTGATAGTGTCGCATCACGCGGCGTAGCTTTGAAACAGAGCGAAATATTAGTTGATCAATTTAATTCAATGCAGTTGCGTCTGGATGAGTATCAAAGTAATAATACAACTCAGATCAATGAAGCTATCTCTCAGATTAATCAGATTACTGCCAGTATTGCAGCTGTAAATAAGCAGTTGGGGGCTGTTGCTGATGCCCCTGAATTATTAGATAAACGTGATGAATTATTACGTGAATTATCTCAATATACAGACGTTACGGTAATTGATCAAGGAGGAGCGGGGATAAGCGTCGCTATTGGTAGTGGTGAAATGCTGGTTATGGGGACAGAGTACCGTAATTTGGCAATTAAACCGGGTACTACAATTCAATCTGGTACCCGGATAGTCATTGAAAATGGTTCAGGGCAAATTGATGTTACCAGTAATCTAAAGTCTGGTATGTTGGGTGGTTTGCTTGATTTTGAACAGGATGTTATTTCACATGCCAGTCAGCTACTTGGGCAAATGGCGATAGGGCTTGCAGAAACCTTTAATGCACAGCATCGGTTGGGCATGGATTTGAATAGCCAGCTGGGAAAGGATTTTTTTACTGACTTTAATCAAATGTCATTTCAATTGGCACGGGCGACTTCTTCTGTTGACAACACTGGTACCGGTATTTTATCCGTTGAGATTTCTGATGTTAATCAATTAAAGCTCAGCGACTATGAATTATTGGTAACTGATGCTGGTACTAATGAAGTTCGAATACTTCGTAAGTCAGATGGTCAATCAATAACTTTGAACTGGACAGATACCCCTCCTGCTCCACCGGCTGGTCAGATTGTTCTGGATGGCATGACCATTACAGTAGATGATATTGCTAACTTAAATAATAATGACCGCTTTACATTAAGCCCGACGCGAGGAGCTGCCCGTGATTTAAAGTTAAGCATAAATGATGCGCGTGAAATAGCGTTTGCCTCTCCTGTTCGTACCCAGGCCTCTCTGGAGAACACAGGTAATGGCCGCATTTCGCTTGGGGAGATATTTGATACTGTCAATGTAGATAAAGAGTTTCGCATCGAGTTTATTTCAGACACTCAATATAACTTAATCAATGTAACTGATAGTATCACTACAGGACCTATTGCGTTTACGCCCAATTCTGATAATACATTATTAATTCCTGACGCTATTTCGCCTTCATACTCAGTGGTGCTGGCAGGTATTCCAAAAGCAGGAGATAGTTTCTCCGCATCGTACAATAGCGGGGGAATAGGGGATAACCGGAATGGGTTGAAGCTGGGTGCTTTACAACAAAATAAAATATTTGAAGGCGGCACAGAAAGTCTATTTGATAGATATTCAAATCTGATTGCTCAAGTTGGTGGAAAAACTTATCAGGCTAAACTTCGCTCCGATGCTGCCGATATATTATATCAACAAGCGGTCGATTTTCGTGAAAGCAAGAGTGGTGTTAATTTGGATGAAGAGGCAGCCAATTTACTACGTTTTCAGCAAGCTTATCAGGCAGCAAGTAAATTGATGGCAGTCTCCAATGATATGATAAATATTCTCTTTGCAGCAATGAGGTGATTAATGCGAATCTCCACTAATCAGATTTTTCAACGGGGGCTGAACAATATGTTAGCCCAACAGGCTACAACCATGAAGTTGCAGCAGCAGCTTTCCTCGTTGAAAAGAATACAATCTCCTTCAGATGACCCTATTTCTGCTGCAAAAATTGATCTAATGAAACAACGGATCAACATGACTGAGCGGTTACAGCAAAATCGAGATGCTGCATCAGGTGCTTTGAGCTTTGAGGAAAGTGTTATAAGTAACATCATGAGTGTGGCTCAACGTATCCGTGAAATACAAGTTCAGGCAGGAAACAGTGCTCTTTCAGAGGAGGACAGGAGAGCGCTTAGTGAAGAAGTACAAAGCTTACTTGGACAATTGCAAGGGTTGGCAAATACTCAGGATAGCAACGGATATTATTTGTTTAGCGGCAGCAAAACCTCCACCCAGACTTTTACACGGGATGCCAACGGAGAGTTTATTTACAATGGTGATGATACGCAAAGATTTCAAGCGATTAGTAGTGGTTTACAGGTAGCGATCAATGATAATGGTGCAGATTTATTCATGCGTATCTTAAATGGCAATGGTCATTTTACTGTTGGATTGCCGGCAATACCCAATACAGGAAGTGCGGCGGTTAGCTCAGGTACAGTGGTGGATACTTCGGCTTATATAGCTGATGATTATACAATGCAATTTGTATTAAACAGCCAAAACGAACTGGTAGTTATGATAATGGGCACAGCGAGCGGGTCGGTTATCCCTCCTACAGGAGATCCTGATGACGCACCTTTATACCAAGATGGTGCTACAATGACCTTCAATGGTGTTCAGGTAACTATTACGGGGAGACCGGAGGATGGCGATTCTTTTACGATAGAGCCTGCAAAAAATGAGTCTATTTTTTCAACAGTATCCAGAATAGTTGATAATCTTAATAGGCCTTTCTCTGCGCCGTCGGAGAAAGCAGTTGTTGAAACAGAGAATAATCAGCTCTTAGATCAACTGGACAGCGCGCTTAGTAATCTTCTTGCGTATCAGGCTCAGATTGGTGCCCGTCTAAACCAACTGGATGTGGCTGAACAGGTAAATGGCGATCTTCTCCAGACCAGCCAGGAAACACTGTCTTTACTGGAAGATATAAATTTCCCTGAAGTAGCAGTGAAGCTTGACTTGCAAAGGATTTACCTGCAAGCCGCCCAGCAAAGTTTCGCCAGGATTCAAGGATTAACTGTATTTAACTACATTTAGTCAGCCCTTCAGGACACTATCTATACTTTTATCCCACAGCAACCAAGATAGCCCGGGTGAAAGCGCAGAGCGCTGTAACCTGGGTTTTCATAGTAAGGCATCTTTACTTATCTGAAATTCTGGGTTACAGCCTTTTGGATCTATACCCAGGCTATGTTTTGCTATAAAAAATCAGATGCAAATAAATCCTAACTTGCTACTATAACCGTCTGTTTTCTTGATAGATTAATACGTATGGCTGATATAATTTTTATTGGTGCAGGGCCTATTGGACTTTTAGGTGCGATACAATTAAAACTGCAATGCCCAGAAAAAAAAATTCTTATGTTTGAAAAATATAAGGATCCTTTACGCAATCATGCAATGTATGTTGAACACAGATCTTTTGAGGGCATGGATAGAAGCAAGGATTTTGGAGACCTGCTCGATAGTATTTCTTCCAAAGTGGTAATCAGTGAATTGGAGATAAAACTAAGAAAATACGCCACATCAATTGGTATTAATATTCAATATCAGGAAATTAAAGATTTTAATGAACTAAAAAGCCAATACCCGGATACTCATTATTTTGTAGGAAGTGGGGGTTTGCGAGGTATTATCCATCCCCAGGTTTTTAATGGTGAAAATCAGATTAACGAATCTTTGCGCTATGCTGTTGAAGTGAAATACAAAGCATCTGGTTCAACGCGGCCACTTAAGAAAGCCACTGAACTGCCAGGTGTACTTGCTCATACCAACCACTTGGTTTCTGAATATGTAGGACATTTCAAGGATGGACTTACACCTATTTCACTCAGAATTTTTATAGATGAACCGACGTATCAAGCAATGAAGGATGCTACATTCAAAACACCTTATAAGCTTGCCGATAAGGATAAAATCCCACCTGATTTATTTGAGACAATAACTACTTATTTAAAAGGCAGGAAACACGTTGCTGCTGAAACAGTCGAAGAGGACAGTTTAAAAATTTCTACCATTACATTGTCCATTTATGCGAGCAAAAAGTTTTGTAGAAAGGTAGACGGAAAAACAATTTTTCAAATTGGAGAAGAGGGATTTGCCTGTCCATTTTACCGCAGCTTTAACGATAATGCATTATGCATCCCTTTCTTCACTAAAGCCATGAAGGCCCTGTTTGAAGATAGCAATGTCGAATCGAAAAAAATCAGCTCCAACCCCCTTTTTAGCGCTTCCTCTATCGAAAAAGACCCACTTGAATACTATCAAGATAAAGTACAAGGATTGGTAAATAGTGAGATTCGAACTATTCATTACTTAAATTTCGGTATTAAAATGCTTGAAACCTCAGTTGCTTCATCACAATCTGTGCCCAAACTTCCAGGAGCAAAATTAAATTTAATACAAGGAGGTCAAGCCTTCTTACAAGAGGTAAATGGAACAGAAAACATATCTTCATCGTCGACATGTATTTTGATATGAAGATTATAGCCCTCGGTTAGCAAGTATGGGAGAAAGCGCAAAGCGCTGTAATTTGGGTTTTCATGGTAAGTATTTCTTCTCATCTGAAATCCTGGCTTACGGTTCCGTTGGGCCTGCACCTAGTGTCTCGTCAACCGTATTTGGCGACAATAAAGTGCATGTCATGCTGTTCAATGAGTGATTTTTTGCGTTCCGCTAATGTAAATAAGGAATAGCTTCACTCGATTATCTCGGTTACAGCATTCGCATAGACCCAAGCAGATATTCCGGAGGAAAGCTTAACCTTTATCCGTTTATAGTCTGAAACTTCATAAGAATCAGCACGTCTTAATTCTTCCTTACTAATATCAAATACCATCCCTTCGACGCAGTTTGTTGAATCACCTGTGTAGGTAACAATAGGATGGAATGATTCACCGCTAGTAGCGATTACGTCAGAATCAGTAATTTCAATCATGGATAATTTAAATCCAGGTAATTGATCGTTGCACCCTTCTAATTTACGTCCAAAATTTACAAGTTGTACAGCTTCGTATCGAAGCGTACCATAAGAAAATAATTTTTCTGTATTCATCTACTAAACCCTTAAGCTATTTTTTTGCATCTATTAGGCACGGCGCATTAAATCATTCTACTGAGAATTCCCAATCGTTTCTGAAAAATTTTACGTTGAAGATGTACTCGACTGAAATGATTTCAATATGTCGCTATATTTTGATTTTTTCATGCAGAATCTCCTGTGTGTAGATTACGAGAAAATTCTACTTTTAGCAGCAATTATTTTTTTGGGGATTACCCTTAGAGAATATCCCCATGGAAAACAGTTTACAGTATTTATATGCGTGCAAAGCAAAAAGGGATTTGGAAAAATGATGCATGATCTTGTTGAAAAAAGCCGGATAAAAATAGGCCGGAATGCCAATCCAAGCTATAGTCTAATTGATTCAAAAAGCTCTAAAACAACGGATAAAGCTGTGAGTTGAGGAATTAAGGGGAAAAAAGGTTAAAGGGCGAAAACGCCATTGTGACAGATACACAGGGCTACATCGAACATTTGCTTGGTTAAATCATTTTAGACGATTGGCTAAGGATTATGAAACAGGTATTCAATCAGCAGAAAATAACCTCATGGTTGCTTACTCAACTATTTTGATTTGTCCGCTTGCTTAACTGTGAATACAGGTTCTTAAATACAACCGTTTACCAAGATTCATGCATCTCCCTGAATGAATAGTTTATATTTCTTTCCATTCAGGGAACGATAAGTAGCAGGAAAAAAATTACTCATCCGTTAGACGAAAATACTTTGTACCAAAGTAACGTTGTAATTTTTTTCTAATAGTACCGCGGCTGATTCCAAGCATTCTGGCTGCCTGCAGCTGATTTCCACGTCGCTTCTCCATAACAGCCTGTAGAAGTGGTGGTTCAACTTCAGAAAGAATCATGTCATAGAGACCATCAATTGGTTTGTTTTTATTCTCAGCAAGAAAACGAGTAACTAGGCTATAAACCAAGTCCTGAAGCCCTTGTTCTTGTTTCACGCTTTGAGAAGATGCTTGTGTTTCAATGACATTCATCATAACTTCCTTATTCTGGTTAAATCATTCTATCCCAATGCCCTTATCGCATGATAAAAGCAAGATTTATTGTACATGAAGGTTAATTGATAATCTACCCATAAATATGAGCATACCTTCAACTTATTCTTTCTATCAAGCTTTAAGTTGAGTTACAAATTCAGAGCCTGGATTACCAGGGGGAATTTAAGCTTTCGTTAATGATAGTCACCGAAAGATTACCATTTTTATCTTTATGACGTTTAAGAATAGTGTACTTTGTTAAAGTCAGATCTTCACTAATGGCAGTAGCAACGTTTAAAAAATAGTGGCTCTCAATGGTAATCTGCTCCTGACGGATATTTAATTTTTGTAATAAAGGACTGATGTCTTTTAAATCCTGAATGCCTTCCTCGCCTCGGGCCATAATTAATTCATTTAACTCTGCATCATTTAAGCCATTACCTAAAGCGGCCAGAACTTGCTTTGATGCAGTATTAAGGTTAATAGGAGTGGTTTCAGGAAGAACGGTAATAAAGTTAACCAGACTTAAATAAAGCGTTGCATTAACATCTTTAATTAAGCGAAACTCTGAAAGCGTTTGCATCAATTGTTGACCAGGGAGGTAGGAAGGCTTTTGTTGCAGGTAATAATTCATAAGTTCATCCTGACCGCGGCCTGGCAGGTAGGGACTAATCCAATGATGGATTGCCAGAATCAATCCTTCTTTTTGGGAGGAAGTCAATTTAGTGAAGTCGAGGAGTTTCAGAAAAGTAGTTTGATATTTCTTATCTATTAAGTTATTCAGGTTAAAGCGTGATTGCAGATCATAAATGCTTCCTTTGATTTTGATCTCCGGGTATAAGGTTTGTAGTTTTTCTGGAAAGGAAAGTACTTCTCCTTCTAATTTACTTAAGGTAAAACGATTTTTTTTATCGGCTAGCTCACTCATAGCCCAAAAAGAGACTGCCTGGGAGGCGAGATAGAGCTTGTCGCTGGTTATGGTAAGCCGCGTTCTATAGATATCAAGTTGCAGGCGGGTGCTCATTGCTGTGGCTGCTATGGCGACAAGGGTCATAATAAATAATGCGGAAATAAGGGCGCTGCCCAAGGTTGCAGAAGGCGCTTCGATCAATTTTTTTCTGCTATTTTTCAGCATATAACGCCTCAGGAATGATAGTGAGCAAGCTTATTTTATCCCAGTCTTTTAACGTAAAATTAAGTTGGACTGCTTTGGGTAAAGGCTCCGCACGTTGATTTTGCTGCAGGGCATTGTCTCGCCATTCGGGTAAAACCTGCAAACTATGGTTCAAATAGGAAAATTTACAGTTTGTTAGATTATCAAGCAATATTTTCTCTTCATAACGATTACGTTCAGGGGTATCCAGTACTTCCCAACTTCTTCTTAAGAGCTGATTAGCGCGGCAAATATAAGCGATTCGTTTTAAAGTACTTCTTTTTTCTGCACTACCAGGATTTACGATCCCGTCACGGGTAAATTCGAGATACTGAGGTTGGCCTGCAAAAGCAGGGAACAGATGCATATCATTCCCGCGTACAGGTCGAGGAATTACTTGCGTTGTATCGCGTTCTATTAAAATCATAGCTAGCTGAAGGTTATTGAGCCTATCGGCCTGTTGGATGACTCGCTCCTTAATATTAAATGCGTAGTACATGGTTGAGGCGGTAATTGTTGCAAGGATTGCAAATACCGAAAGCGCTATCAGGATTTCAAGCAGAGTAAAGCCGATATGCTTATTCATGATGATACCGAAAAGCTGTCAGGGGACTTGCAAAAGGCCCCGCCTGATTTTTACTAACTGTTATGGTAAGTTGCTGAACATGGCTTATCGGTGTTTGATTTACCTTAACACGCCAGTACCAGCGATGCCCAAGCATATTGGTTACTTGAGTAGTCTCGTGGCTAGGAGTTACTGATAATAGGCCGAGCTGGATCATAGAGACACCTTGCATTGCAATCCAGTGACTAATTGTTTTTTCCTGCAGGCGCTGGGTATTAGTAATATTTTGTGCAGTTGCCCTCAGTAGTGCAGTCAGCGCGATGGCTATTACCGACAAAGCAAGAAGAACCTCAATTAAAGTAAAGCCCGCCAGGAATGAGTTTGAGCGTTTATTCATGATGATTTAGGTGATTGCATAATAAGCTGTCCATCGTGTCTGGCAATTATGGTTATGATGTCAGATTTTTTTCTGGTGCCAAAACTTAACTTGAACGCAGTGATGTCTCCAGAAGAATGGATAATGATATTCGGCGTTTTAAATGTATTAGCCGCTTTTTGCAAATTCACTATCACATTCTCAGGAAAATATCGGGTATGGAATATGCCTTTCTCTGGCATTAGTTGCCAACTATCGCGTTCAAGGCGAAAAGTTCGATAATTGTCTTGATTCACCTGAACACCCAGGGTACTCATCTCAAGAATAGCCTGCTGCTGTACGAGTTTTATATAAGTTGAAAACTGTTCGGCAGAAACTGTTGCGCGACGAGATGCGCCAAAATCTCCAAAGGAGAGCAGAGCAAATCCAATAGTGATGCCAATGATAATTAACACCACCAGAATTTCAATAAGTGTAAATCCTTTAGCGCGCATTCCAATTGCCAATTTCAGCATTAATGCCGGTGCCACCGGATTGACCATCAGCTCCTAAAGTGAAAACGTCAATTTCTCCATGCTCACCGGGATTTAAGTATAAATAGTCACGACCCCAGGGATCTTTGGGT
Source organism: Legionella sp. W10-070 (assembly GCF_900640175.1). Taxonomy (GTDB): domain Bacteria; phylum Pseudomonadota; class Gammaproteobacteria; order Legionellales; family Legionellaceae; genus Tatlockia. Next base: position 13,823 of record NZ_CAAAJC010000022.1, on the reverse strand, counting down.
AAGGATTGGAGGTACTGTTTCCAATCTCTTGGAATTGGGTTTGAGGTTGGCTTTTCGACTAAGGCAATCAAACCCTGGTCGGTACTCGGATAAATTCCGTTATCCAGCTTGTAAAGGTCAAGTGCATTTTGAATTGCCAGAACATCCTGCTTGGCTTTTACTACCCTTGCCTCATCAGGGCGACTGATAATCCTGGGAACCACAATAGAGGCAAGAATACCAAGAATGACAACTACAACCATAATTTCAATTAAAGAAAAACCGCTTTGTTTACTCATGAAAACTCCAGAAGGGATATCATTAACGAGGGGTTTCACACCCACCTCTTAGCCGTAATATTATCTGAATTCCAAAGAATGTTCGACCTTTAAAATACCATCTTAGCTAACCAATTGTTCCATAGAGAATACGGGTAACAACGTTGCCAGAACTATAAATAAGACAACCGCACCCATAAATAAAATTACCAGCGGCTCCAGAAGGGTTAATGCTGTGTCGATTAAGCGCTTCACTTCATTATCAAGGTGGGAAGCTGCACGCTCCATCATGGCAGCAAGTTGACCGCTTTTTTCCCCACTGGCAATAAGGTGGGTTGCCATAGGGCTTAAAAAACCGGTTTCCTTTAATGCCTGGCTAATTGCAGTGCCTTCGCGCACACGGACTGCAGCTACATCAAAAGCATTCCTCATGACCAGATTGGCAATTAAACTGGCAGATACCCGCATCGTTTCCAATACACTGACCCCCGCGGCAAATAAAATGCCGAAAGTGTGGATATAACGGGCCACATTGACTGATCTTGTCAGGTATGAAGTGATCGGTAATTTTAATAAGACTTTATGCCAGGCAGTGCGTATATTTGTATTGGCTAGACTCTTTTTAAAAATAGCCAATATGGCAATAATACTGCCAAGAATGAACAATCCATAGGATTTAATGATATCACTAATAGCAATCAACAATTTCGTCATTTCTGGTAAAGACTGGCCACTACTGGCAAAAACTTCAATAATTTTAGGTACTACAAAAGCAAGTAAAAAGCTGATAATTGCGGTGGAGACGATTACCATCAAAGAAGGATAGATGAGAGCTTGCTGAATTTTTTGTCTGGTTGCCTGCTGATTTTCAGTATAATCAGCCAGCTTTTCCAAGACTAAATCAAGGCGTCCGGTCTGCTCTCCAGCGCCGACTGTTGCCCTGTATAATTCAGGAAAAGCATTCGGGAATTCTCCCATTGCCTGGGCAAGCGCATAGCCTTCCACGACTTTGGCGCGAACCCCTATAATTAGCTCACGGACCTTATCTTTTTCAGTCTGTTCGCTAACACCGCGTAAGGATTCCTCTACAGGTATTCCTGCGGCAAGCAAGGTGGCCAATTGGCGAGTTAATAGTGCTAAATCCTGAGCAGACAGTTTATCTTTTCGACCTGACTGCTGTTGCTTGACTATCGGGCGAATGTGAGTAGGAATCAATCCGCGCTCACGCAATAGTTGGCGTGCATGACGCTCTGAATCACCTTCAATAACACCTTTAGAGGTATTTCCTGCCTTGTTTAGCGCTTGGTAATGATAGGCGCCCATAATTATCTTACTTAAAAAATGTAGGTTTTAATGATTGGTTGTTGCTTTATCCACGAAGGAAGTTAGCGGCAGCCAAGACCCAGGTTATTTAATAATAAAACCAGTTTAATCTATTGGGTTTACTAAGTCACTTAAGGTAGACTTGCCTGAGGCTAATCTTGGAGAGAATGATGGGTAAAAGCTTGCTATTTGCTGCAATAAAGGAACACGATGCTAAATTCATAGATTTGCGATTTACAGATACTCGTGGAAAAGAGCAACATATCACCATTCCAGTATCAGCAGTCGATGATGATTTTATCGAAAATGGAAAAATGATAGATGGCTCGTCAATCAAAGGTTGGCAGAAAATTCATCAATCTGATTTGGCATTAGTACCGGATTTGGATACGATATTGACTGATCCTTTCTATCAGGATAATACATTAGTCATTCGATGTAACGTTGTGGATCCGCAGACAATGCTTGGATATGATCGTGATCCTCGCTCTATTGCCCAACGTGCAGAAGCTTACTTGCAGTCTACAGGGATTGCGGAGGAGGCTCTTTTTGGTCCTGAACCTGAGTTTTTTTTATTTGATGATGTTCGTTGGGAAACGAATATCAGCGGCTCGTTCTACAAGCTCGATTCCGAGGAAGCCCAGTGGAATTCTGGCAAAGTATTTGAGGGTGGTAATATTGGCCATAGACCCAGCATCAAAGGGGGATATTTTCCTGTACCTCCTGTCGATTCCTCACAAGATATCCGTTCAGCAATTTGTTTAACATTAGAAGCATTAGGCATGGTAGTTGAAGCGCATCATCATGAAGTCGCAACCGGTAACCAATGCGAAGTCGCTACGCGTTTTAATAGCTTGACAAAAAAAGCGGATGAGCTGCAGATTTTAAAATACGTCATTCACAACGTAGCCCACAATTATGGCAAGACTGCTACATTTATGCCCAAACCTTTGGTTGGTGATAATGGCAATGGGATGCATTGCCATCAATCATTAATAAAAGACGGGGTAAATCTGTTTATTGGTGATCAATACGCAGGTTTATCTGAGACTGCACTTTATTACATTGGTGGTATTATCCGGCATGCCCGTGCGTTAAATGCGTTTACCAATCCTGCAACAAACAGTTACAAGCGGTTAGTGCCTGGTTTTGAAGCGCCGGTACTTTTAGCTTACTCCGCACGTAACCGTTCGGCAGCTATCCGTATACCGCATGTAAATAATCCTAAAGGGCGCCGTATTGAAGTGCGTTTCCCTGATCCTATGGCTAATCCTTATCTTGCATTTTCTGCAATGATGATGGCAGGACTCGATGGCATCCAGAAAAAAATTCATCCTGGCGAACCCATGGATAAAGATTTATATGATTTACCACCTGAAGAACTGGTTGATGTCCCTACGGTATGTAGTTCTCTGGAGCAAGCAGTCCATCATCTTCAGGATGATCATGAATTCTTAATCCAGGGGGATGTTTTCTCTAAAGATTTTATCAAGAGTTATATAGAACTTCGCGAAGCAGAAATTGCACAAGTCAGAAGTCTTGTTCATCCTTTCGAGTTTGAATTGTACTATAGCCTTTAAAATTCAGTGTTTAAATATTATCTGATTCTCTGGTGCTTATTAGTCAGTCCTTTGGGTGCTGCCATTTACAAATGGACTGACAATAAAGGTACGGTTCATTTTAGTGACATGCCTCATAAAGGAGCTGAGAAATTTATTTTGCCTGATGAACAAAGCCATTCTTTTCCTGCAGTTAAGGAAAAGAATGGCTTAGCTATGAAGGTTGAATCGGTTTCTGAATATGAGATTTCGATTATTCAACCTGCTGATCAATCTACTATCCGTAACAATCAGGGACAGTTAACGGTTATTGTGCAAATTAAACCACGGCTAAAGGCAGGAGATACTTTACAGCTTTTTTATGATGATAAGCCTGTAGCAGAAAGCGACCAAACTATGGTCTTCACTTTAAGCGAGATAGAGCGTGGCAGCCATCATTTGATTGCAAAAATCATAGATAAAAACGGCAAAACAATCAGCACCAGCAAGAAGATTATATTTTTCATGCATAGACCGCGCGTTCGATTTCATTAATCCTCTTGAAATTTATCAATTTAGCCGCATATACAGAATTTATTATTGATAACCGCAAACTGGAGAGTTTATAAATGGTGGGTAAGCAGCAGACTATGGGGTTTCAAACTGAAGTAAAGCAAATGTTACACCTGGTGGTTCATTCACTTTATTCAAATAAAGAGATCTTTTTACGCGAATTAATTTCCAATGCTTCTGATGCATTGGATAAGCTTCGTTTTCTGGCACTGTCCGACTCTTCTTTATATGAGGACGATTCCGACCTGCGAATTACAATTGATTTTAATCCAAAACATCGAACTATTACTGTTAAAGATAACGGAATAGGCCTCAGTTGGGATGAAGCAGTTGAAAATCTTGGAACCATTGCCAAGTCTGGAACAAAAGAGTTTGTCAGTCATTTAACCGGGGAAAATACCAAAGATACACAATTAATTGGTCAATTTGGTGTTGGTTTTTATTCAGCATTTATTGTGGCAAACAAAGTGACTGTCAAAAGCCGTCGAGCAGGATTAAGTCCGGAAGAGGGAATTGTCTGGAAATCGAACGGAGAGGGGGAGTTCACTATTGGCCAGGAGAAGAAAGCAGAACGCGGCACTGAAATTATCCTCCACCTTAAAGAGGATCAGGATGAATTCTTAAGTAGCTGGCGGTTGCGTAGTATTATTACCAAATACTCCGATCATATCTGCTGGCCCATTACAATGAAAAAAGATGAGGAAGAAGATAAAAAATCGGATGATTTTGAGACAGTCAACAAAGCAACGGCGCTTTGGACACTACAAAAAGCAGAAGTAAGCGACGAGGATTATAAAACCTTGTATAAGCATATTTCTCATGATTTCCAGGATCCTTTGATCTGGTCCCATAATCATGTGGAAGGGAAGCAGGATTACATCAGTCTATTGTATATACCTGCCCACGCTCCTTTTGATTTATGGCAGCAGGAAACCAAGCACGGTTTAAAGCTTTATGTAAAACGTGTTTTTATTATGGATGATGCTGTACAGTTTTTACCTCGTTATTTACGTTTTGTTAAGGGAATAATTGACGCCAGCGATTTACCATTAAACGTTTCTCGTGAGATTTTGCAAGACAATAAACAAGTAGAGGCTATTAAATCTGCCTGCACTAAACGTGTATTATCAATGCTGGAAAAGCTGAGTAGTCAGGATCCGGAGGCTTATCAGCGTTTTTGGAATGAATTTGGTTTGGTGTTGAAAGAGGGACCTGTTGAAGATTATGCGAATAAGGAAACTATCGCTAAACTATTACGTTTTACTACCACCAAAAATGACTCAGAGAAACAAACTGTTTCTCTAACTGATTATGTTTCTCGTATGAAAGAGGGACAGGATAAAATCTACTACATTACGGCATCTAGCTATAATGCTGCCAAACATAGCCCACATTTAGAGATTTTCAATAAAAAAGATATTGAAGTCTTGCTGCTAAGTGATCGGGTTGATGAATGGTTAGTAGGCTATTTAAGTGAATTTGACGGAAAAAAACTACAGTCTATCAGTAAGGGTAAAATAGATTTAGATCTGCCTGATGCACCAGAAATTAAAGAGCAGGAAAAAACGCTGGCTCCTATGCTTAAACAAATAAAAGAAGTTCTGGGCGATAAAGTAAAAGAAGTTCAACTCACTAATCGGCTGACTGACTCTCCTGCCTGTATTGTTGCTGATGAACATGATATGGGGCTGGAAATGCAACGTATTCTGCAAGCAGCCGGACAGGAAGTGCCCAGTACAAAGCCGATCTTTGAAATTAATCCAGAACATACCTTAATTAAGCGTTTACATGCGATTGAAGATGATAATCGCTTCGCAGAATGGGTATTGATGCTGTTTGAACAAGCTGTATTGGCAGAAGGTGGCCAACTGGAAAATCCTGCTGACTTTATTAGTCGTGTAAATAAACTTTTGCTTGACGCATCAGTTTAACTGAAGGCTTACTCCCAAAGTCCTTTATCCAGGAAGGCTTTGGGAGCTTTGCTATTCTTATTATTCTTATGGCTCAAGGAAGTATATGGTTAAGGAAGCTCAAACGATTAACTGTTCGTTCATCAATAATAACGCCCTTTATCTCGCTTATATGCCTTTTTTAAAAGGGGGTGGTTTATTTATTCGATCGCATCAATATCTTGAGCCGGGAACACCTGTTAGTCTCAACGTTAATTTGATTAATGAAGCATATAAGACAGAGGGGGTTGTTGCCTGGGTTACTCCTGAAGGGGCGCAAGGGAACAGGCCTGCTGGCATAGGTGTACAATTTACAGGAAGCAATAGTCAGGATCTTTGCCATAAAATAGAATCTTGTCTCGGGAGCATGTTAGAATCAAACCAAGTTACCGATACGATGTAATAAATATGCTTGTAGATTCCCACTGTCATCTTAATTTTATTGACTTAACCGAATTCGATAATCAGCTGGCAAACGTAATAGCCAGAGCGAAAGAAAACGGAGTGAAACATTTTCTCTGTGTCTGTGTTGAGCTTGATGATTATCCGACCCTTTGTAAGTTAGCTGATAACTATTCAGATATCAGTATTTCTGTGGGCCTTCATCCTAATAATGAAGTGATAAAAGAACCGGATGCTGCGCTATTAATTAAATTGGCTGAGCATCCTGCCTGTATTGCCATTGGGGAAACTGGTCTTGATTACTACCGTACGGAAACTGCACTGGCTCAGGAGCAACAACGGCAACGTTTCCGTGAGCATATTCATGCTGCGTTGACCTCATCCAAGCCGTTGATAATACATACCCGGCAAGCTGCTGACGATACGCTGCTGGTGATGCAGGAAGAAAAAGCAGGTAATATTGGCGGTGTCATGCATTGCTTTGCTGAAAGCTGGGACATAGCAAAACGTGCTTTGGATATGAATTTTTATATCTCATTATCCGGGATCGTAACATTTAAAAATGCTACGAATTTACATGAGGTGGCTAAGAAAGTACCTATCGATCGGCTTTTAATTGAGACTGATTCTCCTTATTTGGCACCTGTTCCTTATCGCGGAAAGCAGAATCATCCAGCGCTTGTCAAATACGTGGCTGAGGCTCTAAGTAATTTGCGTCAGGTAAGTTATGAAGAAGTAGCCAGGCAAACAACTGACAATTTCTATCGCTGTTTTAATCTTAATCGCTCCAAATTAAAAAGCTGAACGCCAAGCAAATCAGGGAGCAGAAAAGCAGGCTTACAGCCATAATACTGCTGTGGATGGTAATTAATCCAGCAATAAATCCACCTATAATGGCAGAGCAAGTCATTCTTACTGTATTAAGTAAAGCGGTCGCTGTTCCTGCATGATGTTTATAATCAGATAGCACGAGAGAAAATGCCGGTGGATTGACTAAACTGACTCCCAGGTTAATGAGGAGGGTAGGGGCTAAACTAATTAAACTCAAGCCATAAATATAAAATAAAAGCAGCATTAGCAGTGAACTTAAAGTCATTAACAGACTGCCAGCACAAATATTCCATGTTAGGGATTTATGCTCCCGTAGCTTAATGCCAATAAAATTACCCAAAATAAGCATAAGGCCATTGCTGCCAAAAAGAATGGCAAAATAGAAAGGAGTAATTCCCAGGTTATCTATCACTAAAAACGCGGCATTGATAACTACTATCATGACGCAAGAGTAGGAGGCAGTAACCAGGGCGGTACCAATCCATAACCGTTGATGCGTTAGTATTTTCTTATAAGTGGCCCATGATGTTTGCCATAAAAATGCCGTATCAGTCTTTGACCAGTGGGGTGATTCAAGTAATACTTTTTCTGCTGAAACAAGTAAAAAAACAGCAATTAATCCCATCAAAACAAATGTTGCCTGCCAACCATAGTGGGTGAAAATAACTGAGCCTACCAGGGGAGCAAAGATAGGAGAAACAGAAACAATCATCGATATATGAGATAAAACCCTGGCTCGGTCGGTACTATCCTCCTGATCCCGAGTTGACGAAAAGGCAACAATATAAGCACAGCAAACAGTAAATCCCTGGAACATCCTTGCAATGATTAGCATCGTTATATTGATTGAAAAAATGCAAGCTAAAGTAGCTGCCAGGAAAAGAAATAAACTTAGCCTTAAGGTTTTTTTGCGGCCAAAATGGTCAACTAAAGGCCCCCAAATTAATTGAGAAAACCCGAAAACGAAGAAAAATAAACTTAGAGTCAACTGACCTAAAACATGACTTGTATTAAAATAGTTTGTCATTGCAGGAAGTGCTGGTTGATATAAATCAAAGGTAAGCAGGGAAAATGTCGACAAGATACCTAAAAATAAAAAAGGGGTGGTTTTTGGCTGTGGAATGACTTTATTCTGCATAAGGACTTCTAATTTAAATAAGAGTTAATCTGGTGGTGAATGTCAGGAGAAAAATTATGACACAAGTAAACTTAAATAAAAGTAGAAAATTATTTATAGGTTTAATGTCTGGTACCAGCATGGACGGTGTTGATGCAGCACTCATGGACTTCACCTCAAATTCATTGATTGCCGGGCTCACCAGACCCTATGGCGTTAATGCAAGAGCGTTTCTTGAGCAAGTACTGGAAGGAACATGTTCTGGCTTAAAAGCGTATAGTCAATTAAACACTATCCTGGGAAGAGAGTTTGCAAAAGCTGCTCTTGAGGTCATGGATAAAGCAGGTGTAAATGCCAAAGAGATTGAAGCGATTGGTAGTCATGGACAAACCCTTTGTCATGATGCTACTGCTGATATTCCCTATACCGTGCAATCAGGCTGTGCACATACTATCGCTGAGCTTACTGGTGTCAGGGTAATCGCTGACTTTAGAACACGTGATCTTATTGCAGGTGGGCAGGGGGCACCCTTTGCGCCAATTTATCATCAGGCATTATTTAAAGCACATCGTCATCCACTAGCTATAGTGAATATTGGTGGCATTGCAAATATGACTTATCTCAAAGATGAGTTTAATTTGTGTGGCTATGATTTGGGACCAGGAAACTGCCTGATGGATGCATGGATTCAAAAACATCAGGGATATAGTTATGACAAAGCTGGAGCCTGGGCTGCTTCCGGCAATTTCATTGGCCCTTTACTTGACTCCTTATTAACCGACAACTATTTCAATCGGCAATATCCCAAAAGTATCGGCAAAGAATATTTTTCACTGAGCTGGCTAGAGGGTCATCTGCGTCCTCAATATGCTGCTGCTGATGTGCAAGCTACTTTATTGATGTTGACAGCAACTACTATTGCTCAGGCTATAAAGGGGCATGGTTTATGTCCAAATACCTTGCTGATTTGTGGCGGTGGGGCTCATAATTTGACGTTGCTTGAAAAAATAGCGGAATTATTAGCTGATGTTAAGGTAGAAAGTACCAGCGCCTATGGTGTTGATCCTGATTTTATAGAAGCATCGATGTTTGCCTGGTTTGCTGAAAAGACACTGAATAATACCGCTTTGGATTTAACACAGGTTACTGGCTCAAATCGACCAATTATATTGGGAGTAATCTACCCTGCGGGCATTGACAAACGAAATTAGCTTAGGGTGTAATGTTGTGTATTATCAATAACAAGATATTCTATTTTGAGCGCATATCAGTCAAATTATCAGCACCCTGGCAAGTTTACTGCATACATAATTTTTTTGTTGTCTGCATCGTTTTATTTGTATGAATTTATCTTGCAGGTTGCACCCAGTGTCATGGCAGAGCCCATGATGAAAACCTTTAATGTCAGTGCTGCTGGTTTTGGGATTGTTTCCGCTTTTTATTTTTATGCTTACGCCCCCATGCAATTACCGGCTGGTTTATTATTTGACCGCTATGGCCCACGTAAATTAATGACTTGTGCATTAATTTTATGTGCTGTTGGCTCTTTCTTTTTTGCTTCGACATCCAGCTTGTTAACTGCGGCTTTAGGACGTTTTCTCATTGGTATAGCTTCAGCCTTTTCTTTTATTGGTGTGTTGGTTTTAGTTTCACGTTGGTTTCCTCCGCACCAATTCGCACTGCTTGCAGGGATTGCTCAGCTCATGAGCTCTGTTGGGGCAATGTTTGGTGAAATGCCTCTGGCAGCATTGATTGAGCTGGTGGGGTGGCGCAATGCCAGTTTTATCCTGGCCTTGATTGGTTTATTTCTTGCGACATTAATTTGGCTGGTAATACGCGACTATCCGGATCAAGCGACCCAAACGCCTCCAAAACGGCAATTTATTGATGAATGGTACCGTCTGCTTAGTGTGTGTAGACGTTCTTATACCTGGTTGACGGGTGCCTATGCTTTTTCTATTTGGACACCGATAGCTGTTTTTGCAGCACTATGGGGTGTCCCTTACTTGCAGCAAAAATACCAAATCTCTGTTTTAATGGCGTCTGGTCTTTGCAGTATGATTTGGTTGGGAATTGGAGTCGGTAGTCCTTTGTTAGGCTGGATCAGTGATCGTTTTTACAGACGTCGTTTAGCACTGACTCTTAGTTCTTTTTTTGGATTAACGGCGACACTCATTTTATTGTATCTGCCTGATGTGCCAGTCAGTTGGATGTATGCTGTTCTTTTCCTCCTCGGACTTGGTGCTGGAGGACAAACAGTCAGTTTTGCAGTTGTAAAAGATAATAATCCACCTGAGTTGGTTGGTACGGCTTCCGGATTTAATAATCTTTCTGTACTTTTAGGTGGGGCAATTTTTCAGCCGCTTGTTGGTATAATTTTAAATTATAGTAATCATTGGACTCTGGCAAACGAGGTTCCGGTATACAGCTTACAAAGCTACAACAAGGCATTGTTGGTGATGCCTTGTTGTTATCTGGCGAGTTTGATTATTGCTTTATTTCTGTTAAAAGAGTCTCACCCAGGCAAGCCAGTTGCTTAAATCCCTGTTTGCTCAGCGCGATGTCGGAGTTCCTCATTCATATGCTCTTCTAGTGGATAAAGAATATATTTCGTGAGAATTTCAAAAAAACGAATGGTTGGCATTAACCTTGAGCATATTTAAAGCCTTGTTAGTTAAGATAATCTTAAGGGTCTTAAAAATTTACCTGATTATCAGGGCGAGCGGCTTTAAATCTACCCGAAACCAATTATCACTCCATTTGCTATAATTAGAAACAAAGTTAGATAGATATCATTTTTCTAAGTAACTTAAGGAATAGGAGATAGTAATGGACGCCAAAACACAACATACTCCAAGAGAGCAAGCAGCTGCTCGAATTAAATCCCGCAAAGAAAGCCATCAGGAATCTCATGTGGGGGAGGCTGCAATCGAATTGCTTAATGAGAGTAAAAAGATGGCAAATGAACTCTATGAGCAAGGGCGAGACAGGGTTTATGAAGCACAAAATAATTTAAAGGGATACTCAAATGAAGTGGCTACTAAAGTACAGCAACATCCTCTGACCTCTCTTCTTGTTGCCGGTGGAATTGGGTTTCTGCTATCTGCAATATTTCGGCGATAATGACAATAACTAAATTTTGATGGCTGGGCTTTGTGTTGATATTTTCATATCGATTTAGTTCGGTACCTGCCATAAAGAGTTGACAAAGTATTCATTGGAATCAGTGTAGTTTTCAATGATATTAAATTGGCTGATATCAGCCAATTTTTTTATTTGCGGAAAGAGGTATTTGTAGGAGGACTCTACATGAATCGGTTCAAATGCTTTGAAATTAAAAGATTTGTTTAGCGCTTTAATGGAGACGATTTGCTCTTTGCGGCTTATGAGATAGCTTTCCATTGCTCGGTTATAAGCATTATATGTTCCATAATGGTAAAAGGAATCAATATTGAAGTTGGCATTTAACTCATAATTTATACGTTTTAATAAGTTCAAATTAAAACGTCTTGTAATGCCGTCCCGATCATTGTACGCTCGCATAAGTACATCAATATCTTTTAGTAAGTCAAAACCGATTAGCAGGTAATCACCTTTGCGAAGAGAGGCTCTGAGATTGCGCAGAAACTCCTTTGACGCTGCTAAATCAAAATTCCCTATACTTGAACCCAGGAAAAGCACAAAATTACGCTGATTTGAATTTAATCCCAACCACTCCAGACCACCCAGATAGTCCGAGTTTAATGCGACCATGTCAATTTGCGGTAATTGTTGCTGCAGTTGCTTGACCAAATTAATCAGGTAGCTTCTGGAAATATCAATTGTGTAATAAGTAAAGCTTAACTGATCTTCTAAAAACTGATTAAGCAAAATCCGTGTTTTTATGCCCTCGCCAGGTCCTAACTCGACAAGATTGAAAGGTTGGGTATTACTTAACAGGGTAGAAAAAGTCTGCTTATAGGCGGTTAATATTTCTAATTCACACTGGGTTAAATAGTAGTCGGGATGACGGGTAATTTGGTTGAATAATTCTGAACCCGCTGCATCATAAAAATATTTGGATTGAATTTGCTTGTTTTTTTTAGAAAGGCCAATAAACACATCCTGCATGAATTGTTTGTGGTCGACCTGATTTTTACAATCATTTTGGATAATCCTTATTTTTGCATCCACGAATTTTCTCCCTAAGGATTTGCAGCCAAGCGTATCCCGCTAAATTGCCAGCGCTTTTCAGGTTGAAAAAAATTTCGATAGCTTACTCGAATATGAGTCATAGGCGTAACGCAACTACCCCCACGAAGCACTATCTGGTTGCTCATAAACTTCCCATTGTATTCGCCGAGAGGGCCTTCTATGATTCTATAGCCAGGATAAGGAGAATAGTTGCTGGCTGTCCATTCCCATACGTCACCAAAAAATTGTTCAGGCTTTATTTTATTTGCGCTTGTCAGTATTTTGGGGTGCAACAAACCTGACTCAAGGAAATTTCCTTTATCTATAGAAAGAGCATGGGTAATAGCAACATGTTCCCATTCTTCTTCAGTGGGAAGGCGGAAGCCACGCCATTTAGCATAGGCATCAGCTTCATAATAACTGACATGAGACACAGGTTCGGCAGGATTTAACTTTTGTAATCCTGACAGAGTAAAGATATACCACTCACCATCAAAATTATACCAATACAAGGGTGCCTGCCATCCTTGCTCCAGAGCATGCTCCCAACCGTCTGCAAGCCACCATCTTGGTTCGTTATAGCCCCCATCATTTATAAATTCCAGATAATCACCGTTGGTTACTAATTGGGGGGCAATTAAATAAGGGACAAGAATTTTTTTATGTCTGGGTATTTCATTATCAAAACAAAAATCCATGCCTGCATAACCAATATCAATAATGCCGCCGTTGACTCCAATAACAGGTTTAGACATTACCGAGTTTATCTTTTGGTTATTGCTAATAGTATGTGGTTTATAAGAAGGGAAATCAGGGTCAATGGAGAAGTTATGCTTAATATCCATCAGCAAAAGTTCCTGGTGTTGTTGCTCATGTTGTAAACCCCAGATAATCAATAGTTGTATATCATCGAGTTCTGCTTCGGTTAATTGATCAATTAATGCTAAGACCGCATGATTGACATGGGTTCGATAAGCATAGATAACTTCCGTAGTGGGTCGTGACAGCAATCCTCGCCTTGCCCTTACGTAGGGTTTACCAAGGCTTTGATAGTAGGAATTAAATAAATAATGAAAAGAAGAGTTAAATAACTGATACGTTTTTAGCTTGGGAACCAGGATAAAATTCTCAAAAAACCAGGTGGTATGAGCCAAATGCCATTTAGGAGGACTTACATCACACATGCTTTGGATTACATAGTCTTCTGTAAAAAGAGGCTGGCATAGTTTTTCTGTTTGTTCACGAATGCTTTGAAAGCATCGGCTGAGCTCCTCTCTTATCACAATAATCCTTTATATTGTATAGAAGTTCATTGTCTTTAGATTATAGTTCAGCTTAGTGTAAAATTTGTTGTAATTTTATTTGACTAATTTTAAATCAGGAACTATATTGTACAGGATGATTAAATCTAAACAAAATAATTGAAGGTCGAGTGATTGTCTATTTGATCTTTCGATGAACAAAATAATACTATTGGGTTTTGTTTTGTGCAAATTGGCTTATTCAATTAGCTTGATTTAACTTTTTTGGGTTTTTTTTCAAAAAGTATTCGACAAATTCGTTCAGATGAGTAGAATACGCATCACGCCTTCGGGGCGGGTTCATTAAGAAATAGAAGACAAACTGTGTGGGCGCTTTGAGAGATTGGAGTGCTGATAGA